>NZQO01000066.1 GCA_002693605.1 Flavobacteriaceae bacterium
AACCGAAGTTGCCAGACCTGTCACTACAACTTCTTCGAGGGCCTGTGCAGATTCCCCCAAGGTAACATCAATCGGGGTCCTGTCTATGGCTCGAAATTCCAAGGTCTCATAACCTAGCGAGCTAAATACCAAGACCGTTGGCAAGCTAGCCACTTCTATGGTAAAGGATCCCTCCATCCCAGTTGTGGTGCCATTGGTGGTCCCTTTTTCAATAACGTTGACGAACGGCACGGTGTCGCCTCGTTCCCCGTTTACCACCCCGGTTAGAGTGACTTGGGCAAATACCAAGCTGGGAAAGATTAATAATAGCAACAGTAGCCTATTGCGATTAGCGTTGTTTTGTTTCATAATTGTGGGTTTATTGTTAATCCTTCGAATTTAGTGAAGTTATTTTAAACTATCCGTATTAATTCCAAACATTGGTTAAATTCTTTTCAACAGGATATGAACCGGCCAAAATAACTCCCTAAAAATCATCCAATAGCTTTTATCTTTTTAAATTTGCACCACTTAAATTTCAGTCATGTACAGAACGCACACCAACGGCGAGTTACGCGCCGCGCATATAAATGAAGTGGTTACCCTCTCGGGTTGGGTACAAAAAACACGCGATAAGGGCTTTATGGTTTGGGTGGACCTCCGGGATCGCTACGGCATTACGCAGCTTATCTTCGACGAGGAGCGCACCCCGAAGGATGTGATGGAGAAAGCCTCGCAACTGGGCCGTGAGTTCGTTATTCAGGCTACCGGCAAGGTGATTGAGCGCGAGAGCAAGAACCCCAATATGTCTACGGGAGATATCGAGATTCTCGTTTCTGAAATTTCAATCCTCAATGCATCACTCACGCCTCCATTTACCATCGAGGACGATACCGATGGCGGCGAGGACTTACGAATGAAGTACCGCTATCTGGACATTCGCCGGCAGCCCGTGCGCCGCAACCTAGTGTTTCGGCACAAGGTAACCATGGCCGTGCGCAATTACCTTTCTCAAAAGAATTTCATTGAGGTGGAAACGCCTTACCTTATAAAATCGACGCCCGAGGGCGCCCGCGATTTCGTGGTACCATCGCGAATGAACGAAGGCCAATTTTACGCTCTGCCCCAATCGCCACAAACTTTCAAGCAGTTGTTGATGGTGGGAGGTATGGACAAGTATTTCCAGATTGTAAAGTGCTTTCGCGACGAAGACCTTCGCGCCGACCGGCAACCGGAGTTTACACAGATAGACTGCGAGATGGCGTTTGTGGAACAGGAGGATATTCTCCAGACATTCGAAGGGCTTACAAGGCACCTTCTGAAGGAAATAAACGGGGTCGAGGTGGACGAATTTGCCCGTATAACTTATGACGAGGCGATGAGGCGCTACGGAAATGACAAGCCGGATATCCGCTTCGGAATGGAATTCGGCGAACTGAACGCCGTAGCACAGCACAAGGATTTCAATGTGTTCAACCAAGCCGAATTGGTCGTGGGCATCGCAGTTCCGCAGGGAAATGGAATGACGCGGAAGGAAATAGACCAATTAATTGACTGGGTAAAGCGCCCGCAAATTGGTGCCCTTGGCATGGTATACGTGCGCTGTAACGAAGATGGCAGCTACAAATCGTCTGTCGATAAATTTTACGACCAGCAGGACCTCGCAAAATGGGCAGAGGCTACGGGTGCCACCCCTGGTGATATTATTTTAGTGCTCTCTGGCGAAACCCATAAAACCCGCACCCAACTTAGCGCGCTGCGCATGGAGTTGGCCTCGCGCCTGGGACTTCGTAAATCGGACGAGTTTGCCCCCCTCTGGGTGGTTGACTTCCCGCTCCTGGAGTGGGACGAGGAGACGCAGCGCTACCACGCCATGCACCACCCGTTTACCGCGCCAAAGCCGGGACAGCTGGAATTGTTAAAGACAAACCCTGCTGCCGTAAAGGCCAATGCGTACGATTTGGTGCTGAACGGAAATGAGATTGGCGGTGGTTCCATACGTATTCACGACAAACAGGTGCAAGCCAAGATGTTCGACTACCTCGGCTTTTCGGAACAGGAGGCCAAGGCACAGTTCGGGTTCCTCATGGATGCTTTTCAGTACGGGGCGCCGCCGCACGGGGGCATCGCGTTTGGCCTGGACCGCTTGGTAGCGATTTTGGGCGGACAGGAAACCATTCGCGATTTTATCGCGTTTCCGAAGAATAACGCGGGGCGTGATGTAATGATTGACGCACCCGCCCCTATTGATAGCGATCAATTGGATGAGTTGCACTTGCAACTCAATCTAAAAAAATTGTAATTTTAAAATCCTGCACTCCGCAGGATTTTTTAATGGAAGCCATATGCCCAAGCCATCGCTCTTAAAACGGTTTTATATTTGGCGGCTAAAGTACATTCCGCAGCGCCAATTTATACTGTTGGTTAGCATTATCGTGGGATTTCTATCTGGTGTAGGTGCCGTACTCATCAAGAACGGCACCCACTTTATTCAATTGCTGCTGGAGGGTAAGCTTATTGAGGAGTACCACCACGCATTCTACTTCATATTTCCCATAATTGGCCTGGGCCTGGTGTATTTGCTCACCAAATTCGTAATTCGTCAACAAATGGCGCAGGGGATCCCCGCCACGTTGTTCGCGATAGCAAAGAAAAAGGGAATAATGCGGCGCTTCCAGATGTTCGGGAGCCTACTTGCCGCCCCCATTACGGTGGGCTTCGGCGGATCGGTAGGATTGGAAGGCCCGACCGTGGCCACGGGTGCTGCAATAAGCTCAAACCTGTCACGCTTTCTGCATATGAACCAGGCAACACGCACCCTATTGATTGGCTGTGCGGCGGCCGGGGCGATGTCATCCATGTTCAAGGCGCCCATTGCCGCCATTATCTTCGCCATTGAAGTATTTAGCCTAGACCTCACCTTGGCTTCCCTAATTCCGCTGTTGCTGGCATCTGTGTCGGCTATCATAACTTCTTATTTTTTCTTCGGAAATGACATCCTGCTGCCCTTTGAAATTGAGGATGAATTCACCTTTTCCGATTTACCCTTCTATATGGTCATGGGCGTAATCGCAGCGATGGTGTCGGTTTACTTTACGGAAACCTATGAAAGGCTACAAAAATTATTCGAAAAAATTGGATCGCCCCTTAAACGTTTGGTTCTGGGCGGGCTGGGTATTGGCGTGTTGGTCTATTTTATTCCGCCACTCTACGGGGAGGGGTTCGACGTAATAAACAATTTGGTGCAAGGCAACCCTGAAAGGGCTCTTGAGAATAACATCTTTCGCTGGGATGTGAAAAATGTGTGGGTGGTAATCGCCTTGCTAAGCGGCCTAGTATTATTTAAGGTAATCGCCACCTCGCTCACCTTCGGTGCCGGGGGCGTTGGCGGAATTTTCTCACCGACACTTTTTATGGGAAGTATTATGGGGTATTGCTTTGCCAAGACCGTAAATGCACTCGATTTTTTGAACCACCCCATTTCCGAAAGTAATTTCACCTTGGTAGGAATGACAGGCCTAATGGCGGGGGTCCTTCACGCCCCGTTAACCGCCATTTTCTTGATCGCTGAGGTAACAGGAGGTTACGAGTTGTTCTTGCCGCTGATGATTACCTCAGCCCTTGCCTTCGCGCTTACCAAATATTTTGTCCCCCACTCGGTATATGCTATGGAGTTGGGTCGAAAAGGCGAGCTCATCACCCATAATAAAGACCACGCCGTTTTGACCTTAATGGACCTACAAACGGTTATTGAGCGAAATTTCGTGGCCGTGCATCCGGGCATGGTGCTCGAAGAGATAATAAATCAAGCCATTATCCGGTCTAACCGAAATATCTTCCCCGTTTTGGAAAGGGAGTCTGAGCGATTGGTAGGCGTTATCCTGCTGGACGACCTGCGGCCCGTTATGTTCGATCGAAGCCTTTACCAGGAAATTACCGCTGCAGAACTTATGCAAAACCCGCCGGAAATTATACATTTGGAAACTGATAAAATGACCGATGTGATGGGCAAGTTCCAACGCACTGGCGCTTGGAACTTACCGGTGGTTTCGGAAGGGAAGTATCACGGCTTCGTTTCAAAATCGAAACTGCTGACGGCCTATCGCAGAAAATTAATCGATTTTTCCCTTAAGCAATGAGACTTTTTCTACTACTACTTTTCATGATAATCGCCGGGGGCGTGTCCTTCGGATTCTACATTCGCGAGGAAGATTATACCCTTGGCGAATTTTGCATAGGCGGCTCCATCGCGATGCTATTTTTTGTATGGATGCCTATTTTTATCTACCACCGTTGGAGAAAGCGAAATTTCAAGGATTATATGTTAACGAAGGAAAACCTAGATAAGATGCGCGATAAGGGACGGGAGAAAAAGCTGTAAATCAGTTGGTTTTTTAAAAAATTCACTTTTTGTTAACATTTCAACATAGAAATATCTTACCTTTGAGTTATTATTAATTCATATTTTTTTTATTACAATGGAAGGAACAGTAAAATTTTTTAACGAAGCTAAAGGCTATGGCTTCATCACCAACGATGAAACCGGTAAAGACATTTTTGTGCACGTAACCGGCCTAAACGGACAAAACCTTAATGAAGGTGATCGCGTAGAATATGTTGAAGAAGAAGGAAGAAAAGGGATGGTAGCGGGACAAGTTCGCGTTATCCACGATTAAGATATATCTTTACAACCGCCAAAAAAGAAAAAACCCGCTGTCACAGCGGGTTTTTTTAATTTAAGTTTCGTCTTTCAATAAAAAAACGTTTTAGCAGGCCGGCAGCCTCCTCTTTCAAAATACCGCCCCGAAGTTCTGTCTTTGGATGCAAGGTGGTGTTATACGCAATGCACCCGCGATGCTCGTCTCGGGCCCCGTACACAATGTTCGAAATTTGACTCCAATACAAGGCCCCGGCGCACATTTGGCAAGGTTCTAGGGTTACGTAAAGGGTGCATCCCTTCAAGTACTTACCCCCAAGATAATTGGCAGCGGCCGTAATGGCCTGCATCTCGGCATGGGCGGTTACATCGTGCAGCGTCTCCGTTAGGTTATGGGCACGTGCAATAATTTGGTTTTCAACGACGATTACCGCACCTACGGGTATTTCATTTTTCCGATAGGCCTCCTGCGCTTCCTGCAGGGCCTTTTTCATAAAATAGGTATCGTCGTAGGGAGTAATCAATGCTTGGATTTTAGATATTATGCCTTTTGGAGCATTTCGGCTATTTCCCGCATTCCCTGCATATTGGCATGGTCAATGGCCTTTTTGCCGCTTTCGTCAGCGATTTCAGGGTTGGCGCCATGCGCGAGCAACAAGGATACAATCTCTTTCTTTCCGAAGGTGGCAGCGAAGATAAGGGCGGTGGCGCCGTTAAAGTTAGTTACATTGGGTTGTGCCCCACGCTCCAGCAAAAGCTTGGAAATGGCAAGGTTGCCCTTGAAGCAAACTCCCATCAAGGCAGTGTTGCCAGAAGCATCTTGGGCGTCTACATCTTGCGGATAACTGAGAATGGTACCGGAAATCTTCTCCAAACCGTAGTAAGTAGCCAACAAAAGTGGGGTATAACCGCGGCCATCGCGTTGGTTCACCAGATCGGGATCCTGTTCCAGCAACCGGGTAACCTCTTCATGATTCTGATTGCGTATGGCGGTAAAAAGCGCTTCGTTCATTGCATAAAATTATAAAAACAATACCACATAAAATATTCTGGATGACGGATTATTCTAATAAAACCCAGCCTAAATCGCATTTAAAATTTCAGCAGCCCGCTCCAGGGTGTCATCGGTTTTGGCGAAACAAACACGCAACTGCTTGTAATCTTCTCCATTGTCGTTGAAAACGGAGGTGGGGATCATCGCCACTCCGTGCTGCTTGGTAAGTCGCTCGGCAAAGGCGACATCATTTTCGTCGGTTATTTCTGAAAAGTCCAACAACTGAAAATAAGTGCCCTGCGAAGGGCGCACCAAAAATCTGGAATCTTCAATCAACTTTATGAACTGATCGCGCTTTTCCTGATAAAATGCCGGCAACCCCAGATAATGTGAAGGGGTTTTTAAATAGGTGGCCAAGGCCTTCTGCACCGGGTGGTTGACGCAGAAAACCACGAATTGGTGCACCTTTCGAAATTCGTCCATCAACATTTTCGGGGCTAGGCAACATCCTAGCTTCCACCCGGTGTTGTGGAATGTCTTTCCAAAGGAGGCAGTAATGAAACTGCGCGCGGTAAGCGCCTCGTACCGCGCGGCACTTAAATGGGTGTTCCCATCAAAAGTGATGTGCTCGTACACCTCATCGCTTATTACAAGGAGATCGTGCTTTTCAACCAAGGCCTGCAACGCTAACATGTCACTTTCTGAAAAAATTACACCAGTTGGGTTGTGCGGCGAGTTGATGATAATCATCTTCGTTCGGTCGGTAATCTTATCGGCCACCGCGTCCCAATCGGGGGCAAAGTTGGGAGACCGCATCTGCACCGCCACCGTTTTTCCGCCGAACAATTCTACCGTGGGCTCATAACAATCGTAGGCGGGGGTAAAAACGATAACTTCGTCGCCCCGCCGTATAGTCGCCGCAATAGCCGTGAAAATAGCTTGGGTAGCCCCGGTGGTAACGGTGATCTCCGATTCGGGCGTGTACCTCCGGTTATGGAGCCTATGGGTTTTCAGCGCTATTTGCTCGCGCAATTCCATATCGCCCGCCAACGGCGCGTATTGGTTGAATCCTGCTTGCATGGCATTGGACACTAGGGCAATTAGCGTTGGGTCGCTTGCGAAATTTGGAAACCCCTGTGAGAGATTTATAGCTTTGTGCGTTAGGGCCATTTGGCTCATTACAGAAAATATGCTCGTGGAGGTATTGGGAAGTTTCGATATCATCTCTTAAAAATACGGATATAGCGCCTTCTAGACAAACATAATTCCGCATAGGGAGGCTGAAAATTTCGCGGAAAACCGTACCTTGTGGTGGTATTAACCTGTCCTCAATGAAAAGAATTCTACTTTTTTTACTCTTTTTTTCAGGTTTTTTCGTTTTTGCCCAAGAGAGAGATATAGCGCAAGATTCGCTCGGGCCCTATCGTGATTTTACCTTTACCGAACTAGAGGAATCTGCCGATATCTATTACAATCGAGGAGACTACCAAAATTCACTACGGCTCAACATCACGCTCTTGAAAAAGGCGCTAGCTGAACAGAACAATTATTTCATCCACCAAGGATATCGCAACTTGGGCTACGACTACCTGGCATTACGCGATACTACCTTGGCGCGTGAAAGCTTTCAAAAAGCGACTGCCTACGCAAAGCGCACGAAAAACGACACGGTGGCGGCGCTAACCTATATGGACCTCGCCAATCTCTATTCTGAAATAGACAGCAACAATACCAAGGCATTTGTTTATCATGACCGTTCTATCGAGGCGTTCGAGCAGCTTAAGGATAGTGCTGGCCTTGCCGACGCGCATTTTAATGCCATTATAACCGCCCTCGAGGCGAAAAATTTTCAGAAGGCATATTACCATATACTAAACGCCCGAAAGTTAAACGAATTCAAAAAGCACCATTTTAACCACGTAGGGCTCGATATTCTCACCGGTGAATATTACCTGGCGAAGGAAAATTACGTCCTTGCCGATAGCTATCTGCAAAATGCTATCGCGGCCGCCGAGGAAGAACAACTACCCGCAGAGGCAGAGAGCGCGTATCTGGCACTAAGCAAAAGCCTGTTTGCCCAGGACAGGTTCAAGGAGGCCTACCAGGCGCGGGCCAAGTATGCCACCTTCCTAGAAACCAATTTGCGCAATATCAACGAGGCAAATTCGGAAACTGTTTCGGCGAAGTTCCAATTATCGGAATATAAGAAGGATGTTGAGAACGCAGAGTTGAAAAACCAGATTCAGGCAGAGATTGTAACCAACAAATCGAAGCTCAACACCATCCTCATTATCGTTACTGCCTGCTTTCTTATCGTGGTTATCGGGTTGTTCGTTGCCTTTTGGAAACGCAAGAAGTTGATAGGTCGGCTGAGAACCAAGAACTGGGAATACCTGAATGCTAAAAAAGAGGCCGAGAAATTGGCCCTCGCCAAGAGCAATTTCTTTTCGACCGTAAGCCACGAACTACGTACTCCGCTCTACGGTGTAATAGGCCTGAGCACGATATTATTAGAGGACGAATCGCTCAAGAACCACGAAGACGACCTGAAATCGTTAAAGTTCTCGGCAGATTATTTATTGGCGCTCATCAACGACGTGCTGCAGCTGAACAAGATAGATTCCAAAAAGCTGGAGGAAGAACTGAGCGTCTTCAATGTAAAAAGGCTGGTACAAACCATTGTATCTTCCTTTGAGTACATGCGATTGCAAAATGGCAATACCATTCTTGTATCCATAGGTGATAATACCCCTACTTCGTTACGGGGGTATTCCGTCCGGCTTTCGCAAATATTGATGAACCTAATAGGTAACGCCTGCAAGTTTACAGAGAATGGCGAGATCCACATTTTAGTAGAGACCGTTAAGAAGCGGCAGGATTCCGTCACTTTGTTGTTCCAGGTAAAGGACACGGGTATTGGCATTGCAGAAGATAAGCAGGAAAGCGTTTTCGATGAATTTTCGCAAGTGGAGTCGCAAACCTACCACCAACAGGGTACCGGCCTTGGGCTTCCCATTGTTAGAAAACTATTGGAACTTTCAAATTCTACCATTCGGCTTGAAAGCGAACTGGGCGTAGGTTCTATCTTCAGCTTTGAGATACAGTATGAAATTGCCGATATAAGTACGGCTAAGGAAGAGCCCTTCCATTTAGACGTACAATTACTTTCTGGAAAATCGATCTTGGTAGTCGAGGACAACCGCATCAACCAAATTGTAACACGGAAGATACTGGAGAAAAATGAAATGCGCTGTACCCTTGCCGAAAACGGCCAGGAAGGGGTAACTGCCGTAAAACAAGGTGATTTCGATTTGGTACTGATGGACATCAACATGCCAGTAATGGACGGGATTGAAGCCACTAAGGAAATTCGAAAATTCAACAATTCAACGCCCATTATCGCGCTAACCGCCGTAGAGGTGGCCGAGATGCGCCACGAAATTTACCGGGCGGGAATGAAAGATATTATCGTAAAGCCATACGACGTCAAGAAATTCAACCAAACCATCCTAAAAAATCTTTCGGCGAGTGATGGGCAGAATGCGTCGCTACGGGCAATTTCCTCGTAACTGAATATGTACCAAGAGGTCGTTGACGCACTTCTTCAAATCGGTCTTCAGCTCGCCTTCCCAAAATCTGAATACGGTATATCCCATTTCTTTTAAGGTTCTGTTTACCTCTCTATCGCGTTGCATATTGCGCTCAATTTTCGGAATCCAAAAATCCCTATTGCGCTTCAAGGTTTGCTTTCGCTCGTTCCATTGGTAGCCGTGCCAGAATTCGCCATCGACAAATATGGCAAGCTTGTATTTCCGGATTGAAATATCTGGGCGGCCGGGCAATTTCTTCGAATCTACACGATAGCGTATACCCTTGCGCCATAGCGCACGACGCAATAACAATTCGGGCTTCGTATCCTTTCTGCGGATTTTGCTCATTATCCGGGAGCGTTTGCGGGTGGTGTAAAAACCTTCCTCTTCGCGAAAACGGGGCACAATTATTTTCGGTTCTTCATACATCGAATATGGTAAACGCAAAAATCCCGCCAAGTTGGCGGGATTTGAAATTTTCGTAACTTATGAATAGCGATTTATGCTTCGATACTCGCCTTGAGATACTCCCGATTAATACGGGCAATGTTCTCTAATGAAATATCTTTCGGACATTCAATGTAACAGGCACCGGTGTTACTACAACCGCCAAACCCTTCCTTGTCCATTTGCTCTACCATATTCAAAACACGGCGAGTGGCCTCTACCTCTCCTTGGGGCAGTAATGCGAACTGGCTTACCTTTGCAGAGGTGAACAACATTGCACTCGCATTTACACAGGCCGCGACGCAGG
>NZQO01000067.1 GCA_002693605.1 Flavobacteriaceae bacterium
TACCGGCCCGGCACCCAGGATTGGATGCTCATTTATAGGAAGATAAATCGGGAAAAATAAGAAAAACCCGTTAGGCACGAACCAAACGGGTTTTTATCTGTAAGCTGAATGCTGGCGCTACTTAATCGGCCAGTACAATCGCCTTATTATTGTTCATTTCCAAGGTGCCACTTGAAATTTCAAGCACCCATTTTTCGCCTTCCTTTTTGAATTTGTTTTCAAATCCTTCGGCGATGGTCGGGTTGCCCTGAAACTTAACTTTTCCCGCACTCAAGAGAGAGACAATGGGCGCGTGGTTATTCAGCATTTGGAATTCGCCCTCCACGCCGGGAACGGTTAGCGATTCTACTTCGCCGCTTACCAAGGATGCTTCGGGGGTTACTATTTCTAAGTACATATTCTCAAGTTATGAGTTAGGCGGCAGGCGCCGGGAGCTAAAAATTGCCCACGGCACATGGCGCGATACTAATATTAGGCCTCAGCGAGCCTTTTCTCGCCCGCTTCAATGGCTTCCTCGATGCTCCCCTTTAAGTTAAAGGCAGCTTCTGGAAGGTGATCCAACTCGCCGTCCATGATCATGTTGAAGCCCTTAATGGTTTCCTTAATATCAACCAACACACCTGGAATACCTGTAAACTGCTCGGCAACGTGGAACGGCTGTGAAAGGAAACGCTGTACGCGACGCGCACGGCGTACGGCCATTTTATCCTCTTCTGAAAGTTCTTCCATACCCAAAATGGCAATGATGTCCTGCAGCTCCTTGTAACGCTGCAAAAGCTCCTTCACGCGCTGTGCACAGTTGTAGTGCTCGGCACCCAAAATTTCCTTGGTAAGGATACGTGATGTCGAGTCTAGGGGGTCTACCGCAGGGTAAATACCTAGCTCGGCAATTTTACGCGACAATACCGTGGTGGCATCCAAGTGGGCAAAGGTTGTGGCCGGTGCCGGATCGGTAAGGTCATCTGCAGGTACGTATACCGCCTGTACTGAGGTAATAGATCCTTTCTTGGTCGATGTAATACGCTCCTGCATGGCACCCATCTCGGTGGCCAAGGTAGGCTGGTATCCTACCGCCGATGGCATACGGCCCAGTAGTGCCGACACCTCTGAACCTGCTTGGGTAAAGCGGAAAATATTATCTACGAAAAACAGTACGTCCTTCCCTTGCCCATCGCCAGCTCCATCACGGAAATATTCGGCAATCGTTAACCCTGAAAGTGCCACACGTGCACGGGCTCCGGGAGGTTCGTTCATCTGGCCGAAAACGAAAGTAGCCTTACTTTCCTTCATAGCCTGTTTATCTACTTTGGACAGATCCCATCCGCCCTCTTCCATAGAGTGCATAAAATCTTCACCATACTTTATAATTCCAGATTCCAACATCTCGCGCAGTAGGTCATTCCCCTCACGGGTACGCTCCCCAACACCGGCGAATACCGAAAGACCACCGTGGCCCTTGGCGATGTTATTAATAAGTTCCTGAATCAATACGGTCTTACCAACACCTGCTCCTCCAAAAAGTCCAATTTTACCCCCTTTTGCATAAGGCTCGATAAGGTCGATTACCTTGATACCGGTAAAGAGCACTTCGGTTGAAGTGGAAAGATCCTCGAATTTCGGAGCTTCCCGGTGAATAGGCAAACCGCTGTCACCTTCTTTAGGAAGGTTGCCAATACCATCAATGGCATCGCCAATTACGTTAAACAAGCGTCCGTACACATCTTCGCCGATTGGCATTTGGATGGGCGCTCCCGTGGCAACCACGTCTACACCGCGGCTTAAACCGTCGGTCGAGTCCATTGAGATTGTACGTACGGTGTTCTCGCCAATATGCGATTGCACCTCCAATACCAACATGGTACCGTTATTGTTCACTTCCAGACTATCGTAAATCTTAGGGAGCTTTGCGTCGTTCTCGAAGGCAACGTCCACTACCGGGCCAATAATCTGTGCAACTTTTCCTGTAACTTGTGACATTATATAACTGTTTATTTTTTAGTACTGTTAGGAGGGCAAATACCTACCCCTAAAAATCGGTGCAAAGATAGTTTTTTCTGTTGTAATATTACAACGGAAAAAAGCTAATTTTTCAATCTTCAGCTATTCTAAAGTAAACCCACAGAAATTGTGAAGCCGTATTCCCTAGACCGGTTCGCAATAATTGCGAATGTTATCTTTGAACAATTGAAGCACCCGGTTTAGCATCGCATTTTCCCTTGCAATGGTCCTACCGTCTATCTCAACAACCGGTGTCAGTTCGCCCATGGTGCCCGTGGCGAAAACCCCATCGGCATTGTAGAACTGGGATAGCGTCAGGTCTGCCTCTTGCGTTTCAATACCATTAGCCTTGCATAACTCGAACACCGTATGGCGCGTAATGCCTGGCAGGCAAGCGTGCGCAAAGGGGGTGAAAATTTTTTCGTCCTTTACCATAAAAAGGTTGCTGCCGTTGAGTTCGGCCACAAATCCACGTTCGTCCAGCATCAATCCGGCGTCCTTGCCGGCCACATTTGCCTGGATCTTGGCCAGTATGTTATTGAGCAAGTTGTTATGGTGAATTTTACTGTCCAGGAACTGTGGGGCATTCCGGCGTTGACTTACACTCAGCACCTTGATACCCGATGTGTTGTCGTAAACCAACGGTTTCCATTCGGCAAGTACGATTAGGCACGAACCGTTCTGGTTGAGCCTTGGGTCCATTCCGCTGGTAATTTTCTCGCCACGGGTTAAGGTAAGCCTTATATGGGTGTCGGTTTCCATATTATTGGCTGTAAGCGTGCGCCGTATTGCCTCCTTTATAAATTCCTTTGTAGGAATATCGGTAAATGCCAGGGTCTTTGCACTCTCAAGGAGCCGAACCAAGTGCCTGTCCAAGCAAACAACTCCCTCGGCATACACCCGTAGTCCTTCCCATACGGCATCGCCGCCCTGTACCGAGCTGTCAAAAACCGATACCTTGGCTTCCTCTCTCGAGTACAGCCTATCTTTGATGAACACCTGAATGGATTTATTGCGATCGTCGAATTTCTGAAGCATATCAATTATTTAAGAGAATGTGTTTTCGTAACGTTTCATAATGCGGCAGGGCCTTCGCTAGCAAAGACCGTAAGTGGTCAGGTAGCGCAATACTTTCGTTCTGTTGCACGCGAAACCCCGTGGAGCGGTGCACGTTTCCATACCAATGTGGGCCCCAAATACCGTCCTGCGGGATGCCGCCTTCTTCCCACTTTAACATTGATTCGGAAAAAGGCAATTGAAGTGCCTCGCATACCTTCCTGAGATACCGCTCCGGATTGAGCATAAGTTCATCGCTATCGATAACCAACGGTGGCTTCCCCTTTTCATGTAACCACGAAAAGAGCTGTGCCGCCTTTTTGAGGCCAATATCTTCTAAGCTAGGGGCTTCAATGACCTTGGAAAAGGAACTTATCAATTTTTCAGGATGGCGAATGAGAATAACGTTTTCCCAATTCAAGATAAAATCAGGACTATCTGAAATATAATGATGGGCCATGCCCTTCACGAAAACGTGGGTGCGCAGTGCGAGTAACTCAATGCCACGAACAACAGATGCTTCGTCCAACTCCATGGTCATGATAATTTCCTCTTGGAACGGATGCCGAATGGCCGGTCTGGCGTGGTGCAAATAATGCCCGTAAAATGGCTCGTCCAGCACCTGGCAATCGCCACGTTGGGCGAAGCTGTACATCAGGGCCGTGGAGAGGTTGCGCGGTCCAGAAATAAGGTTGATGATTTTCATCAAATAAAAATAGAATTTTATTCAATGGCAGCACCCCGGTTGCAAAAAATTACTCCACTGTAACGCTCTTGGCCAAGTTCCTAGGCTGATCTACGTTACGGTCTAACATTACGGCTATGTGGTACGAGAGCAATTGCAAAGGAATGGTAGTAACCAAGGGCGAAAGGGCCTCTGGCGTAATGGGCACTTCCATAACATAATCGGCAAGCTCCTTCACGGCGGTGTCACCCTCGCTAACCAAGGCTATTATCTTCCCCTTGCGCGCCTTAATTTCCTCGATGTTACTAACCACCTTCTCGTAATGGTTGCTGTTTACCGCAATCACTACCACCGGCATTTGCTCATCGATAAGCGCAATGGGCCCGTGCTTCATCTCGGCGGCCGGGTATCCTTCTGCGTGGATATATGAAATTTCCTTTAACTTAAGGGCTCCCTCCAACGCTACGGGGAAGTTATACCCTCTTCCCAAATACAGAAAATTGCGCGCATCCTTGAAGACCGCCGAAATTTTCTTGATATTCTCGTCGCTCTTAAGGGCTTCCTCCACTTTTGCCGGAATGGTCTCGAGCTCGTGAAGGTGCATCATATAATCGCTCTGTGAGATTGTGCCTTTCACCTTCGCCAAGCGCAGCGCAATCATTGTCAATACGGTAATTTGCGTGGTAAAAGCCTTTGTCGAGGCCACCCCTATTTCGGGACCGGCATGGGTATAGCTACCGCTATGCGTCTCGCGCGAGATGGTAGAGCCCACCACGTTACAAACCCCATAGACGAACGCGCCCTTTTCCTTGGCCAACTTAATGGCAGCAAGGGTATCGGCGGTTTCACCACTTTGCGAAATGGCGATGATAACATCCTTTTCGGTAATAATCGGGTTTCTATAGCGAAATTCGGAGGCGTATTCTACCTCAACGGGAATGCGTGCTAGGTCCTCGAAAATATACTCGGCCACGAGGCCCGCATGCCATGAGGTGCCACAGGCCACGATGATTATTCGATTGGCGTTGGTGAATTTTTCGATGTACTCATCCAATCCGCCCAATTTTATGATGCCTTGGTCCGATAGCAGTCGACCGCGATAGGTATCCTTGATTACGGAAGGTTGCTCGTAGATTTCCTTCAACATAAAGTGGTCATATCCTCCCTTTTCAATCTGCTCCAAATTGAGCTGGAGTTCCTGCACGTAGGGCACCACGACACTGTCTCCCTTAATCTTTCGCACTTTTACCTCGCGCCCTCTGCGCACGATTGCCATTTCCTCGTCTTCAAGATAAATGGCGTTATTGGTAAACTCAATGAAAGGGGTAGCGTCGCTCGCCACGAAAAATTCATCATCGCCAATACCAATTGCCAAAGGGCTCCCTAGCTTGGCGACCACGATTTCATCTGGCTTGTTGTGGTCAAAAACGGCGATGGCATAGGCCCCAACCACTTGGTTGAGCGCAATCTGTACTGCCTTGCCCAGCTTTACCTTTTCGTTTATCTTGATGTCTTCAATAAGGTTAACAAGTACTTCGGTATCGGTATCGGAAGTAAAGGTGTAACCCCTTTTTTTCAGTTCCTTCTTAATGGAGGCGTAATTCTCGATTATCCCATTATGGATAATTACCAGCTCACCACTATTGGAATAATGTGGATGTGAGTTTACGTCGTTGGGAACGCCGTGGGTTGCCCAACGGGTATGGCCGATGCCCAAAGTACCCTTGGTGGGCATGTTTTGTTGGATTTTGGCTTCGAGGTCTGCAACCTTCCCCTGCGTCTTGCACATCTGTATGTCGGTACCGTCGTACAAGGCAATACCGGCGCTATCGTACCCTCGATACTCCAATCGTTTCAATCCGTTGAGCACGACGGGAAATGCATCCCTGTTTCCAATATATCCAACAATTCCGCACATAGGTGTATCGTATTAGTCTGGTTTGGTATAGAAAATCTCCAACTTTAGCCGCTTCGCTTCGTTGGAAGTATTATTTCCGTAAAGAACGGTGCCTTGTGGCGACACCACGCTAGAGGCAGGGACATTTTTCAGTCCGGGCGCCTGAATGGCCTGTAAATCCTGGAAACTGGTAACCTTCACGTTTTGTGAGACCACTAGGCCCAGGGCTACATTGGTTGAATCGGTCCGAATCAAATTACTTACATGGTTTGTAATCTTCATTTTATAGAACTCGCCGTTCTCGTCGCTACCGCGCTCCAGTTTTCCGAAGTGAACCGAAAAAGCATCGGTTGGTTCTTCGGAAGAAGTTATATCGAACGCATAATCGATTAGGTACGTGCCGTTGGTGGCATCGAAAATGATAATTCGGTCAGGCTCCTGCGAACCAGATTGCAGGACATCCTGGTTCACGTAAAATTTCAAATTGGCTTCATTAATGAGCCATTTCCTGTTGCGCAATTCCTCCAACTGATCGGCCACGCCGTTCTCGTCAGCATCATCGCCAAACAACTCTATAATGGTGGCTATCCCGGCGCCTCCGCGAAGATAGAGATTCTCCTCACCCGCCTGAATATTCGGGTTTTCAAGTGCAGACAGCACCGAAGTAGGCACGTTATTGTCGAACACATTCACGTTTACGCCATTGAACAACAGCGAAAAGTTAGCGTTTTCGCGCGTGCCGTCACCTACCGCAAACGAATAGTTGAGGGTAATCTCGGCCTCTTGGGGGTCGAATATGAAAAGTGACCCATCATCGGTAGCAGAGGTGACCTCAAAATAGATACCTCGGAAATATTCCTTGAAATTATTCTGGTCTATCAATACGGCTGTCCCTTCTTGGTCGATGATCTTTTCCTGGAAAAAATCTACAGGCAACTCGATGCGAAGGCCAGGGGGCAAGGTCGTGGTGTCGTTCACCTCTATGGCTTCATTGGTAGGTTTGAAATCTTCGATGGTGATTAACTTTTCACCTAGGAAATCCTCGAAAATATCGCCCTGGTTCGAATAATATTTCTGGCGTTCCTCGAAACCGGTCTCAGGGTCGAAATCGCGCAGGAAGTAATTCGATTCATAAATTGAAATGTTCACGTTGCTGCTACCGTAGATAGAATCTAGGGTGTAGGTCGTGGTCGAGTCGTCTACCACCGTCGCCTCGCTAAAATACGGGATATATAAAATAACACTCTCCAATTGGGTGGTATCGCCAAAGGTGGGCTCGGTGCTCTCTAGGGTAAGCTGCCCCAAAAAGTTAACGGTTGATTTCCCATATACGGGATCGTTATAAATGCCCAGCTGGTACGCCGGAAGGTCGTTGGTTTGCACAGGGGTTAACAAGCGGCTATATGCCACCACGTTAAAAGTGGTATCGGGTATATCGAGATCCTGCTCGATAATATTAGATCCTATGGTGTTAAAATCTTCTTCACACGATGCCACGAGTATGACAACCGTTAAAATTGCCAATACTTTTGGCAATAGGTTCCTTATTTTCATAAAGCAATTTTAAAGTAATTTACTGTAGTACCTTTGTTTCGTAAAAGTCTAAATACGCCTGTGAAAAGTCTTCCATTTTGTGATACTTTAACACGGGCTTGTCCAAGTCGTCTAGGAAGCTCTGCAAATCGGCCGGGATTTCTTCTGAACTGATTATTGCAGCATCTGAATTTTTCACGGCCACCTTCATCACGTTGGAATAAGTTGGGTCCTTCAGCTCCGTTATGTCCTCCTCCTCGATTCCGTCGAACTTGATCTTCTCGATCACGTCCTTGTTTAACGTATCGGGGAAGCCTTGATTGTATACCGAGGTAACAATTTTGCTATTTTCGAAGAGCGGCTCGGTGCCGTAGTAGTTGCGAAGGTACAGCGGCAAGAAGGATGCCAACCAACCGTGCACGTGTATAATATCTGGCGACCAGTTCAGTTTCTTCACTGTTTCTATTACGCCCTTCGCGAAAAAGATGGCGCGCTCGTCGTTGTCCTCGAAAAAATTTCCGTCCTCATCGGCATACGTGGCCTTTCGCTTAAAGTAGTCGTCGTTATCGATAAAATATACCTGCATGCGCTCCTTCGGAATGGAGGCGACCTTTATTATTAGCGGCATATCCAGGTCGTTTATAACCAAGTTCAGTCCAGACAGCCGTATAACCTCGTGCAATTGGTGGCGCCGCTCGTTTATGTTGCCATAACGGGGCATGAAAATGCGAATCTGTCCATTGTTGTTGTTAACTAGTCGGGGGGCTTCAAACGACATTGAAGAAATCTCGGTCTCCGGAAGATATGGGATCACTTCAGAAGACACATACAAGCCTCTTTTATCTTTCATAAATTCAATACTTTATTGGCGTTGGGTAATAAAAACGCAAAATTACGAAATTTTATGAAGATTGGCCTTAATATATTAATTTTGCTGACTTTTAAACGCACCCATGGGCATACACACCAACCGAGAATCCCTGCAAAGGGCACTTGCGGCAAACCGAAATGGCAATACCATAGGTTTTGTCCCCACCATGGGGGCGCTCCATAGGGGCCACCTTGCTTTGGTTACACAGGCGCTCCAGGAAAATACGAACGTGGTCGTTAGCATTTTCGTTAACCCCACCCAGTTCGATAACCCCGCCGACCTTGATCGATATCCACGCACGCTGGAGGAAGATATAACGCTTTTGCATAATTTGCATCAAGACATACACATCTTCGTTCCTACGGTACAGGAGCTATACCAAGATGGCATCGCCTCTAGGCATTTCAACTTCGACGGATTGGATACCGAAATGGAA
>NZQO01000068.1 GCA_002693605.1 Flavobacteriaceae bacterium
ACGCATACGGCACCGACGACGCTTGTGAAAAACCTGATTCATCAAAGTAATAGAGCTCGTGCTCGCCTTGGTCCTCTCGCTCGTGAAGCGCTTTCATCAAGCCTTGCGTTTTGCGAAAGTCCGTTTCGTCACGCTGGGTCTTGAGTGAATGCCGAATGCGCTTGAAGCTATGGCCATTTTTTTTTCAACGCCCGGCGCAGTGTCACCGTGGCGACAGACTTGCCAGTCTCTTCTTGAAAGCGAGCCTGTAAGGCGCGAATCTGATGGGGATGCTCGGCTACCAACGCTTGCAGTCGCTTGTGATCGTGTTCATCGAGGGCGGGTGTTCGTCCACTACGCGGTTTGTCGGTGAGACCATCAAAACCGGACACTTCCCATTGCTTGAACCATCGTGATACGGCATCGCGGCGAACCTGAAGTATCTCACTGATTTGGGTAATAGTATGGCCTTGGTCACTCAGTAGAATGGCATGCGCCCGACGACGGAGAGCGCGCTTCTCGCCATGGTGATAGGCGGAGGTCAGCGTCTGTTGTTCAGGTTCAGTGAGAGGGGCAACGAAGCGTTTTTCCATGGTTCTGTCCGTGTCAGAAATCCTGGCATGGATATTACACGAAAACTTTAGATCAGGTACTTAGCACGACAGCACAGATGTCGTGCTATAGGGGGGCTTCTAACCCAATTCAATACATAGAGTCTGAGCAGATTAGTCGCCAGCGACTAATCCGCATATTGATCAAAAACCATATATCCTGATGCAATAATGCAACGTCCTCATCGTCACCCGTATAGCAGAGCCAAGCCCTTGACCTCGAATACATGGCCTCCGACTGTAGCTGCTAGCGTTACTCTTCTCTTTCAAAGATTTATATAATTATCGGTGCCGAATTCACCCATTAGTCTCTACATATTTAGCCGATCTTTAGTACCGGCTTGACGGTAGTGCCATTTTTGGAGTCTTCGAAGGCTTGGTTAATCTGATCCGCTGGGTAGAGCGTGACCAGCTTATCGAAAGGAAAGCGACCTTCTTTGTAATAGGCAACCAACTGAGGGATGAACACCCGTGGTACCGAATCGCCCTCAATCACACCAATCAGGGACTTTCCTTCCGCCATCAAGTCGTGGTGAACATCTAACGTAACCTCTGGGGTGACACCGACAATTGCCGAGACACCTAAAGGACGCAGAGCCTGTAGTGACTGACGTACCACGAGTGGCACACCGGTTGTTTCCACAGCGTACTCACTGCCATTACCGGTAATCTCTCGCACGCGCTCAATAGTTTGTTCCTGCTTGCCATTAACGGTGTGAGTTGCGCCCAGTTCGCGAGCGAGCGCCAAGCGACTTTCGTTTACGTCCACCGCAATGATGCGCTGACAGCCAATGATCTTAGCTGCCATGACCGCGGAAAGGCCCACCGCGCCACAGCCATACACCACAATCGAGCTACCAAATTCAGGTTTCAGACGGTTAAGCACTGTCCCCGCCCCCGTCTGAATACCGCAACCCAATGGGCCGAGCATCGCTAACTCGACCTCCCGATCGACCTTCACTGCGTTACGCGCGCTTACCACGGCGTGGGTAGCAAACGAAGATTGGCCGAAGAAAGTTGCCAGTGCCTCGTTATCCCGCTGCAGCCGATGGCTGCCATCGTCCATGGCACCCCCGAAATTGAGTTCGTTGAATGTACCGCAAACGGTTGGATGCCCGGTCAAACAGTGATCACACTCTCCACAGTGTGCAAACGACAGCACCACATGGTCGCCAATTTCCAGACCCGTCACACCTGCACCGAGCGCCTCGACGACGCCAGCTCCTTCGTGCCCCAGCACAATAGGAAACGGCGCAATCCCCAAGTCACGGGCCACCGCATCAGTGTGACACACGCCAGTCGCAACGATACGTACGCGGATCTCGCCGTTAGCCGGGTCAGTCAAGTCCACGTTTTGCCACTGAAAATCGTCACCCTGCTTTACCGTAACCGCTGCTTTAATTTGCATGACTCTTCTCCCTTCGTGCTCCCGCCCGAAATGAACGGGAGCAGCTCAAATCAAAAAAACTTAGTCAACTGTAGGCGGAGAGTATTCCCATCGCTCTCCAAACCTTTTAGACCACCGGCCTGCGTGTCGTACTCATGATAATAGGCCCCTTTGAGTATCACACCGGCGGTGGCCCACAGATAGCCTGCTTCAGCCCCAATTGCATGGCGCTCCGCCTTGTCTGTGGTTGGCGCCTCCTCATCGGCTTCTAGTTGCCAGGCGTTATAGCCGACCAAGCCCAGCTCAAGACCGTTGTTCAAACGATGGCCGAGCCCCACTCCACCAGCCAACTGTCTCCGGGAGTGACGCCGGTATCGTCTTGTTTGGTCTTGATCTCATATCGCGACAGGGCCGAGATGTTCCAACGTTTCTCCTCGTCAAAGTGCCACATGCCGCCCAAGGTAAGCATGGTAGTGCCGTATCCTTTGCCCACCGAAGCTGGGTTATCGGCATCAAAGTCAGCAGTGTCGAACCAGTGGCCGCCAGCGAAGGTAATATCCCATTGGGAACCGTGCCAACCGAGAATTATTGGGCCGACAAATAGATCACCGATGCCGTCATCGTCGAAGCGGCTCCCCCCGGCAACATCCAGATCAAACTCGATATCCAGCATGGGAATAATCGTCTCCATGCCGTAATCGGCACCTAGAACCGTCTTATCTGTCATCCATATAAATCGGTGGGCTAGTGCGCTGACCGTGCCGCTATTGTTCCCCGGCACGGATGAGCCGGAACCGTCATTGAAGCTGTCGACCTCATAATGAACCAGGTAGCCTCGATAATAGAGTCCTTGGGGCGGTGCCGCCGCTGCGCCCAAGCCCTCGATGCCGAGTGAGTAGTGGCCGTTAACGGCTAGTGCCGAAGACGCTGCGGCACTAGCACTGAGTGCCGCCAGGAAGATGGAGGTCGTTTTTTTCATGGCTTGTTGTCTCTTTTATCAGCCAACGAGTCACCCTCCCGAGTCGGGTGACAAGCGTTGTTATACGGGTAAAAGGGGTGTCTTCTGGGGAGTTAAAAAGGATAACGGCGCGGCGTTTGCTGCACGCTGATCCAGTGGTCGGTAGTAAACTCCTCGATTGCCCAATCACCATTGAAACGACCAAGGCCCGAGTTCTTCTCACCACCGAAGGGCACATGAGCCTCATCGTTAACTGGCATATCGTTGATATGAGTCATGCCTGCCTTGATGCCCTGGGCAAAGCGCATTCCGCGCTCGATATCACCACTGAAAACGCTGCTGGAGAGGCCGTACTCAGTGCCATTAGCCAGTTCTAGTGCGTGAGCCTCGTCCCGGGCTTTCTGAATACCGACCAACGGACCGAAGATCTCCTCACGACTGATTTCCATATCCGGGGTGACATCACTGAATACATGCGGTGGGATCAACTGGCCATTAATCTCGCCCTCTACCAAAACGGTAGCGCCTTCACGCTTGGCAGTAGCAATCTTCTCTTCCAGCCCTTCACGCTGCTTGACGTTGATAACAGGCCCAACGACCGTAGCCATATCGTTGGGATCACCCACTTGCAGTCCTTTCACCTTGGTGACAAAGCGCTCGACAAAGTCGTCATAGACGCTTTCATCAACGATGATGCGGTTGACCGCCATGCAGATTTGTCCTTGGTGGAGAAATTTACCCATCGCCGCGGCGTTAACTGCCTGATCAAGGTCTGCGTCATCCAACACTACGAAGGGGCTATTGCCACCAAGCTCCAGCGCCACCTTCTTAATATGTTCACCGCCGCTGGCGATTCGCCCGATACCGCGGCCTACCTGGGTCGAGCCCGTGAAAGAGATCATACGGGGTACGCGGTGTTCGACGAAAGCATCCCCGATTTCGCTGCCAGCACCGACCACCACACTGAGTAGGCCGGCGGGCAGACCAGCCTCCTCGAAGATCTTCGCTAGCAGTAGTCCGCCAGTAACCGGCGTATCGCTAGCTGGCTTAACCACTACCGCATTGCCCAGCGCCAGCGCGGGGGCGATGGAACGCTGAGAAAGATGTAACGGAAAATTCCATGGGCTGATAACCCCCACCACGCCAAGAGGCTTGCGGTAGATACGGTTTTCCTTACCTGGCACGTTGGAGGACATCGTCATACCGTGGACACGCCCCGGCATACTGGCAGCTTCTCGGGAGATACCGCGAGCCGCCCCCCACTCAATGTTTGCTTTTAGACGTGTGCTGCCTGATTCACGAATCAACCAGTCAATAATTTCTTCTTTACGCGCATCGAAGATCGCTACCACACGCTGCAATAACTCAGCTCGCTCAGCAGGTGGCGTCGCCGCCCACTCGGTTTGGGCTTGTTCTGCCGTCGTGAATGCGGCATCCAAATCATCGCGATTGGCTAAGCGCGTCGTCAGCAGTACGCGGTTATCGTAAGGGTTGAGAACTTCGGTGGTACGCTCGCTACTGCCCTCGCGCCATTTACCACCGATTAGCTGAAGATAAAAATCGCTATAAGTGCCGCTCATTTTGTTGCTCCTTTGAATGCTCAGAGTCGTTACTACTGGTCGCAACCAACCTCATTTATAGATATCGAGATCTTCGGAAAGCACGAATTCCCCATCGTAATAATTGGCCATTTCATTGGTCAGCTGTTCGTCGCTCTGGCCAAAAAATAATGGGTGATTCATTACTAGTAACTCGGGGGCTATATGGCGACCTATCTCGGCTAGCTGTTGCGTACTGGTATGAGCGTGGTACAGATAGTTTTGCCAATCTTGCGGGAGCTGACTTACGCCTTGCTCACTCATCACTTCATGAATCAAAATATCGGCACCATCGAAGTACTGGTAAAGCTCCTCTTCATGCCGAGTATCTCCACTGATCACCACCGTTTTTTCGGGTGTTTCCACGCGATAGCCAAAGGCCATGCCATCTGCCCAACTTCCGTGATGAACGTTAAAGGCGGTAATGGTCACCTTGTCATCTTGGTGCACGACCTGAGTGTCGCTGATCTCACTCACTTCAACTGTGAAACCATCTTCGCTAGCAGGTTGGGTACCGTGCAGCCGATGTTCGATATCGTCCAAATACGCTTCAAGAATATTTGTGGTCATCGCCTTCGTACCCTGGGGACCAACTACCTTCAGCGGTTCGCTACGGCCCATAATCCATGGACGAAGCATCAGCTCGGGCATACCCATCACATGGTCAGAGTCGAGGTGGGTGAGAAACACCTTGTTCATCGCTCCGTAAACCGAATTGTTGTCGAAGTAGATATCCTCAGGCATGAAGTCCTCACCGGAAAGGGCATCGAAGTTCCTCACGAAGCCTGGACCGGCATCAAACAGATACATCTCCTTATCCACCACAATGAGTATCGATTGGCCTGCCCGCTCATGTTTCAAAACCGGAGTTCCTGTACCGAGCATCACCACTGTCGTATTGCTTTTATCACCAGGGGCATTTGCGTTTAGGTGACTTTCATCCCCATTATTGGCTAGCGCGCCACTCAGTGCTTGGATAACCAGTAAGCCTGTCAAGGTTATGGTCATCATTGGCTTAAACTTGAAATTGGGCTTCATCTGTTCCCACCTTCTTGTATCGTTATTTTCTATGGCCCGTACCTAAAATTGAGAAAGACTCAATTCAAGCGGCGGAAGTTGATGGAACTTGGAACATAACTGGCTTCCGCGAACTCAAGTCTACTGACGGATACCCGATTTACCTGGCGATAAGATGCCATTGGGATCCAGTGCATTCTTCAGAGCGGTATGCACATTGCGCAGCGGCTCGCCGAACGTTCCGGCTACTTGCTCCATGAACTCAGTGTTAGTGCGGTAGAGGCCATAGCCCCGCTTGGCGAACTCATCAATCAACTCTGCAAAACAGTCATGAGCGCGTTGAGTCTCTTCTGGATCTTCACGGTTGTAGAGCAAATCGATGACATGGTGCATATCGCGCCAGCCGACAATGTACTCGGCTACGTAGTCAAAGCCATACTTGCCGAGAATTTTTTGAGCTAACTCAGTCTGATCCTTAGTCTCACTACCCTTGGCCTGTGACACCGGGGCAAACCACATAGAACCGCCGCCACCGCGCCAGTTGTACAGCCCAAACTCCTGCAGATTCATGTCGCCCTTCATCAACGCCGAGCGATACTCGAAGCCGCCACCACGCTGTTCGGCTTCATCGCCATACATGATTTTAGCTTTGCCGCTGGCCCCAAATGCTTGCTCGACGATATTCCAGTTGACCTCGATCTGCTCGGGTGTGCCGTAGAGCGCCGCGTAGACGTTCCACTCGCCAATGCCTTCATCTTGCTTGATCCGCTCTATGGCTTCCCTTGGTATGGATTCTTTACCATCGTAATAGTGCTTGCGTACCACATGGGTACCTGCGTCCCACAGGGTATGCACAATCACTACTGCGTTAGGAATGATTTGAGAGATACGCAGTGGTCGCAGCACATCAACGATCTCAGCGATATCTTCGGGATCCTGATACTGGATCAAGAAAGGTCGATAAGCCGGTGGTTCGGGCATCAGCCACAATCCCATCTTAGTCACGACACCATAGTTGGATTGGGTGAAGAGACCATCGATATAGGGACCATAGCCCCACTTGAATACCTGCCATGAACTGGAATTCTCAATTCCGCCCATGCCGGTGCGAATCATCTCACCATTGGCCAGCACCACTTCCATGCCGCACTGAAACATGAAGTGCTCGCCGTAAGGGGTGTAGCCCACACCACGATCAAGGGTATTGCCAACTGGCCCAGCAATCGCCGACGGTGCGGGCGGATCTAACCAAAGCTTGTAGCCTTTCTCTTGGATATAGTCGTAGAGCTGCTGGTACGTGACGCCGGGTTCGATCAGCGCTGTACAGACCTCAGGATCCACACTGAGAATACGATTCATGCGATGAAGATCGAGAATGACTTGGCCGGTTTCGCCGGGTGCAGCTGACCCGTATCCAAGGTTTTTACCCGTAGAAATGGTCCAGATCGGTACTTTATACTCGTTGCAAATACGTACAAGTTCCTGCACCTGCTCAGCGTCATTGGGCAGCAACGCAGCCGAGGGAATATAGTCGGAAGCATCTCCAGCCATCATTATTTTGGTATAGGGTGCTAGCTGTTCGCTCTCGGTCAGAACGCTCTCGCTTCCAATCGTTTCGCGAAATTGATTTAACGCGGCATCGAAATCGGCCTCTGCAATGCCTTTAGGCAGAATACGCTTTGTCGTGCTCATAAACGTGTCTCTCGATTATTGTGATAAAGATTCAGAGTTGGACCAGGAAGCTCAGCTCGCTGACATTCGTCGTAGTTGGCGTGCCCAAAAAATGTCGCGCATGACGATCGCGAGCTGAGGCCAACGCTAAGCGGGCATATTCACGTCCTAAAGAAGCTTGCCAACTTCCCGTTTCAATAGTCGTTGGCTCGACAATAGGCCCGCGGTGACTTAACAAATGATGCTGGTTTGACTCATGGCGCCCCAGTGCAAGAATCCGACCACGTCCGGCAAGCAGGCTCGTAAGTAGTACGATCCCCGACTCATCGGTAAAGCCGGCTGCCAGCGTTCCGCTGGGTAAGGCACTCAGCGCTAGCGGGTTAAGGCGTCCTTCATAGCGTGGTTTCAAACCTAGCTGACGGAGCCCAAGCCCTAGCTCGGTGGTCGACTTATTACTACCGTAAAGATTGATCTGGCCTTGCTGCGACACATTTGCCTGGTTCGCGGCGAAGGCACTACCTATCGATAACGGTGCGGTGGCGCCCAGTAATAAGCTATTTTTAAGTAACGCACGGCGTGTTAGCTTCATGGCATTACTCCTCACCTGTGGCAGCATTTGCCAGTTCACCGCGTAATAAAGCGTCAATCAGTCCCTCAAGCTCGGCATCACTGATTTTGGCTTCACGGAATGAAGGCATCGCAGCACGGCCTTGCCTAACCGTGTTACGAATATGATTACCCCTCGCCTCCCAGGCCCCTTCAGGAAAAGGCATGGTAATCATGGGCCCAACTGCTTTATCTAAGTTGTGACAATGAGAGCAAACCTGTTGATACACCTCGGCAGGTTCTCGCTCCTCGGCAGCTGTTGCCAAGCTAGCGGTTGTTAGTGACAACAGCAGGCCACTTACAAGTGCTAGGCGCTTAATAGCAGGACATGAAAGGGGCCTAAACGGCAGGCGGGTTGGGCCGTTGCTATCCACGGTGTTCCTATCGGTTGTTATGTTGTACATATCAGCATCTTCCGTTATTTCGACAGGGGCATGTCATAACCAAGGTACCCAGCACGACCATTGAAAATCTAATACTTTAGTATAAATCAATGACTTATCGCTGGTCCTTTAGCAACTACCTTTCAAAAAGCGTGCCGATTTAAGAAATAGGACAGCTATCAAGGAATTAACTGATCTACATGACTTTTTAATCCGCCTGGCGAACATCCGTTCGCAAATAGCGTTTAATCATTTGATTAACCCTTCATCAAATCATCAACCGACTTTCACTTCTTTGTAGTTGTTGTGCTTTTCCAAGGCAGCAAACCAAGTGATACTCTTTTGCTTCTTCCCCCTTCGCTACCAACCTCAACGTGAGTCGGCATGTTTATTTCATCTTCTGACTACCCGAATGCTCGCGACTTAATGGACGCGCTACGCTTTCTGCCTGAAGAGGGTCAAATTTGGCTAGGCGAGCAGCGCATGCTGCTGATGCCACTTGCCGCGTCGACATTCTTTCGCAACGAGTTAATTACGACGTTGGGCATGGAGCGCGCCCGGGGGATCTTTATGCGCCTCGGCTACTACTCAGGACTGATGGATGCCGAGCTTGGCGAGTCGTTGAGGGGAGAGCGTTTAGGGTTGGAGGAGAGCTTTCTCGCTGGGCCACAGCTACATGCGTTGCAGGGGCATGTGCAGGCTGTGCCGATCAGCCTGGAGATGAATCTCGAGCAGGATCTTTTTTATAGCGAATTCATATGGAAAGGTTCGTTTGAAGTGGACGTGTGGCGTGCACGCGGACGACAGCGTGAGCCTGCATGTTGGACATTGCTGGGTTACGCGTCAGGCTACGCCACTCAACTATTGGGCCGCGAAGTACAGTACAGAGAAGTGAGTTGCCGAGCCTGTGGCGACGACAATTGCCGTATCATTGGTAAGCTGGCCGAAGAGTGGCCCGATCATGTCGCCTTTGCTGAATTACTGCGTGAAGCTCCTCTGATTGACGAGCTTTACGAACTTCAGGCGCGTATTGCCACACTGGAAAGCGATCTGGCTCGCACACGAAACCAGGAGACCTGGGGGCCAATTGGCTCAACACCAGCCTTTCGAGAGATGCTCACCATGCTCGACAGTGCTGCTCCCTCGGAGGTTCCCGTGTTGCTATTGGGCGAAACCGGTACGGGAAAAGAGATTCTTGCGAGACGTCTGCATGATCATAGCCTCCGTGCCAGCGGGCCATTTATTGCAGTAAACTGCGCTGCTATACCGCCTGAACTCATTGAGTCAGAGCTCTTTGGCGTCGAAAAGGGCGCCTACACGGGTGCGGTGCAGTCACGTATGGGCCGTTTTGAACGCGCCGATGGAGGCACCCTATTTCTGGATGAGCTTGCTGAACTTTCACCGCGTGCACAGGCAGCGCTTTTGCGCGCGCTTCAGGAAGGTCAGATCGAACGTGTCGGCGGCGAGAGCGTCACAGAGGTCAACGTGCGTATCGTTGCCGCTACCCATACTGACCTACTAGCACGTGTTGAACAGGGCAATTTTCGCCAGGATCTATTTTACCGCCTTAACGCTTTTACGTTGAGCGTACCACCGTTATACCAGCGCCTTGACGACATCGTGCCATTGGCGGAGCACTTTCTCACCCACTTCGAGCATCACTACCAGCGCCGCACACTTGGCTTTTCCGACCAGGCTCGCTCAGCCATGCACCAGTACCGCTGGCCAGGAAACGTTCGCGAACTCAAGAACTGCGTCGAACGAGGTGTGATTCTCACTGCTGACAATAAACACATTTCTGAAAAAGCATTGTTTGGTGATTACCGCGTCCCGACACTGGAGCGCGAGAAAGCTCAAGGCCTTGATGATTCGGGCATGCTCATGCCAACACTCGACGACAACTCCAGCAACGTATCTCCTAGACAGCGTGTTCAACCACTCCTAGACGCTGGCATGACATTAGAAGAGGTAGAAAGAGCACTAATTCAAGCTGCCAATAGTGATAGTGGCGGAAATATATCTGCAGCAGCGCAGCGTCTAGGAATGACACGTGCAGCCTATGCCTACCGTCTTAAAAAGCATCGACTCTAACTATTGTGTGCCCGCACGAATAATATTCTCCATGTCTCCAAGGAATCACGCCGTAAAAAAAACGGCGATTATCGCGTATCATTTGACCACCTTTGGAGCCGTACTCAGATCAGGGGGTATGGAGATATATACTCAAACCAAGGGCTGCTAGAACAAGGAAAGAAGTATAGTGACGCTACCTTACGAGCGGACATGTGCAATTATCCAGACTGAAGCTATTCTCATTGAACTGAGCAAGGATAAATCCGTGCCTCCCCCTGCACAAGCGCATCGGCAAGGCGGCCTGCTCTGTCTTGATCTCGCACATCGCACGGTGACCGTGCAGCGGCTCACTGGGTGATGTGCGGTCTGTCCTGCCCCCACGGCTCTACTGTCGTTGCCCGCCATGTAGGCCGTCGATTCATTCGCTACACCTTTCCCGGCTTCTTCAGCCGATAGTCCAGGGCCGCCCGGCTTAGCCCCAGGCGCCGGGCGGCGGCTGAGATATTGCCCTTGGCCTCGCGATAGGCTTGCTCCAGTAGTGCTTCCTCCAACGTCTCGAGCGCGATGCCGCCTTCCAGAATGCTGGTACACAGCGTTTCCAGAGCATCGCCGGTATCGCTCGTTGCTGAGGTGTCTGAGGTGAAGTGCCCGCTGTCGCCAAGTACCTGACCAACAGGATCAGGCCGTTGGCCGAACAGCGCCTGCTCACTAATAGACTGACGGTCGCCGGTGAGGATCACACCACGCTCGATGGTGTTCTGCATCTCGCGGATATTGCCCGGCCAGGCATGACGGTGCATGGCCGCCAGGGCCTGGTCGGTGAAGCCCAGGGTCTTGATGCGATAGTGCTGCTCGAAGCGGGCAAGAAAGTGCTCGGCGAGCGGGGGGATGTCGTCGCGACGCTCACGCAGCGGCGGGATCATCACCGGATAGGCATTGAGCCGGTAGAAGAGATCGGCGCGGAAGCGACCGTCCTGGACGCGCTCCGTCAGGTCGCCATGGGTGGCGGCGATGATGCGGACGTCGACGTGGTAGCTGGCCTGGCCGCCGACGCGCTCGATCTGCTTCTCCTGCAGTACCCGCAGCAGCGCCGCCTGGGCGCGCGGCGAGAGCTCGGCGAGTTCATCGAGGAACAGGGTGCCGCCGTGGGCACGCTCGAAGCGCCCGGCGCGGGACTGCACCGCGCCGGTATAGGCCCCCTTCTCGACGCCGAACAGCTCCGACTCGATCAGCTCGGGCGGGATGGCGGCGCAATTGACCGCCACGAAGGGACCGGTAGAGCGCTCACTCTGCTGGTGGGCGCGGTGGGCGAAGATCTCCTTGCCGGTACCGGTCTCGCCGAGCAGCAGGATCGATACCTCGGAGCGCGCGGCGCGGTCGATCAGGTCGAGCGCACCCAGGAAGGCCGGGGCCTGGCCAATGGGGCGATGACGCTCCTCGCCCTGGTGTCGGACGATGTCGTCTTCGAGATAGGCGATGCGTGACTGCAACTCATAGAGCTCGTCGATCAGTGGATCCTCGCGGAAGAGTTCGGCGAAGGCCTCGTGATCTTCCCATTCATGGGCCGGCTTGCCGACGATGTGACAGCGCTCGTCGCCACGGCCCCGGCACTCCACCTCGCGATACTGGATCTCGTGGCCCAGGAACTGGCTGGAGTAGGCGCAGGCATAGCCCAGCTGCAGCCAGCACACCGGCTCCTTGAGCAGGCCGAAAGCGCTTTGGCTGATGGCCACCTCGTAGGAGTCCTGCCACTCGAACTCGCTATAAAAGTGCCCGCTCTGGGTGTCGATCTCCAGGGCGATGGGCGCCACCTTCACCAGCCCGCGCAGGGCGTGGAGCTGAGGGCCGGTCAAAAAGCCATCCTCCACCGACATGTCCTGGCCGCGTACTGCCCGGGCCAGCTCGGCATCCTGGATGCCGGCATGGTAACCCAGTCGCATGAAGAAGCTGCGCGCGCGCTGCAGGCCCATGGTATTGACGATCTCCTTGCGGAAGGTGGCCATGGTTTGTACTTGCAGCAGCAGCATTCGCTGCTCGCCGAGCCAGATCTGGCCCTCGTCAGGCAGGAAACGCAACTTGTCGAGAATGTCCTGGCTGTCGGGGTAGTGCGGGGTCGTCAGGAGTGCGGGCATGGGGTTCCTCGTGGCGTCAGGCGGTCGCGTGTTGTTCTATTATTGGCTGGGTTGTTCTTTAGTCTAACTCAGCCGGCCGGCCGGTCTTGTCGCCGGCGAAGGCCACAGCATAAGTCCCCAATGCGTTTTCCACCAACATCCGCCTGGCCCAGCCCCGGCTTTTCCAGGATTTCATGTTTTTGTGAAGCTGCGCCGCAGCATTTCACCATTTCCTTGATCTCTCTCATGCCAGCTCTCCTGTGAGCTCTCACTTCCCATGACGCAGGTCATTGTTTCGCAATGATCTATGCCTTTTTTTCGGAACTTGGCACGGCTCTTGTAACACCTGGGTGACGACTCACTCGGAGGTGCTAGATGTCCCAGTCATCCATTCCCAGGAACCTCAAGCGCTTTGTGCGCGTAAAGGAGAGAAGCGAACGTTTCGAACAGCTTGCCGCCGAGCACGAGAGTTTCACCTACGTGCCGGCCCTTAATTCACCCCTAGATGATGACGCCTGGGATGGTTTCGTGGGCTTCGTTCAGGATACGGCCAATACCTACTTAAATGGCCGCTTCAGCGAGCACAAGGCCTACCTGTGCGGCCGTCGCCGATGATCGATACCACCTCGGGGCCTGATGAAGGGCCGGCTGTTCGAGCGCGACATTGATATGGAGCGCTTCCTCACCGCCGCCGATGGTGCCGAGACGACCCAACGCTCGGCCCTCTTCAAGCGCATCTGACCGACAGCGGGTCGTCGATCGGCGCCGACCCGCACGGAATAACACAATAGGAACAACACCATGACCGTGAAGATATTCGGCACCCCCGAAGTGCAGGATTTCCTGAAGACCGTCGCCGGCTTCGACCAGGAGGGCGGCAACGAGCGCGCCAAGCAGATCATGCACCGCCTGATCTCCGACCTCTACAAGCTGATCGACGACTTCGACGTCAGCGAGGAGGAGTACTGGTTCGCCGTCAGCCTGCTCAATGCCCTGGGCCATGATACCCAGTTCGGCCTGCTCTCCCCGGGCCTGGGCTTCGATCACTTCCTGGACATGCGCCAGGACGCGACCGACGCCGAGGCCAAGCGCACCGGCGGCACCCCGCGCACCATCGAGGGCCCGCTCTACGTGGCCGGCGCCCCGGAAGCCGAGGGCTTCGCGCGCATGGACGACGGCAGCGACCCGGATGCCGAGGTGATGTGGCTGACCGGCCAGGTGCGTGACGTGGACGGCACCCCGATCCCCGGCGCCAAGGTCGAGATCTGGCACTGCAACTCCAAGGGCTGCTACTCGTTCTTCGATCCGACCCAGGACGAGTACAACATGCGCCGCACCATCTACGCCGACAGCGAAGGGCGTTATACCGCGCGCAGCATCATCCCCTCCGGTTACGGCGTGCCGGAAGGCGCCCCCACCGACGTGGTGCTCAAGTCCCTGGGCCGTCACGGCGAGCGCCCGGCGCATATCCACTACTTCATCTCCGCGCCGGGTCACCAGCACCTGACCACCCAGATCAACCTGGCGGGCGACCCCTACACCTTCGACGACTTCGCCTTCGCGACCCGCGAGGAGCTGGTGGTGACGGCCAAGCGCATCGAGGACAAGGACGAGATCGCCAAGCGCGAGCTGGACGGTTCCTTCTCCGAGGTGGTGTTCGACATCGAGCTGGCCAAGACCGAGCAGCCCGAGCTGCAGCACCGCCACGCGCGTCCGCGCGCCAAGGCCAAGGAAGACGAGCAGAACCAGGCCAGCCAGCTGGCCGCCAGCGCTAAGGTCTGACGATCGAAACTGAAAGACCAGCTGGCGTTCGGAGAGCCTTGTTAGGGCTCTTAAATGCAGAAAACCATCAACACATATTTTCAATATATAATAAGTTGGAGTATTGATATGCAGTTTCACGTATCAGGCTATCAAACCGGTGACCCTATGACCTTGCCGGCTCAAGGGGTTGGAGTCGATCGACCCAAAGATCTGCCAGAGACTATGGATGTTCTCATCGTCGGCTGTGGGCCGGCCGGATCAATCGCAGCTGCGCAGCTCTCACAATTTCCGAACATAAATACACGCATGATTGAAAAGCGTGGCCACCGTCTGGAACTGGCCAATGCAGATGGTGTTCATTCGCGAACCATGGAGACATTTCAGGCATTTGGATTCGCGCACGAGATCTATGCGGAGGCCCACACTATTACAGACATGACGTTCTGGAAGCCGGATCCGAACGAACCAGAGCATGTCGCGCGGGAAAGCAGTGTCCGGGAGCTCCCCACAAAGTTCAGTGAATGGCCCATGATGCTCATTACTCAAACGCGAATCATTGATCATTTTAACCGTTACATGAAAAACGCGCCCACTCGCATGGAGCCGGACTACGGTTATGAATTCGTTGATTTTGATGTATTGGAAGACAGCGACTATCCGATCAAAGTCACATTACGCCGCTCCGCTGGTGACGATCAAGGTGAAGAGTTTCAGATCCGGACAAAGTATCTAATTGGAGCAGACGGCGCACGGAGTAATGTTCGAAAGTCGCTGGGGTACCGGCTTAGCGGTAACCAAGCGAACCAGGCTTGGGGTGTCATGGATGTTCTTGCAGATACTGACTTTCCGGATGTTCGAAAGAAGTGCACCATTAAAGCCAACAATGGTCGTTCCATCCTACTCATCCCGCGCGAGGGTGGGTTCCTGTTCCGCCTTTATGTAAACCTTGGAGAAGTTCCGGAAGGCAACGAACGTAGTGTCCGGGAAACCCCTCTCGAGAAGATAGTCGCTCAAGCTCAGGCAATCATGAATCCATATAAGCTTGATGTGAGAAATGTGGTGTGGCACTCAGTCTATGAGGTAAGCCACCGTATCACTGACGATTTCGATGACAGGAGCTCCGAAAAAACAAACAGTGAGTACCCGCGCGTTTTTATCACTGGCGACGCCTGCCATACACACTCAGCGCAAGCAGGCCAAGGAATGAACGTTTCCATGCAGGATGGCTTCAACCTTGCTTGGAAATTGGGCCATGTGCTCACCGGTAACAGCCCCAAGCAACTTCTATGTACCTATGCCGACGAACGCAGAGACATTGCTCACCGGCTTATCGAGTTCGACAAACAGTGGTCTTCTCTCATGGCTGAGTCGAACGACCGACTAAAGGATCCACAGGAACTGGAAACGTTCTATACCCAGACAGCGGAGTTCAATGCCGGTTACCTCACCGAGTACGAGCCATCCATAATCACCACATCCGTACGTCATCAGCAACTCGCGGCCGGCTACCCAATAGGCCGACGTTTCAAATCCGCACAGGTGGGTCGGGTATGTGATCTGGTGCCTCTGCACATTGGCCACCAGCACACTGCTGATGGTCGCTGGCGCGTGTATGTATTTGCAGACGCACCAGCCCCCAACGAGTCTGAGGTGCTGGGATCCTGGACCTACTGGGCGGAAGAGGCTTTGCCTCCCCTGCTGTTCGACATCAAATTGATCCACCAACAGGCCTACACTGACTTCGATATGTCAGATGTTGCCCAGGTTTTTAAGCCTAAAGCGGGGTGTTTCGAGCTGACCGATATGGAGCATGTGTTCGGTACACTCGAGGACCACGATATATTCGAAGAACGTGCTATCTCTCGGGGTGGCGCAGTAGTGGTCGTACGCCCGGATCAGTACGTGGCCGGCATTTTTCCGCTGGATAGCACGGAGGAACTGGCGTCTTTCCTCAATGGCGTATTCCCCCCAGTCCACTCGTAGAAGACGCGTCCTGGCATTGGAATCAATGCACCTGTCCAGTGAAGGCCGGAGTCATTACCCTGAATCCGTGAGACCGGCCCCCGGAAGCACTTCTAACCCACTGACCTGCATGGCAATATAGCCATTATCGCCATTCACCCAGACAGTGCCATGC
>NZQO01000069.1 GCA_002693605.1 Flavobacteriaceae bacterium
CTTGGTAGGTAATTTCGGTCGCTACGTTTCCAAAGGGCCAGGCTTCTTCCAAAATTACGAGTCGGTTGGTTTTCTTGACCGATTCCAGAATGGTGTTATGGTCCATGGGCCTAACTGTGCGCAGGTCAATAATCTCGCATTCTATACCTTCCTCGGCCAGCTCATCGGCCGCGGTATAGGCTTCCTTGATAATTTTCCCGAAGGAAACGATGGTCACATCGGCTCCTTTTCGCTTAATCTCGGCCACACCCAGTGGAATGAGATACTCGCCCTCGGGCACTTCGCCCTTGTCGCCATACATCTGCTCGCTTTCCATAAAGATAACGGGGTCGTCATCGCGAATGGCGCTCTTTAGTAATCCCTTGGCATCTTTCGGGTTAGAGGGCACTACCACCTTAAGGCCGGGGCAGTTGGCGTACCAACTCTCGAATGCCTGGGAATGCGTAGCGGCCAATTGGCCCGCAGAGGCTGTTGGCCCGCGGAATACGATTGGGATATTGAATTGGCCTCCGCTCATTTGGCGCATTTTGGCGGCGTTGTTGATTATCTGGTCGATGCCCACCAAGGAGAAGTTAAAGGTCATAAATTCGATGATGGGACGGTTGCCGTTCATGGCAGAGCCCACACCGATTCCCGAGAAACCGAGTTCGGAGATAGGTGTATCTATAACGCGCTTGGCGCCAAACTCATCGAGCATTCCCTTGCTGGCCTTGTAGGCACCGTTGTACTCGGCCACCTCTTCGCCCATTAAATATATCGTTTCATCGCGACGCATTTCCTCGCTCATGGCTTCCTGTATCGCCTCACGGAATTGGATTGTCTTCATACGTAATTCTGCTTTTCGTACTCTAATGTAATTAAGTGCAGCAAAAATAGTATAATATATATGTGCAGCGGTGGAATTTCGGCAGATTTAACGCAATTTTATTATGCACGCATAACAAATTTCAAAAATATATTGGTATCTTCGTACCGCAAAATCTAGTGCTTTTTCGGCACAGATTCCGAAAGAAAAAATAACACTCAAAAAAGATATCCATTCTATGAAAATTTTAGTGTGTATTAGTCACGTTCCCGACACTACTTCCAAGATAAACTTCACCGATGGCGACACCAAGTTCGACACCAACGGCGTTCAATTTGTAATTAACCCTAACGACGAGTTTGGCCTAACCCGCGCTATGTGGTTCAAGGAAAAACAAGGGGCCACCGTGCACGTGGTAAACGTGGGCGGCGCAGAGACCGAGCCAACCCTTCGAAAGGCCCTCGCCATTGGCGCCGATGAGGCCATACGGGTGAACACCGAAGCGACCGATGGATTTTCGGTTGCCAAGGAGCTGGCCGAAGTGGCCAAGGACTACGATCTTATTATTGGCGGCCGTGAAAGCATTGATTATAACGGGGGCATGGTACCGGGAATGATCGCCGAGTTAATTGGCGCCAATTTCGTAAATACCTGCATCAGCCTTGAAATAGATGGCGACACCGCCACGGCGGTTCGCGAAATTGACGGCGGAAAGGAAACGCTGAAAACCAGTCTGCCCCTAGTAATTGGCGGCCAGAAAGGCCTAGTAGAGGAAAGCGACTTGCGCATTCCGAATATGCGCGGAATCATGCAGGCCCGCAAAAAGCCATTGAACGTAAAGGAGCCCATGGGCGCCACGGCCGAAACGAACGCGGTTCAATTCCGAAAACCCGCCCCCAAGGGCAACGTTAAATTGGTTGACACGGTCGATGAACTGGTAGATCTCCTGCACAATGAAGCGAAAGTAATTTAAAATCAATCCTCCCCTCGTAGGGTTTCGGCAAGTTAATTTTCAGAAATTAAACACACCCCACCCAGCGATTACGGGGAGTATTCAACAAATATCATAACTATGAGCGTATTAGTATATACAGAATCTGAAGACGGAAAATTCAAGAAAATTGCCCAGGAAGCGGTCTCCTATGCCCGCGGAATTGCAGACGCCATGAATACCAGCGTTACCGCCATTGCCATTGAAAGTGGCGACGCTACCGAGTTGCAGAACTACGGTGCCAACAAGGTCTACCAAGTTAAGAACGACAAATTAGGCACTTTCAACGCAGCGGCCTATGCCGATATTATTGGCCAAGCCGCCAAGAAGGAAGGTTCACAGGTGGTGATTATTTCCAGCAGCGCCAACGGAAGGTACGTGGCTCCGCTAGTGGCCGTCCAGCTCGACGCCGGTTACGTGCCCAATGTAACGGCCCTGCCCGAGAGCATGAGCCCATTTAAGGTTACCCACAGTGTATTTACGAACAAGGCCTTCGCCACGACCGAATTCAAGACGGACGTAAAGGTGGTCGGACTTGCAAAAAATGCCTACGGCGTAAAGGAAAATGCGGTGACCGCTACGGTAGAGGATTTCGCTCCCGAATTATCTTCAGATGACTTTAACGTAGAGGTAATATCGGTAGATAAGGCTACCGACAAGGTTACCATCGCCGATGCAGAAATCGTGGTTTCCGGTGGTCGTGGGTTAAAAGGCCCCGAAAATTGGGGCATGATCGAAGAGCTGGCAGACACCCTTGGTGCCGCAACGGCCTGCTCAAAGCCGGTTAGCGACATGGGGTGGAGACCCCACAGCGAGCACGTAGGACAAACAGGAAAGCCGGTGGCCTCGAACCTTTATATAGCCATAGGAATATCGGGTGCCATACAACACCTGGCAGGCATCAATGCCTCCAAGACGAAGGTGGTCATCAACAACGATCCCGAAGCCCCTTTCTTTAAGGCGGCAGATTATGGAATGGTTGGCGATGCGTTTGAAATCGTACCCAAACTCAACGAAAAATTAAAGGAGTTTAAGGCACAAAACGCATAATTTTTGTTACTTTGTGCCACTAAAAGGGCTGTTCAGATAAAGGCAATGTCCTTTTCTTGAACAGCTTTTTTTATTTGTAACCACCTCAAACCGAAACCATCTCGTGAGTTTAGTACAACTCAATATAAAAGGAATTTCGTATAGCCAAACGCAAAATGGCGCCTATGCCCTCATTTTGAGCGAAATGGATGGCGAACGAAAACTGCCCATTGTAATTGGCGCCTTCGAGGCCCAATCCATCGCCATTGCGCTTGAAAAGGAAATCAAGCCCCCTAGGCCCCTTACCCATGATCTTTTCAAGAATTTCGCCGATCGGTTCGAAATTGTCGTAAAGCAGGTAATCATCCACAAATTGGTAGATGGGGTCTTCTTTTCCAGCATCATCTGCGAGCGGGATAACCTCGAGGAAATTGTGGATGCCCGTACAAGCGATGCCATCGCCCTAGCCCTGCGCTTCAACGCGCCCATCTTTACCTACAAGACGATATTGGACAAGGCAGGCATATTTCTGAAAACCACGCCCAAGCGCAAGAAAGATAAGATTTCAAAGGAAGAGGAAGCCGTCCTCGACGAACTGATTACCGGCGACGACAAGGAATCGGTAGCGCCCGCCCGCGTAGATTACAGCAATTTTACCCTAAAGCAGCTCAATAATATGTTAGATGAGGCCGTAACCAATGAAGATTATGAAAAGGCGGCAAGTATTCGGGATGAAATTTCGAAACGCTCATAGCCTTGACCTTCCCCCTCCATCCCACACCCCTTAACCGGCACGCAATGCCAAGACCTATGATGCGCAACGCCCTTTTAACGCTTTTGCTCCTCTGCCTTACCCTACCTACCGCGGCACAGACTATTGAAAAGAATTGGCAAGTTGATGCCGTCGAAACAACTGCAGGGGAATCCTTACTGGATGCAAACCCTGCGTCTAACGTATTTAAGTTTGAAAACGGTCGTTTCGAGTATTCGTTAAATTCCGAAGGTAACATGCAGGCATCGGGCGACTATCTATTTCAGAATAATCTCCTCGTCCTGTTTCACGACACGCCACGGGATACCATTCGACGGTACCGGGTTTCAGCTCTTACCGATAGTACTTTGGTCCTGGCCGAGAACAATACCCTTTATAAGCTAACGGCACCCACTGCCACCGAAATTAGCACCGTGATGGATACCACGGAAGATGGGAGCGGCTTGGCCATTAACCCCGATGAGGGCGTAGGGCTGAGCTTTACGAGCATTTGGCGCGGCGTCTTGGGGATGGTCTTTTTACTGACCGTATGTTACCTGCTGAGCAGCAGCCGGAAGAAAATCAATTGGCGATTGGTCCTCACCGGCCTGGCACTTCAATTGCTCTTCGCTATTTTAGTCTTAAAAGTGGATGTGGTGGCCCAAGCATTTGATTGGGTCTCAGACAAGGTGGTGAAGTTCCTGAACTTCAGTGAAAAAGGTTCTGAGTTCCTGTTCGGTGGTTTGGTAACCGATATGGATACTTTCGGATATATCTTCGCATTCAAGGTCCTGCCCACCATCGTATTCTTTTCGGCATTTACCTCTCTCCTCTATTATTTGGGCGTTTTGCAAAAAATCGTGAAGGGCTTTGCGTGGGTTATGAGCAAGACGATGCACCTCTCGGGCGCTGAAAGCTTGGCTGCGGCCGCCAATATCTTTATTGGTCAGACCGAGGCGCCCCTCGTGGTAAAACCGTATTTGGACAAGATGACAAAATCTGAAATGCTCTGCTTGATGGTGGGTGGTATGGCGACGATTGCCGGGGGTGTACTAGCCGCATTTATTGCTTTTTTAGGTGGGGATAGCGATGCCGAGAAAATCATCTTTACAAAGCATTTGCTCACCGCTTCAATAATGTCGGCACCCGCTGCCATTATCATCGCAAAAATGTTGTACCCCGAAACGGAAACGGTAGATAAGAAACTGAACATCTCCAAAGATAAGATAGGAAGTAATGTGCTGGACGCCATTTCAAGGGGAACCACCGAAGGCCTTAAATTAGCCGTGAACGTGGGCGCTATGCTCTTGGTTTTTACCGCGATCATGGCAGTACTGAACTGGATTACCGAGGACGGCTTTGGGTCTCTTTTCGGAATTAACGAGGCCATCGTCGAATATACCGACGGGCGCTATTCTGGATTGTCTATGCAGTATATCCTGGGGAACATATTTTCGCCCGTCGCTTGGATCATAGGCGTCCCGGCCGAAGATATTACCGTGGTGGGCCAACTGTTGGGGGAAAAGACAATATTGAACGAGTTTTTCGCATATGCCTCGCTGAGCGAGCTGAAGGCCGCTGGTGCTATCGTAAATTACCGATCTATCGTTATTGCTACCTACGCGCTGTGCGGGTTTGCCAACTTTGCGTCTATCGGCATTCAAATTGGCGGTATTGGGGTGCTTGCCCCCTCACAGCGAAATACGCTCGCCAAATTTGGGATAAAAGCGCTGATTGGGGGAACCGTGGCCGCATTGCTAACTGCGACGATTGCCGGAATGCTTATTGGTTAATCGTGCTTTACCACTGTTTCAGCCCAGCAAATTGCCTCTTCCAAAGTAGTAAAGAAAGTAAAAGCGCCGGTGTAATGGGACTGTTCCTGGGTCACCTGTTCGCGCACCTCATTGCAATTGGAGACAATGGCTACCGCCACAACCGATTTAGATCTGAAATGTGAGTATACCTCGGGGTTGACAGTTTTTAATATTTGGCGAGAGGAAATGACCACGCAATTCCGGTTCTTGTAGTGCGTATCGATTACCGTGGTAAACTCGAGCGCTTCTTCGAAATCGTACCGTTCGCCGGTAAAGTGGAACACCGCATACGTGGGAAAACACTCCAACATTCCGCAGCTCAGGATATATTGCTTTTCCATGATTTGGCCATTTAGCCAAATATAGTCTAATATTTCGATACGAATACTAGTCCCTTAGCAATTAGTTGATAACTAAATAATAAATCCGGAATTTGTCAGTTTTTAAAGACAGTTCGTTTCGTTATTTTTACCCCAAATTTTCCTGTTGAGATGAAACAATACCACGATTTACTAAAGCACATTTTAACCCACGGCACCGTGAAGGGCGACCGCACCGGAACCGGTACCAAGAGCGTTTTTGGCTACCAAATGCGATTCGACTTAAGCGAGGGCTTTCCCATGGTAACCACCAAAAAGCTACACCTAAAGTCAATCGTCCACGAACTGCTTTGGTTCCTCAAGGGCGACACCAACATACACTACCTCCAGGAAAATGGCGTGCGCATCTGGAACGAGTGGGCCGATGAAGATGGAAACCTTGGCCCCGTGTACGGCCATCAATGGCGTAACTGGAACAACGATGAGATTGACCAAATATCGGAAATCGTCACGACCCTCAAAAACAACCCAAACAGCCGTCGCATGTTGGTGAGCGCTTGGAACCCTTCGGTACTGCCGGACACCTCGAAGTCCTTTTCCGAAAACGTGGCCAATGGAAAGGCGGCCCTCCCACCCTGCCACGCCTTCTTCCAGTTTTACGTGGCCGATGGTAAGCTCTCCTGCCAACTGTACCAGCGAAGTGCCGATGTTTTCCTCGGGGTTCCCTTCAATATCGCCTCGTATGCCCTATTTACCATGATGATGGCGCAGGTATGCGGATACCAGCCGGGCGATTTCATCCACACCTTTGGCGATGCACATATTTACAGCAATCATATGGAGCAGGTAGAATTACAGCTGTCGCGTGATTTGAGGCCGCTGCCAAAAATGTTGCTCAATCCAACGGTAAATGATATATTTGGATTTACTTTCGATGACTTTACGTTGGAAGATTATCACCCACACCCCCATATCAAGGCAGCAGTAGCTGTATAAATTGTTCCTACCTATGAAACCGATTTTAATTATTTTTTTTGCTTTGCTTTCTACCAGTGTTTTTGCCCAAGAAGATTGGGGAAAGGTAGATAAGAATGTCCTTACCCTTAAGGAAATTGCCCCCATTTGGCCCGGATGCGAGAAGGGATCTGCCAACGAACGCGACAATTGCTTTAACTCGCAATTGGCGAACCATATTGCCAAGAACTTCAAATATCCCGCCAAGGAATACAGGAATAAGGTAGAGGGCAAGGTTATTGTCGACTTTATTATCAACGAAGAGGGAATGGTAGAGGTTCGCGATGTTTCCGGGGGCACCCCCGCACTTCAGGCAGAGGCAAAACGCAACATCTTGGCCATCCCGAAAATGGTAAAGCCGGGAATGATGGGCGGGAAACCCCGTACAATTAAGTACAAGGTCCCGTTCAATTTCAAGACGGGTAAGTAATGCGCATCTTTCTATGGATATGCGCCATGTTTGTTTGCCACGTATCCTTTTCACAAGATCCAGATAACCGCGCTACCCTGTTGCCGCAAATAGTCGATGAACCACCCCGCGCCCCGGGTTGCGCGACGGTCGAAACTGCACTTGTACTAACCTGTACCCAAAACAGCTTAGATAGTTTCGTGAGGGGAAAATTCAACACGGCACTCTTTAGGGGGATTAACCTTAACGAAAAGCGTATTCGCACCTATTCGGTCTTTACGATTACCGAGACGGGCGCGATTGAGTCAATTTCGGTGCGTACGTCGCATCCGGTTCTCACCAAGGAAATGGAACGAGTTTTGGCCCTGCTGCCCAGGTTCCTACCCGCCAAGCATGAGGGCATACCGGTCGCTGTCCAATATGTGCTGCCTATAATATTTACATTGGGCTAATTGTTTAACAAGGCTTTAACGCCCGCATTTCCGCTTTAAAAAACATATAATTGCTATATTTAAGGTGTTGGCAGTAATCCGGCACTTTTTATATGATCCAGACCCAAAACCTCTTTTCCCTTTTCCTGGAAACGAGACAACATACCGAGACCCTTTGCAAACCTTTGGAAATTGAAGACTACGTGGTTCAGCCCATAGTAGACGTTTCGCCCCCCAAGTGGCATTTGGGCCACACCACTTGGTTCTTCGAGGAATTTATACTGAAACCTCACAAACCAGGATACCGTTTGTTTCACAAAGATTTCGCGTTTGTATTCAACAGTTATTATGAAACCGTTGGTGCACGGGTGTTACGTACCGACCGGGGAAACCTCTCGAGGCCGGGGGTTACCAAGGTTTATGACTACAGGCATTACGTTACCACGGAATTGAAGGAATTTCTATCAACCCGAGATATTTCCGAAGAACTGCAGGAGGTCCTACTTATTGGCATACACCACGAAAAGCAGCATCAGGAGCTGTTGCTTACCGACATTAAATATATCTTGGGAAACAATCCGCTATTTCCCAAGTATGGCGATTCGCTTCTCGAAAACCCAACCCAGTCGGCAACGCCATCGTGGATTCCCATTTCCGAGGGAGTCTACGAAATTGGTCATACGGGCAACGGCTTTAGCTACGACAACGAAGGTGGGCGCCACAAGGTCTACCTGCACGATTCCCATATAATGAATACGCTGGTCACCAACCGCGATTATCTTCAATTTATGGAAGCTGGCGGCTATGAGGACCATACCCTGTGGCACGCCGAGGCGTGGGACTGGCTGCAGCAAAACGGTATTGGCAAACCGATGTACTGGCATTCAATAGGGGGCCAATGGCACCAATATACCCTGCAAGGCTTGCAACCGCTCACTAAGGACGCTCCGGTGTGCCATATTTCATACTACGAGGCCTTTGCATATGCCCAATGGAAAGAATGCCGTTTGCCAACGGAATTTGAATGGGAAACCGCCCAAGATCAGTTTAATTGGGGATCGCGCTGGGAATGGACCGAAAGCGCCTACCTTCCCTATCCCGGTTACGAAAAACCGCCCGGCGCCATTGGCGAATACAATGGTAAATTTATGGTGAACCAAAAAGTGCTCCGGGGCGGATCGGTTGCCACTTCGCCAAAACACACACGAGCCACATACCGAAATTTTTTCCAAACTAATTTACGCTGGCAATTTACCGGAATAAGATTGGCCAAATAACCTTGCATCTACATGAGAA
>NZQO01000070.1 GCA_002693605.1 Flavobacteriaceae bacterium
AGCCGAGGCCTCAAAACCTGAAAGTTGTTCCTTTAAAATTGCTGAAACTTCAGCTGGTTTTACTTCTGCCATTTTTATTACGATTTGAGATTTACCCACTGGGGCCAGACCCCGGGATAAACCCTAATTTAATGTAAATTCTCTTTTTAGTCTGTTCAATTTATCTGCAATACTCGCATTGTACTGTAAGTCGCCCACGCGCAGGATAAATCCGCCAATGATCGACTCGTCGATAGTATTTTCGATAGTAACGTTGGTGCTGCCGGTCATATCGGTAACCTTTGCCAATATTTTGCTTTCCAACTCGGGTGTGAGCGCCACGGCGGTGGTGACTTTCGCCACCTTAACTCCTTGGGCCTCGTTGTAAAGATTCACATAGCTCGTGGCTACCTGATCCAATAGCCCGATACGTTGGTTTTTGACCAATACCCTAATTAAGGTCTTGGTAAGTTCATTTTGCGACGAAAAAACGCCAAGCAATGCCTTTTGCTTATCTGCCGGCTTGATGACGGGGCTAGCCAATACAGCGCGCAAGTCGCGGCTGTTCGCTATGGTCTGGTGCACCGACTGCATATCGCCGAACAATAGGCTTTGCGAGTTGTTCTCGTTGGCCTGTTGCAAGACTGCTTTTGCATATCGAATGGCTGCTCTGTTGCTCATAGGTTTAGTTCAATTTTGCATCGGCCAACATAGTGTCGACCAATTCTAATTGCTGGTCCTTGCTGGAAAGTTCCTTCTTTACGACCTTTTCGGCTATCTGAACAGATAGCTCGGCCACGTGGTTCTTCAGTTCGGCCATAGCGGCTTTTTTCTCACTCTCGATGGCCGCTTGCGCTTGGCCAATCATTTTATTTGCCTCGTTCTGGGCTTCTTCCTTGGCATCGGCAATCATCTTGGCCTTGATCTCGCGGGCCTCCTTCATCATTACCTCACGCTCGTTGCGGGCTTCCTGCAGCAATTTCTCATTGCTTGCCTGAAGGTTCTCCATTTCGCGGCGCGCGTCCTCGGCCGAGGCTAGGGCGGTTTTAATTCCTTCCTCGCGCTCGTTTACCGCACCCAAGATGGGTTTCCAGGCAAACTTGCGGAGCAACAACACCAATCCTACAAAGATTAGGATCTGCCAGAAAAACAAGCCGAACGAAAACTGATCTATTAATTTTTCCATTGTCTAAGATTTCAGAATACTTTAATTTTTAATAGTACAGCCGCTGCAACCAACCGTTGCAGCCGCTGTACGATTTAGTTACGCTGCGAAAAGGGCAGCAAATCCAATACCTTCAATAAGCGCCGCTGCAATAAGCATTGCTGTTTGAATTTTTCCTGAGGCTTCAGGCTGGCGAGCAATCGCTTCCATAGCGCGTCCACCGATCATTCCGATACCAAGACCTGCTCCGATTACAATTAAACCTGCTCCTACAATAGTTGGGATTTCCATAATATATAATTAAAAATTAAACGTTCAACATTTAGTGCGACTCCTCATTCGCCATACCGAAATACAGTGCCGAAAGCATTGTAAAGATATAGGCCTGTAGGGCCGCAACCAATAATTCTAGAATGGCCAGGGCAAAGGCAAGGCCAAATGACAGCGAGCTGCCCAACCAATTCTTAAATATAAACATCAACGCGATGATGCTCATAAGCACCACGTGACCTGCGGTCATGTTCGCGTAAAGACGTATCATCAACGAAAAGGGCTTAATGATAACCCCAAGCAACTCGATGGGCGCAAGGACAATTCGCATTACCTTGGGCACGCCGGGCATCCAAAAAATATGCCCCCAATAATTCTTATTGGCAGTTAAGTTGGTTATTAAAAATACAATAAGCGCCAAACCAAAGGTTACCGCTATGTTACCGGTTACGTTGACGCCCAGAGGGGTCATACCTAAAAGGTTCAAGAACCAAATAAAGAAGAAGATAGTGAGCAGAAAGCTCATGTACTTCTTATATTTTTTATGCCCAATATTGGGTATGGCAATCTCATCGCGCACGAAGAGCACCAATGGCTCTAGGAAACGGCCCACGCCAGAGGGAATACCTTGATTTTTCTTGTACGATTTTGCCAGGGCACGGAACAAGAAGAACATTAGCAACGATACCAACAACATGGTAACCACGTTCTTGGTAATAGAAAAATCCAATGGTTTATCGTTGGTAGGATGTCCGGCATCGTCGAACTGAAGAGTTCCGGCGGCATCGGTTTCGTAAATTTTCGAGTGGTAAATGGTGTAGTAGTTTCCGTCTACCTCGGCAACGGTCTCGCCGTGGTGGAATTTAGCCGAAGAGAACACCTTTAAACCGTCGTCGAACAAAATGACGGGCAACGGAAAACCATAGTGCTTCCCAGCCTCTTCATCAGAAAAAAACGTGAAATCGTACGAGTCTTGAAGGTGATGCTCAATAAAGCTATCAATTTCAGAAGCTTTCTCCTCTTCCGCGGAAAGTTCTTGGGTCTCGGGCATTTCTTCCGCTGCCTGAGCATACGTCGGGGCCATACCAAAAATGAAAGCTAGAATCAGTAAATTTTTAATAAAGGGTCTTTGCATAACAGACGTAAAATAACGGTGTCCTTAAAATCGGTGCAAAAATACAGTTATAATCTTTATTGAAAAAACAATTTTTAGTCTTTTTTCGTTCCGGAAAAAAAATTCAATATACCTGATTATTAAGCTGTTTGGAAAGATAGGTTACTTCCAAAATAAGGGAGAGGGCATAGGGAATGAAAAATGTGATAAATTCGGCGGTGTGCATAATCCCATCGGCTTGATAGTGTGGGTAGAAGAGCAGGAAAAAAACCACAAATTTGAGTCCGCTGCCGGCAATAAATACAAATCCAGAGAGTGAGGATTTATTTTTCAGGGTGCGGTACACCGCCACCAGGATAACGCCCGCCAGAAGAAAGTTCGCGGCGTACGCAAGGCCAATGCGGTGGTCCCATAGTGGTATTCCCAAAAAGGAACGGACGGCAAGGTGAATTCCCAGCGCGATGGCCAATACAAGTAGCAACAGACCCATAAAAGATACGATCTTGCGCATGACTCTATTTGTTCAACTTATTTAACTGTTTAATCACCAGAAATAAGGAAGCGGCGACCCCCGCTAGGGTGGCAATAATGACGAATAGCTTTTGGCCATTGTTATACGTGGCGTCCAGCCACTGCCCCCCCTTTACGAAAACGTAGATTATTACTCCCATTTCCATAGCGATGGCCGTGAGAACGGCCCACCGTCTTAATCCGTTATCGCCACCGGATGCCATAATTATTTTAAGGGTTCGGCCTCCTGCTTAGCGCGTTGTTGCCTGTCATGAACCGAACCTCCCTTGGCAGGTTGCCTCGCTATGGCCTTTGTAGAAACATTTCGTCTAGACGAACCATTGCTGCCGTTGTGCATTGCGCACGAGGCATTAAAGGTAGCGCCCGGCTCAACCGCCAATTTACCCACGGTAACCTCTCCCTCGATATGTGCGGTAGCTCGTAGGGTTAGGGTCCCTGATACATCCAGGGTTCCGTTGAAGTTTCCTTCTATATCGGCATTTTCACAAGAAAGGGTGCCGTTAATGATCCCCGATTTACCAAGTACGACCTTCGAGGGGGTTTTTATATTTCCCGTTACGCTGCCGTCAATCCTGAAAAATCCGGAAGATTCTATATCGCCGGTAAGCACAGTGCCCTCGTTGATTCGGTTTTGACCGGTGCCGGGTTCGTTGGAAAGTTTCTCCTTCTTATCGTTGAACATATCGTTTATTTTTGGGGATTGCTATTCGATTGGTCCATCGCGCCCTGATCTTGATAGGCAGCTAAATTTTTGTGAATTTGCACAATTTTGTAATTGGGAGTGGCAATTTCAAAATGGGGCCGTTTAATCTTGAATTTCTTGTTTTCCTCTAGCGCCTCGCCAAATTGCCGTGCACCGGTCTTGGTGTTAAACCCGTGGACAATCGCGAAAACCGTTTCCGGGGTGTAATAATCAAGGGAAATATCCATCTCGCGATAACCGTAGGTGGATATGGCTTCCGTAAGCTTATCAATAAGCGCATTGGCCTGCTCTGTTTCCGAGACATCGAAAGTATACACCAATTTGAATTTCGTAGCCGTTTCCTCCGGCTCAAATCCGTTGAATTCCAGCCCTGGCAACACGGTCTTGTAAATTTCCTCGGCCTGTTTTCCTTCTTGGGCATTTGGGTAGTTTAGCGCGATAAAGTTGAGCGCTTTCTTGTAGGGCTCGAACCCTTGTTGCCGCGCCACGGCAGTAGCTTTCAACAACTCGAACTTGGGTACGATATCGGTGCCGGTATATTGCGCGATATAGTCATCGCTCTGATCTATTACGTATTGGTATTTCGATGCCTCAAATTCTTTATACAATTGTTTGTACTTGAACTCCGGACTCGATTCGTCTTCGGCCAACAGCGTGTTCGGATTCAGCAGAATCTGCGCATATCGCGATTCTGGATAATTCGAGACAATATCGTTTTTATATTCAGCGGCCTTCGCTTCGTTCCCCAATTCGACGTATACCCTGTGCAGGTTGTATTTTGCGGGCAATACCAAGCGTTCTTCGGGCTGGTGGGCCAACAGGGTTTCTAGGCGATTTGCCGACAGGGCGTATTCCCTAAATTGCTCTTTATAGATGAGCCCCAATTGGTAGTAGGCAAAGTTCCTGTCCTTGGCGAGACTGTCCAAAACCGCCCCATCTGTCGGTATGGTTGCGAGGTAGGTTTGCGGATCGAACAGTTCGTTTTCGGAAATGGGCACTCCTGCATCGGCTACAACCTCATCTTCCAGTAAGCTGGAAGGCCTACTGGACAGGCGCCAGTAATCTTCTAGGTTGCGGTCGCCCCATATTTTCTTGAACTCCTGCTTGCCGTAGGCTACCGTGGTCGGGTTGTAAAAATAGAACGTCCCTCCCTTGCCACCAGGCGTATTGGTCTGGTTTTTCTTGTAGAATTCATTATTGGCAAATGCCTCCTGTTGCTTGACGTTCTCTAGGGAATCGGCAATGGCCTTCGCTTTCAACCTTTCGGTATATTCGGTAAAGTAAGCTAGTTGCTCGCTCTCACTCATTCGTGCAATGCGCAGTATGCTGTCATTTTCCGTAGCGATATCCTCATACTTAATAACATCGTCCAGATTCTCACGTTTTTTGGTTATGCGTCTCCATTCGCGTGTTTTAGGCACCAACTGGGTTAGGGTGCTATCGTAATAGGCGCCGGCATTTTTATAGAGCGATCTGTCGAAGTTAATTTCGGCAAGGGTACGGTAGTTTACCGCTTGCATGAACTTATCATTCTTAAAATTCTTGATTGATTTATTATAATAGGCAACGGCTGTTTCTATACTGTCAACATTTCGGTAGTACTCGCCAATCTGGTTGTAAATCTTATCGAGGTATGGCCGATTCTCGCGATTGGCCTCCAGTTCGAACAGCAGTTCCAGAAACGCGGTTCTGTCTTCGGTGTCGTAATCGAAATTGCGTGCCTTTTCGATATAGGCATTTATCATATAGATGCGCGGCGACTTGCGGTTTAGCGCAATTACCTCATCAAACGCCATATTGGCGCTATCGCGCATTTCCAACTGGTCGTAGAGCTGACCCTTTATGTAGGCGTAGCGGCCCTGAAGCTCATCGTTCTTAACGAATTGTGATGCCATTTTTACGTAGGGCAAGGCCTCCTCGATGGAATCGAGGTTGATGTAGGCCTGGGCCATAATGGCCGAAGCATCGGCGAGTTCCTCTTCGTCCAAGTTTGCATTGTCCAGCATTTCCTGCAAATTCTCGAGTGCCAGCTCTTCGTTTCTGAGGCGGATATTGGTCTTCGCCTTCCACACCTTCGCGCGGTTAATGCTATTGCTCGTAGGGTATCGGTTCAGAATAAAATTGAAGGCATCCTGCGCGGCCACGTAACGCTGGTCGTAGTACCGGGACTTGCCCAGCAGCATATACGCCTCGTCTACCTGCGGGTTGTGTTCTTTTCCATTTACGTAAATGGAATGTTTCTGAATTGCCTTCGCACTTTTTTCCTCGGCGCGGTTAAAGTTGGGGTCAAGGCCCTGTCCTGGCGCGCCCTTCTTTTCCTGGAGGTCAATACGCTCTACCGGTAATATTTCCCAAAAGTTATCTTGGTAGCCCATGGCCAACGCTTCCTTGCCTTGTTCGAAGGCTAGGTTACCATTATAAAGGGTATTATACTCGGCGGTAACGGCGTGGTAATTCCTGGAGACAAAGGTGCTCTTTTTGCGTGAACAAGCCGTGAACACGAGTACGGCCAGAATAACAATGGTAAGTTTATGTAATCCTTTCAAAATAAATTAGGTTTATATGATACTGTAACTTAAAACCTTTGGTTTTAGTATGTAGAGTGCCCGTAAGGTCGGTAAAAATACAGTTCTTTTTTAACTTCGGAAGTGAAAACCCCCAAAAATTGAAAAGGGCAACAAACTTCAATCAGGCTTACTTTCTATAGCTCTAATTTGTATTTTTGTCGAAAAATAAGTGCTATGAGCCATTTCTATTCGTTGAGAATTTCAGAGGTGAACCTAGAGACTCAGAACGCGGTTTCCATAACCTTTGAGGTACCATCACAACTGTCTGAAACGTTCGCATTTAAGGCCGGACAATACATTACCATAAAACACATGCACGAGGGCACCGAAATTCGCCGTGCGTATTCCATTTGTTCCACCCCCGGCGGAAGCACCTTCACCATTGGGGTTAAAAAGGTATCGAAAGGCGCCTTCTCGGTCTATGCCAATACCAAGCTACAGGCCGGCGATACCCTGGAGGTCATGCCCCCCGAGGGGAAATTCACCGTCGTGCCCCAACCCGACCAGTCGCGTAGCTTCCTAGCCTTTGCGGCGGGAAGCGGCATAACTCCCGTGCTCTCTATTATTAAGACAACCCTGTTGCACGAACCCAATAGCAAGTTTACATTGGTATATGGTAACCAATCGCTTACCGAGACCATGTTCCATAAGGAGCTACTGAAGCTGAAAAAAGAATTTCCAGACCAATTCGTACTTGAGTTTTTCTACAGTCGAAAGCTCGACGAGGGTGCTACCTTTGGCCGTATAGAGCGGTCTACGGTAAACCATTTGCTAAAGAACAAGTTTAAGGGCAACCGTTTTGACCTCGCCTACTTATGCGGCCCAGAACCTATGATCGACGAAGTTTCTTCGGTACTGAAGGAACACGGTTATAACGAAAAGCAAATTTTATTCGAGCTCTTTTCCACCGCCGAAAAAGGACTGCTCACGAAGGCGCACGACGGAAATTCCAACGTGACGATCGTGCTGGATGATGACACCGAATCGTTTGAAATGCCCCAGCACAAATCGATCCTCGATGCGGCGCTGGATCATGGTATGGAGCCACCGTATTCGTGCCAAGGAGGTATTTGCAGCACTTGCATTGCCCGCTTGAAGGAAGGTACGGCCGAAATGCGCAAGAACCAGATCTTGACCGATGAGGACCTTGCAGATGGGCTTATCCTTACCTGCCAGGCACATCCAACCTCAGCAACAATAGTCATAGATTACGACGATGTTTAATCTAGGGTTAATTTGCTAGAATTTCAGAAATACGCGCTATCACCTTTTCCACCGGAATAGATTCGATGGCGTGCTGATAACCTGCGGGAAAAGTCTTCCCGTACACCGACGTAGGCACTAACGGGTACAAATCACGATTTGCCGTTAATTGGTTGGCCATAGGTTGGCCAAACGGAACAAAACCCGCATAGGGGTGCGTCACCCCCCAAAGCGTGACGACCTTGGCTCCCATCATTGCCGCCAAGTGCCCGTTGCCGCTGTCCATTGCCAGCATTACGTCGATATTCGATAACAGGGCCAATTCATTCTGAAATGTCAACCTTCCCGCGACCGATACCACATTTTCCCATTTTGATGCCCAA
>NZQO01000071.1 GCA_002693605.1 Flavobacteriaceae bacterium
CCTACGCAGTGGAGAGTCAACTAAAATTCCACGGATATGACCCCGAGGAAAGCTTAATAAAATGGAAACCCAGACCCGGCGAGGAATTATGCCGTCTCGAGGACTTGGAAAAAATCATGTCATCGGAAGGCGAGGCGGTAGCCCTCTTGATGATAGGAAGTACGAATTATTATACCGGACAGCATTTTCCAATTGATAAAATCACTCAATTAGGCCATAAATATGGGTGTATGGTAGGTTTCGACCTCGCACACGGTGCGGGCAACATTCAACCTAATCTGCACGACATTGGCGCCGACTTTGCCATATGGTGCAGTTATAAATATTTAAACAGCGGTCCGGGCAGCTTGGCAGGTTGTTTTGTTCACGAGCGGCACGGCAATAACCGGCAGCTGAACCGCTTTGCCGGCTGGTGGGGCCACAACAAACAGACCCGATTTAATATGCGCAAGGCCTTTGAGGCGCTTCCTGGCGCCGAAGGATGGCAATTGAGCAATCCGCCCATACTTTCTATGGCCGCCATTCGCGCGAGTTTAGATGTTTTTGCCGCGGCGGGTATGGACAACCTTCGGAAGAAATCCATACAGCTTACGGGCTATCTCGAATATTTGTTAAATACCCTCGAAAACGATCGAATTCGTGTAATTACCCCCACGAACCCGGAGGAGCGCGGCTGCCAATTGTCCATTCAAGTGAAAGATGCCGACCGGTCGTTGCACGACAAACTGGGCAAGGCAGGCGTGATTAGCGATTGGCGCGAACCCGATGTGATACGCATTGCCCCCGCGCCCTTGTACAATAGTTTCGAAGACGTACACGAATTTGTAACCCGCTTACGAAAAATCCTTAACTAGCAACACTTTTGAAGAAAAAGGAACACATACTTATAATTGGCGCCGGCCTCTGTGGAAGTTTACTCGCCTTGCGAATGGGCCAACGCGGCTATCGCGTTACCCTGGTCGAAAAGCGACCCGACCTTAGGGAGGTAGACCAAGATGCAGGGCGTTCCATCAACCTGGCGCTGAGCGATCGTGGGTTGCGCGGCCTTCGGTTGGCGGGCGTAGAAGAGGCGGCCCTCGCACTGTGCATCCCCATGAACGGAAGGATGATACATCCCGCCCACGGCGAGCCATTCCTGAGCGCCTATAGCGGAAGGGAAAATGAATATATCAATTCCGTTTCGCGCCCGGGATTGAACAAACTGCTGCTCGATGCCGCCGAGGAACTTGATTCAGTTTCAATAATTTTTAACCATAGCTGTGAGAGTGTCATTCTGGAAAATGCCGCTGCTACCTTCACCAATCACGCTACAGGCAAAACCGTCACCATGAAAGGCGATATCCTGATAGGGGCCGATGGGGCCGGCTCGGCCGTGCGGAAAAGCATGTTTCAAGATAGGCAGCTGCTCTTCAGCTTTTCGCAGCAGTGGCTCACCCACGGGTATAAGGAAATAGAGATTCCGGCAGCCAAAAACGGAGGTTACCGCACCTACAAAAATGCCTTGCATATTTGGCCCCGGGGCGAGGATATGCTCATTGCACTTCCCAATCTCGACGGCAGCTTTACCGTTACACTTTTCCTTCCGTACAAAGACAGTGATTACTGTTTCGAAAATCTAACCTCGGCCGAAAAGGTAATTGAGTATTTTGAAACCGAGTTTCCCGATGCCGTTTCGCTCATGCCCAATTTAATTGATGAGTTCTTTACCCACCCTACTGGGCCCTTGGGCACCATTAAGTGCAGCCCGTGGAGCAGTTATGGAAAGACACTGTTAATGGGCGATGCCGCCCATGCCATCGTGCCTTTTTACGGCCAGGGCATGAACGCATCATTTGAAGACGTAGTGGTGTTCGACGCTATTTTGGCTGAAAACGAAGGACAGTGGGAAACTATTTTCAGCAAATACGAATCCGTTCGGAAAAAAGATACGGACGCAATTGCTGATCTGGCGGTCGACAATTTCCACGAGATGAAGGAACATACCGCTTCGGCATTGTTCCAGCAAAAGCGTAAGCTCGAACTAGAGTTTGAACGGGAATTTCCGAAGGAATACCACTCAAAGTATTCACTGGTCACCTTTAACGAAAAGATATCCTATTCCCAAGCATTGCGACAGGGCCGTGCGCAAGACAAGGCCATTCTCAACCTGCTGGACGATGGATCGTTACCAAAAACCTTGTCGCTAAGGGAAAAGTTACGGTTGGTACAAAAAACAACCCAAGAGCTATTGCATGATGACGCCGTAGCGCAAAATTTAAAATAACACTATGGGAGATCAGAGAGAGCATTCGAACAATCGGGGAAAATTGGTAGACGGCAAGGCCACGCCGCGAGGTGCGTATCCGCATATTAAGCGCGTGGGCGATTTTCTATTTATTAGCGGAACAAGCTCGCGAATGCCCAACAATACCATTGCCGGTGTACGCAAAGTAGACGAGATGGGCAGCATGGAATTCGACATCAAGGAACAAACACGCGTTGTTCTAGAGAACATTCAGGATTATCTCGCGACCGAGGGTGCCACTATGGCCGACGTGGTTGACGTAACCACCTTTCTGGTAAATATGAATGACTTCGCCGGTTACAACGCTGTCTATGGTGAATTTTTCAAAAAGGAAACCGGCCCTGCCCGTACCACGGTGGCAGTCCATCAGTTGCCGCATCCGCACTTGCTCATTGAGATCAAGGCAATGGCGTATAAACCTCGCGACTAGCAATGCAAAAACTAAACAACTATATTAATGGGCGCAATTGCGACCCCCTCGACGGAAATTGGCTGGACAATTACAACCCATCGAACGGGCAAGTGTATTCTCTTGTTGCAGATAGTAACGCAGCCGATGTGGAAAATGCATATCAAGCGGCCAAAAAAGCCTATCCCGAATGGAGCAACAGTACATTGGAACATCGCAGCCAAATTTTAATGTGCCTTGCGAACCTTATTGAAAAAAACTTGGATCGCCTTGCCGCTGCCGAGGCCACAGATAATGGCAAACCCCTTAGCTTGGCAAAAACTGTCGATATCCCGAGGGCCTCGGCAAACTTTCGGTTTTTCGCCCACGCCATTACCCAATTTTCGAGCGAATCGCATGAAAGCGCGGGACTCGACACGATTAACTTTACCCTAAGGCAGCCACTGGGGGTTGTGGGCTGCATCTCCCCTTGGAACCTACCACTCTATCTTTTTACATGGAAAATAGCACCGGCCATAGCCGCCGGCAATTGCGTAGTGGCCAAACCCAGTGAGGTTACGCCCATGACCGCTTATTTGTTGAGCGAGTTGCTTACCGAAGCCGGATTGCCCAATGGAGTGCTCAATATTATCCAGGGCACGGGGCCCAGCGCTGGGCAGGCAATTGTACAGCACCCGAAAATAAAGGCCATCTCCTTTACCGGCGGCACAAAAACCGGAGAACATATAGCCCGTACCGCGGCGCCCATGTTTAAAAAATTATCGTTGGAACTTGGCGGAAAGAACCCTAACCTCATCTTCGCAGATTGCGATTATGACGCTATGCTAACCACGACCGTGCGTTCCTCATTTGCGAACCAAGGCCAAATTTGTCTGTGCGGTAGCCGTATTTACGTGGAAGATTCTCTCTATGAGAAGTTCAAGGTTGATTTCTTGGAGAAGGTTTCAAAATTGACGGTGGGCGATCCATTTTCTAACGATACCAATCTGGGTGCCCTAGTATCGCGCCCCCATCTCGAAAAGGTACAATCGTTCATCGATCGTGCGGTTGAGGATGGTGCCTCCCTCCTATTCGGCGGTAAAAAAGTTACGGTGCCAGGCCTGGAAAAAGGATATTACTTACAACCCACGGTGATGGAGGTAACCGATAATTCGTGCAGCATTCAACAGGAAGAAGTGTTTGGACCCGTAGTAACACTTATGAAATTTTCTTCTGAAGGGGAAGCCTTAGAGCTCGCAAACCAGAGCAAATATGGGCTTTCGGCCACGATTTGGACGAGCGACCTGAACCGAACCATGCGACTTTCAAAACAATTGGAAGCAGGCATTGTTTGGGTGAACACGTGGCTAAACCGGGACTTGCGAACGCCCTTTGGCGGGGTAAAGAATAGCGGTATGGGCCGCGAGGGCGGACTCGAAGCACTCCGATTTTTTACGGAACCCAAGAATATCTGTATCAAATATTAAATAGCGAAAGTATAATCTTCTGGTTACCGGGTCGCGCTATCGTTTTCCCCTAAATCTGAACCGTAAATCAATTCAATAAATTCCGATGCGGGAATGGGACCAATATAATCGGCTACACTTACCTTAGCCAGTGCATCAATGATCGCATCCTTATCGTATTTTAACCCAACAAAACGTTCTTCCAAGTCCTGCACGGGTTGCATTCCGAAGAAATCGCCATAAATGGTAAAATGGGTAATATGTCCTTTTTCCACATTTATGCGAAGGTCTAATGTTCCGCTCTCGAACCGCCGTTCCCGCTGTATGTTGAATTTAGGCGAGTTGCCATAGTTCCAGTCCCACGTATCGTATTTTTCGGCTTTGAGTTGGTGCACGCCTCTCCACTGCTCTTGGGTTAACCGGTAGGTCTCAAAGTCATCCTGATCTTCTAACAGTCCTGTTAGAAGAAGCGAACGAAAAGATTCGATATCCACAGGGCTTTCCAAAAATTCTGAAATATTGGCCACGCGGCTGCGCACCGATTTATGCCCCTTGCTCTGAATCTTGCTCATCTTTACCGTTAGCGCCTTGGCCACTTCATCTAGATCGGTATCCAACAGCAGCGTGCCGTGGCTTACCATTCGTTTGCCCGTAGAAAATTGTGCGTTGCCCGAAATTTTCCTGTTGTTTGCCACGACATCGTTACGCCCCTTCATTTCGGCGGGCACGCCCATCGCATTGAGCACTTTCACCACGGGTGCCGTTACCTTGGCAAAATTGTTAAGGCTCTTGATGTCATGATCAGTAATAAAGCTGAAATTCAAATTTCCGAAGTCGTGATAGACGGCCCCACCGCCCGAAATTCGCCGAACCACGTGAATTCCTTTTTCCGTAACATACTCGTGGTTTATCTCCTCGAGGGTATTCTGGTTGCGACCTATGATGATACTTGGCTCATTGATGTAGAACAGCAAATAATCTGAATCGAAACTGAAATGGCGCACGATATATTCTTCGAGTGCAAGGTTCAGGTGCGGATCGGTAATGCCCTCATTTTCTATAAAAACCATAGCGGGAAGTTTTTCCATAAAAATACCATTTTTCGGTCCATTTCTGTAGCGATTCAACAAAAACCCGGTGCTCCATTTCCATCCAATAATTTCCTAGTATCTTTACGGTACAAAGCCATTTTTATGAATCTAGACCTTACCAATAAGAACGCCATGGTTTGCGGGAGCACTGCAGGTATTGGCAGGGCGACCGCACTGCAATTGTCCAAGCTTGGCGCCACCGTCACCTTGGTGGCGCGCAATGAGGAGAAGCTGAAGGAAACGCTCATAGAGCTGCACCACGAGGAAGGACAGAAGCACAATTATTTTGTAGCCGATTTTACCAACCCCGATGAGGTAAGGAGAAAGGCCGAGAAAGCAGCCGCTGGCAAGACGTTCCATATATTGGTAAACAACACCGGCGGGCCCAAGGGCGGCCTAATTTTTCAGGCGGAAACCGATGAGTTCACCAATGCATTTTCACAGCACCTGGTGTGCAACCATATCTTGGTACAGGCGCTGGTGCCCGGTATGAAAGAGGCGGATTATGGACGCATTATCAATATTATCTCCACCTCGGTGAAACAGCCCATCGACGGCCTTGGGGTAAGCAATACCATACGGGGTGCCGTGGCCAGCTGGAGCAAGACGCTCGCCAACGAGCTGGGACCCTTTGGCATTACCGTGAACAATGTGCTACCTGGCTTCACGGCGACCGATCGGTTGGATGATATTATAGGCAATGCCTCCAAGAAAATGAACAAGACCCAAGAGGATGCCGCCCGCTTTATGCGAAGCATCGTGCCGGCACGCCGCTTTGCCCAACCGGGTGAAATCGCCAATGCCGTGGCCTTTTTGGCCAGTGAGGCGGCGAGCTACATTAACGGGATTAACCTTCCCGTGGATGGCGGCAGGACTAAAAGCTTATAAGGTGCGTGAGGGATTGCAGCGAATATCCTTTTTGCGCGTAAAAAAATAGCAGCGCAAAGCCCGACCCCCAACGCGTTGGGGGGGGCACGCCCCCGGTAAATAACCCAACCAAATTATTGAGTCATGAAACGAAAACTTCGCATTAACGGCCATTCGCACTTGCTTCCCTATCCAGAGGAGATACCTCAGTTTATGAAGGATAAGGGTATTTTCTGGGTGGACAAGGACCGCAAGTTTATGCTTCAGAAGGATTGGAGCCGACCGGTAACCGATTCCAGTTTTTTCCTGAAGGAAAAGCTGGAGTGGATGGAACGCTACAAGATAGACCACGCCGTGGTGCTCAACCTCTCGCAACTTTACGGAAACGGACTGCGCGTGGAGGAAATGAAGCAGGCCCTCCGTTTCCAGAATGATTTTAACGCTAAGATACAGCACGACAACCCCAGCAAGTTTACCTGTGGCTTTGTGGTACATCCAGGTTTTGTACGGGGCGCTTTGTGGGAGATGGAACGCTGTGTAGAGGAGTTGGGAATGCAACTGTTGTGCCTGCCCACCCACTATATGGACACCATTGGCACCTGGCGCTGTATTTTTGACGAGGAGAACGAACCTATTTTTGAACTGGCTAGCAAGTATAACCTTGCCGTTGAAGTACACCCGTACGATGGCGAGAAATTTATAAAATTGGAAAATACGGCCTGGCGTTTTCACCTCATCTGGATGTTGGCGCAGTGTGCCGATGCCTACCATTTTCTAACCTTGAATGGTTATGCTGATAAATTCCCAAATATGCGGACGTGTTTTGCGCACGGCGGACAATTGGCACAAATTAATTTAGGGCGCCGAATACAGGGCTTTGATGGTCGTCCCGACTTGTTTGAGGGAAAGGTGCACCCGCGAAAATCGGTTGGGCACAAGAACATATTCTTTGATACCCTCGTACACGATACCGGGTCCCTAGAGTTACTAGTGAAAAACCAGGGTGCCAAGCAAGTGTTGATGGGATTGGACGATCCTTACCCGTTGGGCGAGATGGAGAGTGCGGTACAGTCATCGTACCCCGGTAAGATACTGGACCTTGCCCGCGAGCGCCAAATCCTATCGGAGGCAGAATGTGACGCGGTGTGGGAAGACAATGTAATTCAATGGCTTTGCGGCGATAATGAGGAAGCCAAGAAAAAATTGGTGGCACGGATTGAGGGATAGCTTCGAAACGGTTAATCCGTTCAAAGCACCGATTTTTACAACCTCAATTTTCATTTGTTCGCCATAGCAACCAACTAATCTTTAAATTTTTCTATGGATTTTATCCCAGATGCTATTAACGATTACGTAGAACGCCACTCGCAGGAAGAACCTGAACTTTTAAGGGAACTGCACCGCGAAACGTGGCAAAAGGTCCTCGCGCCACGAATGCTGAGCGGGCATTTGCAGGGACGGGTGCTTAGTATGCTCTCCAAGATAATTGCCCCAAAATACATCTTGGAAATTGGCACCTACACCGGCTATTCGGCGCTGTGCCTGGCAGAAGGGATGCAGCCCAACGGGTCGCTGCATACCATTGATATAAACGAAGAGTTGCACGATTTGCAACGAAAATATTTCGACAAATCTGCGTATGGCGGACAGATTGTGCAACATACCGGAGATGCGAGCGAAATTATACCCACTTTGGAACAGAATTTCGAGCTGGTATTTATAGATGCCGACAAACGAAATTATCCTGCCTATTTAGAAATGCTACTTCCGAAGTTAAAACCTGGAGCCGTGCTCTTGAGCGATAACGTGCTCTGGAGCGGCAAGGTCATCGAACCTTTGCAGGAGGAGGATGAGGATACAAAGGCACTATTGGAATACAACGAACTCCTCAATACCCATCCGCGGTTGGAGACTGTTATTTTGCCCATACGCGATGGACTTACAATAAGTAGGGTAAAATATACTTAGAAACTATTCGTCGTTTGTTGAAGGTGGTGGCACCTCAATAGCATTTAGGCGTGCGAGTTCTACTTTGCATATTTTGTAAAAAATATACGCGAATGTGGAGCCTACTAATGCTCCCACCAAAATATCGCTCGGGTAATGAACCCCCACGTAAATTCGACTGGTAACGAATAACAGCGGCCAGAGAAACGCCAGATAAATCAATTTAATATAATGCCGAAGTGCGAGCACGGTAAAGGTGGTTATGGCAAAACTGGAAGAGGCGTGACCCGAAAAGAAACTGAAATTTGAGGGGCGTTGCAACACTCTTATCAACTCCCCAAGGGCTTCAACATTATTGGGCCGAAGCCGCTCTATGGTTTCCTTTACAATATCGGTAGCGAGCAGCGTAATTCCAGTGGTTATAAGTAAGAAGTAGAATACGGCACTAGCCGCTTTCCAAGGGTACGACCTGTAGAATAGAAAAATAAAGAAAGCGAACAGGGGCGTCCAGGTTTCAATTTGGGTTACGAAAATCCAGAATCCATCATACTGCTCCAGACCCAGATTATTTAGGTAGATAAACAGCGATTGGTCCCAGTCTTCTAGCTTCTTCAGCATTAAAATTTACGTTTAATGGGCCCCGTGACCTCTTCCACTTGATCTTTAACCTTATCAATTTCCTGGCGAACATCTTTTGTAATGTCCACGTCAATACCTTGTTTTTGGGCGCTACGGGTAATTTCGCCCTTTATATCGTTGGTGGCATCCTTTATTTGCCGCATCCCCTTACCAAGTCCGCGGGCAATCTCGGGTAACTTGTCGGCCCCAAAGACCAATAGGACGATAAACAGGATGAAGACTATCTCCGCCCCGCTAATAAACAAAAAAAATACCGCTGCCATCATGGTGCAAATATACAAATTAGAAGGCCAGTAACGTAGCCGTACCTATAACATTTCTGATTTCCGCTAAGCTGAAATTTAAGGGAAATGGGGATGTGTTGATTCATTTCTGAAAACAAAAAATCCCTTGATGAAACGTTCACCAAGGGATTTTAGTATTTGATAATGGACTAGATTACTAGTTCTTCACGTCATTCTTGAATTGGTCGAACTCGCCCAACTTTTTGCGCTTGGGCCATGTATTGTTCGATGTATCAATATCTGCCGTCTCTTCGTTCGGATCTACCACGATCTTGGTGATTTCGGTTTCCGAAGCGATTACCTTGCTTACAGACTCGTCGTTCTTTCTCCAAATCTGCGCAGGATAGGTAATGGTTTCAGTTTTGCCATCGGCGTAGGTAAACTCCGCAATGATAGGCATTGGAATCCCGCCCGGCTTTTCAAAAGTTACCTCATAGAAGTACTTTGGCTTCTTAAGGTTGGCACGTTGCTCTGGGGTGAGGTTATCCATAATGTATTCCTGAAGGGTGCTAACATCCTCGAGCGAACCGTTTTTCATGCTCTCCTCGAAATCCTCGCTACCTTCCTCAACCAAATAAACCAAGGGTGGCAGGTCGCTTTCGGTCATACCGCGCGCTTCCATCATTTCGCGTACTTCCTTGTTCATTTTTGAAGTAACGTAGAATTTCTTGACGTCCTTAACACCTATATCGGTAAATTCCGTTGTGAAGAACCACGCTCTCCAGAACCAATCTAGGTCTACCGCCGAAGCATCTTCCATAGTGCGGAAGAAATCTTCCGGGGTTGGGTGTTTGAACATCCAACGGTGCGAATATACCTTAAAGGCATAATCGAACAGCTCGCGGCCCATAACGGTCTCTCTCAGGATGTTCAATCCCGTGGCAGGCTTAGCATAGGCGTTGGCGCCAAAGTTATAGGTGTTCAAGCCTTTGGTCATAATTGGCGCAAGATAATCTTGATCACCGGCCATATAGTCCACGATGTTCTTGGCGGGGCCGCGACGGGAAGGATATTCCTTGTTAGGGGCAATGGCATCTGGGTACCACTCGCCAAAATCCTGTTCGGCTACGTACTGTACAAAGGTGTTCAATCCTTCGTCCATCCAGGTCCACTGGCGCTCGTCACTATTAACGATCATCGGGAAATAGTTGTGCCCTACTTCGTGGATAATTACCGAAATCATCCCATATTTCGTGCGCTCGCTATAGTTTCCATCCTTGTCTGGTCGACCGTAATTCCAGCAAATCATCGGGTATTCCATACCCTGATTTTTAGCGTGAACCGAAATAGCCTTCGGATAAGGATAATCGAACGTCATGCGAGAATATGATTTTAGCGTACTGGCTACCGCAATGGTCGAGTAATCTTCCCATAGCGGATTTCCTTCTGGGGGATACATAGAAACCGCCATTACGGTAGAACCGTTGTTCTGCTTAACGGCCATCATATCCCAAATATATCTTCTGGAAGTGGCGAAAGCGTAATCGCGTACATTTTCTGCCTTAAACTTCCACGTTTTGGTAGCTTTCGAAAACCCTTTTGAAGCTGCTTCGGCTTCCTCTTGGCTAACAATGATTACGGGCTTATCGTACGACTTTCGAGCGCGTTCATAACGCTCCATCATTTGCTTTGTAAAAACATCCTTTCGGTTTTGCAGGGTTCCGGTGGCATCCAAGGTATGGTCTGCCGGAACGGTAATGTTCACCTCAAAATTTCCGAAAGGCAATGCAAACTCGTCGCGTCCCCAAAACTGGCTGTTCTGCCATCCTTCAACATCGTTGTATACGGCCATGCGTGGGTAAAATTGCGCGATAACGTATCCGCGGTTGCCATCGTCGAATACCTCGTAACCACTACGGGCACGGTCTATCGTGTGGTCTGGAATATTGTACCACCACTTGATGCTAAAGGTAACATCATCGCCCGGTTCTAGGTCTTCCTTGAGCTCCACGCGCATCATAGTGCGATTAATTGTGTAAGGAATGGCGTTGCCATCTTCATCTTTAACTTCCTGAATGTTGAAACCACCGTCGAAAGGCGACCCCATGTGGGTGCCCACGAAATTGGAAGCAAGGTCGGCAGGAGTGGCGCCGCTAGGCTCAATAAGCGGCGACTTAGAGTCCTTTGCCCGCACGTTCTGGTCTAGCTGCACCCATAGGTACTCGAGTACGTCGGGCGAGTTGTTTGTGTAGGTAATAGTCTCGTTTCCGTAAATCTTTTTGTTCTCGTCGTCCAGGGTGATGTCCATCTTGTAGTCGGCCTGCTGTTGGTAATACGCGGGACCGGGAGCACCACTGGCACTTCGGTACTGATTAGGGGTTGAAAACTCTTCGTACAACTGCTTAAAGCGGTTGTTGTTGTAGTGACCTGGCTTGCGCACTTCTTCGGTCATCTGGGTGTTGGCATCTTGTGCAAAACTGATTCCCGAAGCGAGAAAAACAGTAGCTACCATAAGGTATTTCAAAAATTTCATAATGTGGTTTCTGTAAAAATTTAAAAGGTTAAAAATAGCTATCTAATAGAATCTTGTAGTTACTTTATTTGAAATTTAACATTTCCTTAGGATTGTTGGCCTCTAACACCAAACTCCTTCGGTATTCGCCGCTCTTGAAATGGATAATGTTCTGTTGGTCGGGAAACAGCTCGAAAAGCAATTTGTTCTCGATGGCGATGGACTTCAATTCCTTTACCCCCGTTATTTCGATGTATGCCTTCACGACATCGATCTCGTACTCCCTTCCCAAATAATGCAATTCGGCCTCCTTGCCGTTCACCGTCACGGTTAATTTTTCATTTAAATATTTTTCAAGGAAGGCGGCGTGCTGTTTTGTTTCCTTTTTTGTAGCCAAGGAAATCGAGGGAGCGTAGCGCTCCTGCAACACGTCCTCAATATCGTCTATGAATATCTTGGTGATAATCTGTATTGATTCCTTTTGTGGCACATACTCCACATTGGTCGTGCTCACGTAAAACTTGTGCGCCGTCGTGGCCGCAGTTAGGCCTATAAGAACGATAAAAATTAGGAATGCTTTCAATAATTTCATAACGGCAAACATAGGTATAAGACATGGGTTAATTTAAAACGTTACAAGAACTATTCCTTTTTTTCACGGGTTGCCGTCTCCCCTTCACGCAAGCGCGTAAGGTATTCGGCACCGTTTTGTTGGAAGCTCTGTAACACACCTGCAAAATTCTCTGTTTTGTAGTCCCGCTGCAACGGGCTTGTTTCCATACAGAACAAGATAAAATCGTACAACCTGTTTTCGGGAATGCCATAGGCTTCCTCAAAAAACGATGCCCCATAGGCATTTATGATGCGTGCTACAAGCTGGTTCTGCGCCTCCCATTTTCGCTTTGTACGCAAGGTTTTGTAGTAACCGCTAAGATGCTTATAGAGCACTTCCAGGTCTACAGCGGTTACTAGGCC
>NZQO01000072.1 GCA_002693605.1 Flavobacteriaceae bacterium
GTCGTTGAACGGTGCGTGTCCTTACACGATTTCCAATTTAATTTTTTCAAAAATAATTCTATAGTACCATCAGGTTGCAGCCCCGCACATCGCTAGAATCAAAGCGGCCGAGCACCTCAAAAGTACCATCGGGGAATACGCGGCCAAGGTCCTGGGTGGCAATGAAGGAACAAGAGTGTAGGTTTGCCAGATCAATAATGTTGAGGCCACCCGTGGTGTCGTGCACCCAACTTAGGGCGTCTTCAGTGTCTCTCGTATAAACGTGCATCCACGGCGGACAACGAAAGCGTCCGTTTCCTCCTGAATAGGCCTGCGAGAGCAATTCGGTCATTCCGTATTCACTGTGTATCGATGAAATCCCGAAACCCGTTTTAAGAATTTCGTGCAGCTCGCCCCTAATAAGTTCCTTGCGCTTTCCCTTCATTCCTCCGGTTTCCATAACCAATGTGTTTTTCAGCTGAAAGGAATTTTCTTCCAAGAGATCCAACAGTGCATAGGTAACCCCAATGAGTATTGTCTTTTGTCCGCGGTCTTCCAAGCGCCTTAATGTCATCGCCAGATCTTTGAGGTTGTGCAGGTAAAAGCCGCTTTCCAAATTTCCACTCGCCTTTATGAGATGATCTACCATATACACAAGCGAAGAACCTTCTCGCTCAAGGTAAGAGGGCAACAACGCCAGAAATACGTACCGCTCAGGGCTGCCGTAGAAGCGTTCGAAGCCTCTCGTAAAACTATCTACGTATAGGCTCACATCGGTAACGTGGTGCTTGCTAGGGGTGCTTCCCGTCGTACCACTGCTCAAGAACGTGCGCTGTGCCGGAATTTCGCCTGAAACGACGTGATGCGATTTAAAGAATTCTATGGGAAGAAACGGTATATCACGAACCTTGCTGATTTCACCGACACGCGTCCCCAACAAATCGCAAAACTGTCGGTAGGGTTTACATTGTTCATATTGAAGCCGAAACACCTGTAGGGCGACCTCTTGGAACTGGGTGGGGGTGGAAATTGAAAAAATTGTGTCGCGATCCATAATGCTAGGTGCCTGGAAGGTCCAAAATTACTGCAAATAAAATGGCCCTCGAAATATCGGGGCCATAATGGAAGAATTTCCAGAAAAACTATTTTACCACCAACTTCTTGGTTATTGTAGCTTTCTGTTGGGTAATGTTCAAGATGTAAACACCACTGCTAAGGGCTGAAATGTTAAGCCTTTCGCCCGCTAGTGTCGTGTTAATAAGTTGGTTGCCTAGGACATCGTACACTACCACTTTTTTTGTGCCGGCAAATTTTGACGTAATGTTCACGTATCCGTTGGTGGCGGGGTTGGGGTAAATCGAAAATCGGCTTTGCGAACTGCTGTTGCTGTTTAGGATCGTGCATGCATTTTCGGAACGTAACGTAGGCAGGGCCGTACAATAAGTACCGTCATTGGCCAGCTGGAGCGATTCGATCTCAGAATCCACGGCAGATTCGTTGTACTGTGTCATTTCCCCAAGGGCGGCAAGTAACTCTACGTCATCATCATCATTTGTTCCGTATACGAGCGCGTCTACTAAATTTGTGGTGGTGGGAAGCGAACCGTTGGGAAAATTGGATGCCGAATCCTGGTAAATGGCAACCGCATCGGCGCCATTCTGAATGTTGTTATTTGCCCCCAGGGCAATATCCACTCCGGGAACGGCATCTGCGCCAATAATAAAATAGCCGCTGGCATCTGTGGTAAAACCGGTAAGGTCCACAGTGGTATAACTGGTGTTATCGGTTGCGTTTCCGTTGAAAAGCACCACGATATAGCCGTTAAGGCTAAAGTTTGGCGTTGCCGACAACAGCTCGATAAATTCTTCGGTATCTGTTGAGGTTTGGTCGGAATCCAATTCATTAATGACGATCTGACCATAAGAAGCACTGGCTGCCAACAACGCCAGTAAAAGAGTAATAGTTTTCATCATACAACTAAACATGTTAAATTAGACACTACAAATATATTTAATTGCGCATTTGGTTTTCAAAAATTGCATCAAATTTTGCACTGATACCGTTAAAAAATTGTCAATTGCTCAATTACTCATAACGACTGTGTTATGTTATGCAAACGTTAACAATTGCCGTGCCAAATATGGCCCTAGCGAATTAGTGGTATATTTAACTTCTTAAAATTATTTAGAACGATAATGAAGAAAAAGAACACGACAATTCTTTTGGTAGATGATGAACCCGATATCCTAGAGATCATTGGGTATAACCTCTCGACGGAGGGTTATCAGGTAATTACCGCCGAAAACGGCGTAGAGGCTGTAAAAAAAGCAAAAAAAGTGCGCCCACACCTTATTATACTCGATGTGATGATGCCCGAAATGGATGGCATCGAAGCCTGTGAGAAAATACGGGCCATCCCAGAACTTTCTGAAACCGTAATTACGTTCTTGACCGCACGGGGCGAAGATTATTCACAAGTAGCCGGGTTCGAGGCGGGCGCCGACGACTACATAACTAAACCCATCAAGCCCAAGCTTCTGCTAAGCAAGGTAAAGGCCCTTTTACGTCGATTTAAGGAGAAAGACGAAGCTTCGGAAAAAATGAAGATTGGAAATCTCGTCATAAACCGGGAAGAATATAAAATCAAGCTAGGAAACGAGGAGATGGTACTGCCGCGCAAGGAGTTCGAACTATTGGCATTGCTGGCCTCCAAGCCAGGCAAGGTGTTTAAGCGCGAAGAAATTCTAGACAATGTGTGGGGTAACGAAGTTATCGTGGGTGGCCGCACCATCGATGTGCACATTCGAAAACTGCGCGAGAAAATAGGCGATGAAAAATTCAAGACCGTTAAGGGCGTGGGGTACAAGTTTGTCCTTTGAAAAGGACGGCCCCTTGAGCAATATTCTACCCTGGTAAGTCTATAATAATAACTACTCAGAATATTTTGGCGAGAAACTTTAAGAAAACATACAAATTTGCGGCTTTCACGGCGGGGTATATTTCAGTGTTCCTGTCGGGTTTCCTCACGCTGTTCCTGTATTGGGGTGTGGGCGAGTACTATTGGTTTGGCTTTCTTTTCTTTCTGGTTTGCTATGTCTTTGCGTTCGTGACTATACAGTATCGTGTGGAAAAATTCATCTATAAGCGGGTTCAGAAAATATACCACAACGTAAGGTTGTTGGATGCCTCTACCTTCGACAGGCAACAAATTACCACCGATATGGCCAGTCTAACCAAGGAGGTAGAGCGCTTTGCGCAGAACAAGAAAATGGAGATAGAGACCTTGACAATTAGGGAAAACTATAGGAAGGAATTTATGGGAAACGTCTCCCATGAGTTGAAGACCCCGCTTTTTACCGTTCAAGGCTATATCTTGACCTTGCTGGACGGGGCCTATAAGGACAAGTCCGTGCGCAAAAAGTACCTACAGCGAGCGAGCAAGGGAGTAGAACGGCTAATCTATATCGTGAAAGATTTAGACATGATAACAAAATTAGAAATTGGCGACCTCAACCTGAACAAGGAACGTTTCAATATACTAGACCTTGTGCGTAACGTCTTCGACTTGCTGGAAATGAAGGCCGAGAAAAAGGGAATAACCCTTACATTCGATAAGAAATATAGTCAGCCTATTTATGTCTTCGCAGATCGCGAGCGCATCCAGCAGGTACTTAGCAACCTGGTTGTAAATTCCATTAAGTACGGCGAGAAAAATGGCACCACCGAAATAAGTATTGAGGACCTTATAAAGAACAAGATTATTCTTCGCGTGACCGATAACGGTGAGGGAATCGAAAAAACACACATTCCCAGGTTATTTGAACGCTTTTACCGTGTTGATAAGAGCGGCTCGAGGAAAGAGGGAGGCAGTGGGCTCGGTCTGGCCATTGTGAAACATATTTTAGAGGCCCATAACGAGAAAATTTACGTGGAAAGCCAATACGGGATTGGCTCAGAGTTTTCCTTCACGCTCGAAAAGGCGAAATAATTCGGTATAGTCTAGCGTGAATGCAAACGATTTCAATCCCTTGTATAGCGGAATTTTATCGAGTTGTGCTTCCGAAAAGGTGTCCTGCCGGCAATGGGGTACGAGCCCCAGTCGGTCTAACCTTCTCGCCAGGTATTGCTGCTCGTCCTGCCCCGGTGTAGGGACGAAAAACGCCTTCTTCCCCGTCGCGGCCAAATCCATAATCGTAGTGTATCCCGAACGGGAGACAACCACTTCACTTTGGTTGATTGCGGTTTCGAGCGCCTCACTTTTCAGAAAATTTACAATTTCCACGGCGCCCTTTACGCTCCGTAGTTCCTTGGGTGCAATTACGCCCTGTACCAATAAAATTTTCTTTGGGGAATTCTGGAAGGCTTCCAGGCATTTTTTTTCAAAGAGCGAGCGCTGCGGCTCAGGCCCGGAGAGCAGGCACAGTACATCATAAATTTGGGGAATTTCCTTTTTCCGAAAACGGCTTATAGGCCCGAGGTAGGTGATGGGCAACGTGGTTTTCGAAAGGTGCCCCAGCCGTCCTGAAAGATTTATGGCGCCTTCTACATCGGGTACCCAGCACGTGTCGAATTTCCGAATAATTCGTCGATGGATCGAACTTGTGAGTGGCGAGGTTGCACCCGAACGTACGTTGAGCTGATGCGTAATAAACACCGATGGCACTTCGGGATGGCGTATGCCAAAGCGATTGTCGCTAATGATGCCGTCCAAATCGTTTTCTTCTATATATTCTGAAATTATCCTCTTTTCGGCCTGGATGGTCCGTAAGATGTCGGGTAGATGCAGGAATAATTTCAATTTCAGCCAAAATCCTGTTTTCGAGTACCGAATATTGTATGCCGGGAGCTCGATATAATTTAGATGTGGGAATTCCTTCCGAAGCAAGGTAAGTGCAGCCCCGTCTGAGCCCAACAGCACGTTCCATCCGTGGGCCTCCAACGCCCTGATTATGGGAATGCAGCGCGTGGCGTGCCCAAGTCCCCAATGTATGGGGGCGACCATGATTGTTTTGCGTGCGGCCATAAAAACAAAGGTACGCATAAAACAACCCGCTATATTTTGGTACTTTTGCCCGAACGCTAAAATAGTAAAGTACGTGGGAAGTAAAAATAAACTGAAGCGATTTCGGGAAAACGAAACCTTTGAGAACGTGCTGCAGCCATCGAGGGCCGAATTGCTCTCTAACGGGTTTGCACTTAAGGGAAAATGGAGGCAAGAGTTTTTCAAGAACGACAACCCGATCGTGTTGGAGCTGGGCTGCGGAAAGGGAGAGTACTCCGTGAACCTGGCGCGTACATATCCCGGTAAAAATTTTATCGGAATTGATATCAAAGGAGCCCGTTTTTGGCGCGGTGCCAAGACAGCACTGGAGGAAGGTCTAACTAACGTTGGCTTTCTCCGCATCCAGATTGAACTGATAGCCCAGTGCTTTGCGGCCAATGAAGTCGATGAAATTTGGATAACCTTTCCCGACCCGCAGATAAAATATAAGCGCACCAAGCACCGACTTACGAATGAGAATTTTTTAAATACCTATCGGAAGATTCTTTCACCCGACGGAATCGTGCACCTAAAGACCGATAGCGAGTTTATGCATGGCTACACCTTGGGTCTCCTGCACGGTCTGGAACAGAAGATAGAATACGCGCACCACGACGTATATGGAAACGACCACTCCCCCACAGAGGTGACCTCCATACAAACCTTCTATGAAAAACAATACCTGGAAGTGGGCAAGAAAATAACCTATATCCGTTTTCGGCTCATATAGGTAAATATTCGTTATATTGAAACCCTAACCAAGCGCAATGGCGGTCCTTTCAAATTTCCTAATTGGTTTTCTAGCAGCTATTATTGGGGTAATTCCGCCAGGATTGCTAAATATGTACGCCGCGAAGATTAGTATGAAGGAAGGTCGAAAAAAGGCCTTGGTCTTTTCGGCGGGGGTATGTACCACCGTGCTTCTGCAGACCTTTATCGCCCTTATCTTTGCGAGATACCTGGACCAACATCCTGAGTATGTAGATATGCTTCAGAAAGTAGCCTTAGGCATCTTTATCGCAATCACCGTCTATTTTTTCTTTATTGCGAAAGATACGCGAAGGCCCGTTCCGCGTGGCGTGAACTATAGCAAGACGGGGCGTTACTTCTCTGGTATGTTGTTGGCACTGCTAAATTTGTTGCCGTTGCCGTATTGGGTGTACATCAGTATAACCTTTGCGGGTTTCGGTTGGTTTTCGTTCAGCCAGCCTGGGCTATGGGCGGCTACATTAGCCTCTGGCATCGGTACCTTTGTGATGCTGTGGGTATACGTGCAGTTTTTCAAGAGGAAGGAAGACCGAAAAAAGCTCAACCTAAATATGAACTTCATTATTGGCGGTATCACTGCCGCTATTTCGGTTATTACGCTCATCAAGATTCTTCAAGGAATGGGCTATGGATTCTGAGGGATTTTTTGAAGCGGTCTATGCCGTCGTTCACAAGATTCCCTATGGCAGGGTGACGAGCTATGGTGCCATTGCGAAGTATCTTGGCGCCCCGGGCAGTGCGCGTATGGTAGGTTGGGCGATGAACGCTTGCGCCAATAGGAACGACGTGCCCGCACATCGGGTGGTAAACCGAAACGGCGTCCTGACGGGAAAGCACCATTTCAGCGGAATAAATTTGATGCAACAGTTGTTGGAAGAAGAGGGCGTGCAGGTAATCGACAACCAAATCCAAAATTTCGAGGCAGTTTTCTGGGAGCCATTCCGCGAGTTATAATTTGGAAAAGGGACAATCTTATAATTCCCTTATTTCACCATAAATCAAATCAATCTTACCCCTTCATAATCCAACCGATAACACGTATATTTGCATTTTAGAATCAATCTAAATATAGTAAATCTGAACGAATGACATTTACCAAGAAAGAGATCTTGAAAGCGCTGGAAACCATTAGTGTGGCGGGAGAAGGAAAAGATATGGTTGCCAGTGGTGCCGTGAAGAACGTGGTAACGTTCGCCGATGAGGTTATCGTGGACCTCACGCTAGCCACACCGGCGCTGCATATAAAGAAACGGGCCGAGGAAGACGTGAGGAAGGCCATTCTTACCCACGTATCGAAAGATGCACAGGTACAGGTCAATATAAAGGTGGAAGCACCCCAAAGGCCGGCGAACCCTAATTTAATAAAGGGAAAACCCATTCCGGGAATTCAGAATATCGTTGCCGTTGCCTCTGGCAAGGGTGGTGTGGGTAAATCTACCGTAACGGCTAACCTAGCGGTGAGCCTTTCCAAAATGGGCTTTAAGGTGGGAGTGCTGGATGCCGATATTTATGGGCCCTCCATTCCCATCATGTTCGATGTGGCTATGGAAAAACCCTTATCGGTAACCGTAGCGGGCAAGAGCAAGATGAAGCCTATTGAAAATTACGGTGTAAAGGTCTTATCCATCGGCTTCTTTACCCAGCCCAACCAAGCCGTTATTTGGCGCGGTCCTATGGCGGCCAAGGCACTCAACCAATTGATTTTCGATGCCCATTGGGGAGAGCTTGATTTCTTATTGGTAGACTTGCCTCCAGGAACGGGTGATATCCATTTAAGTATTATGCAATCGCTTCCCATTACCGGGGCAGTGGTGGTGAGCACCCCCCAAAATGTGGCTCTGGCCGATGCACGCAAAGGGGTAGCTATGTTTCAGCAAGAGAATATCCAAGTTCCCGTATTGGGAATAATTGAGAATATGGCCTATTTTACGCCCCATGAATTGCCAGAAAACAAGTACTATATTTTCGGGAAGGAAGGCGCCAGAAATTTGGCAGACGACCTGGAAATTCCGTTCCTAGGTGAGATTCCCCTGGTGCAGAGCATTCGTGAGGCAGGCGATGCGGGTCGCCCCGCTGCCTTACAAACCGCAACACCCCTAGAAGAGGCATTTGAAGAAGTAACCAAGAAGGTGGTTGAGCAGACGGTTCGACGTAACGAGGACCTGCCGCCCACCGAGGCAATAAAAATCACCACAATGGCGGGTTGTAGCGCCGTGAAAAAGTAATATGGAACAGCACGAATTACAAGCTAAGGTGGAGACCGCCCTCGAGGAAATTAGACCTTTTCTCCAGAGCGATGGGGGCGATATATCCCTTATCTCTATCGATGAAGGCACGCGCGTAACCGTTAGGTTGGAAGGAGCCTGTGTGGGTTGCTCGGTAAACCAGATGACCCTAAAGAGCGGGGTGGAAATGACCATCAAGAAACATGCGCCGCAAATAGAACAGGTTATCAATATTGCCTAGAGTGATTTTTGTCATTCCAAATAATTCCCTGCGGCAGTACCTTAACTCGTTGAAAAAGTTGAAAATTACGCTATGATCAAAACCGATATACTGATAATTGGCGCGGGTCCTACGGGACTTTTCGCCGTTTTTGAAGCAGGTTTATTGAAATTGAAATGCCATCTAATCGATGCCCTACCGCAACCCGGTGGGCAATGTGCGGAAATATACCCGAAGAAGCCAATCTATGATATTCCGGCATTTCCGGAGATTTTGGCCGGCGACTTGGTCGGAAATCTGATGAAGCAGATCGAACCGTTCCAGCCCGGGTTCACCTTGGGCGAACGTGCTGAAACGATCGAGAAACAGGACGATGGCTCCTTTATCGTTACCACAAACAAGGGCACTAAACACCATGCCCCAGTAGTTGCCATTGCGGGCGGATTGGGGAGTTTCGAGCCCCGTAAACCTCCCATTTCCGGGCTTGCCGATTATGAAGATAAAGGCGTTGAATACTTTATTCGAAACCCAGAAATGTACCGCGATAGGGACATAGTAATTGCCGGGGGTGGCGATTCGGCCTTAGACTGGAGTATTTTTCTTGCCGATATTGCGCAAAGCGTAACACTGGTGCACCGCCGGAATGAGTTCCGCGGAGCGCTAGATAGTGTCGAAAAAGTACAGGAATTGAAAAATCTGGGGAAAATTGAACTCATTACCCCTGCCGAGGTAGTCGATGTTAACGGAGAAGAATCGGTGGAAAGCGTTTCCATAAAGCGCGGTGCGGAAGTCTTTAATAGGCAGTGCGACCATTTCATCCCGTTATTTGGCCTCGCGCCCAAGTTGGGCCCGATAGCCGATTGGGGACTGGAAATCGAAAAAAACGCTATTAAGGTGGACAATTCGCTTGATTACCAAACTAACATTCCGGGTATCTATGCCATTGGCGACGTGAATACCTATCCGGGTAAGCTAAAGCTCATCTTGTGCGGATTCCACGAAGCGACCTTGATGTGCCAAAGTGCTTTTCAGCGTATTTTTCCGGACAAGAAATATGTCATGAAATATACTACCGTAGGTGGCGTAGAAGGTTTCGACGGAAGTAAAAAAGAAGCGCCCAAGGCCGTAGTGAAGGCCATCAATTAAACATTCCTCTCATTTCGGAACGTACCGACACCTATGCAGGACATCAAAATTAGTATTATCGATAGAGCCGGAGTGGAGCATCTGGTAGATGCGCCCACCGATATGAACATGAACCTTATGGAATTGGTGCGCTCGCACGAGCTTGCCGAGGAAGGAACCATTGGCGTTTGCGGCGGGATGGCCATGTGTGCAAGTTGCCAGTGCTACGTGCTCACCGACCATGAATTACCTGAAATGACTCCCGACGAAGATTTGATGCTGGCCGAAGCTTTCTACGTTCAGGATAACAGTAGGCTGGGATGTCAGATCCAAATTCGGGAAGCCCTGCACGGACTGAAAATTCAGCTGGCGCCGGCCGATTAACGTTTTAATTGATAGGCTTTTAATAACTGGGGTCCTTCCAGCAATAATCGCGTTACTTGCAAGGTGCCATCTTCCGTAGTGGTAATGTGCCACTTTATAAGCGCAATAGCGCCATTCTCAATTTCAAGACCAGTTATGCTTCTCGGGTGCACGCAACTACCATCGTTGAAATAGGGAATTTCGCCCGGTTCGGGAAATCGAGGCCGGTGGGTATGCCCGGTAATGGTAAAAATGGTGTCGTTATCTATAATCCACTGCTTAGTACGCCGCTCAACCTTGATGAGTTCCTTGTAATTTTTTGCCGGACTTGTGGGGTCTCCAATGCCAAAGATTTGCAATTGTCGCCATAACGCCCGTACCATGAAGCGGTTAAACTTCCAGCCGTGATAATTCATCCAATCGGCTTGGTGGCCATGAATCATAAACAATTCCTGACCGGTCTCTTCGTGTTGTAGCACCAACCCTTCCGGAAATTCGATATTGGGAAATAGCGGGTCGTGTGTGCCGGTAACCTTATTGAAATATCGATAGAGGTGCTTTTCGACATATTTTTTGTTCTTATATACCATATCGTGGTTGCCCACAAGGCGATGCAATCGGTTTTCCGCATAAAACAATCGCAGTAGTTCGAACACGTTGTGATGTGCCTCGAAGATCGATTCGAAGGTTAAATTTTCCCATAATTCGTCTCCGTCGCCCAATTCGCAATACGTGAATCCTTCTGCATAATAATGCTTCAGCGCGTGGAAATAAATATTCCGGTTATTGGCGAACTCATCTGCAAAGCTGCTGTCGCCCCTGTGGCAATCACTGAAAATGACAATCTTGCTGCTGTTGTTAAACGGGATGCGTCTCGCCGTTCGGTACGCTTTCGTAATGCGGTGCTGTGAGGACATGAGGGTGCCGTTGGAAATCTTAAAGATACATTAACTCGTCAGGTTTCAAACGGAAAAATATAATCTCAATTGGGAACGGCCAAAATACAGTGGGTTATAGCACTATTTCAGAAAGATTAAATTTTGAAGAAAGTGACAAAAAAAAGGGCTCCCCTATTTGGAAAGCCCTTAAAATTTATGATTGGACCCACTTTATTTGAAGGCGCTGTGTCCCGTAATATCTAGGCCCGTAATCAATAGGTGGATGTCGTGCGTACCTTCATAGGTAATAACGCTCTCTAAGTTCATCATATGGCGCATAATGGAATACTCGCCTGTAATGCCCATTCCGCCGAGAATTTGGCGGGCTTCGCGCGCAATGGTAATGGCCATTTCCACGTTGTTGCGCTTTGCCATTGAAATTTGCGCCGAGGTGACACGATCTTCATTTTTCAGTTGTCCCAATCGATAGGCCAACAATTGCGCCTTCGTGATCTCGGTAATCATTTCGGCCAATTTCTTCTGCTGAAGCTGGAACGCTGCAATCGGTTTCCCGAACTGAACGCGCTCCTTGGCGTAGCGAAGTGCGGTATCGTAGCAGTCCATTGCCGCGCCAATGGCTCCCCATGCTATTCCGTAACGGGCAGAGTCTAGGCAACCCAGGGGGGCGCCCAACCCGCTTTTGTTTGGCAATAGGTTTTCCTTGGGAACCTTTACATCCTGAAAGATTAGCTCTCCGGTAGCACTGGCCCGTAAGGACCACTTGTTATGGGTTTCAGGCGTGCTGAAGCCTTCCATACCGCGCTCTACCACCA
>NZQO01000073.1 GCA_002693605.1 Flavobacteriaceae bacterium
CCAATGTCATTTGAGATGGCAACGGGCGAGTATGATATGATGGTAGCCTTCCCGATGGACCAAGGCATCGAGAGTCTAAATTACGAAATGAGCCCTACCGACATCCAATGGATGACCGAAATGTCGAAAATTGCGGGGGGCCAGGAAAAGGCCATGGCGAAACTCCAGGAATTCTACAGCTACGTTGACAAAATGGACTCGAACCTTGCCCGTAGGGTGAACTAACTATTCGATGTAACAGAAATTTTTTAAAGGCCTCTAGGTATTCCTCGAGGCCTTTGTCATTTTCAGTATATTTCGGACCTATCTGTCAATAAACTTTTTAGTAACCGCGCTTTGTAATAAATCTAAAAAAGCTATCTTTGCACTCGATTTAAACCAACCTCTGGCGAAAACCGTGAATGTTGCTTTAAGCACAACCATAACAAATTGTACAATGGAAGAGTTAATTAAATTTGTTCAAGACGAATTTGTAACCAAAAAGGAATTTCCAAAATTCAGCTCGGGCGACACGATTACCGTGTATTATGAAATCCGTGAAGGTGAAAAAACAAGAACCCAGTTTTTTAGAGGAGTAGTAATTCAAATTAAGGGTACGGGCAAGAGCCAGACCTTTACTATTCGAAAAATGTCTGGAACCGTAGGTGTAGAGCGTATTTTCCCTATGAACTTACCCGCACTTCAAAAAATTGAGATTAACAAAACAGGTAGCGTTCGCAGAAAGCGTATCTACTACTTTAGAGGTCTTACCGGGAAGAAAGCTAGAATTCGCGAAAAGCGTAGCTAAGCCCATTTCGGTCTTCAACAAGAAAAAGACGGACTTTTACAGTCCGTCTTTTTTTATGAACATTTGTTGATAACGATTGTTTTTAACCTGTTGAATATAAACAGGTTGAAAAAATTGGCGCTTCACAAAAATAATTTAGATTAGCAGTATCTAAATGAAATAACTTTCATTTAGGTGCTATAGAGTATTAACTTTATATTTTTAAGTAGCCGTTCGCAGATGCTGAGTTTCGTTCCAGAATCTTAGCTTCGAGGTTCACTTAACTAGAGGTTGTTCTTAAGGAGCGCACGCTAACTTATCTGCGTACCGATTGAGGGAACATATCCTCGTCCTTGAAATTTTGTCACGCCCGCAAGTTCGTAACAAACTTGCCTTGCATCAACGCGATGGGCGGCAACGACAAGTTTCACAAGAAGCCATATCACTGTTGCAATGCAATGATATGGCTTTTGTTGTTTTGAGTGGCCACCTTAACAAAACAATAAGACCCCGCACCTTTCAAAAAGCGCCTCCTTTCGTTATATTTGTACCTTTTCCGCGGAAGCGGAAAACCTACTAGAACAAATAACAAAACGACACTATAAACCATACGAGTACAATGACAAAGACCGCCAAGATTATCTATACCAAAACGGACGAAGCACCCTTTTTAGCCACGCATTCATTATTACCCATTATCGAGGCCTATACGGCACCCTCCAAGATAAAGATTGAAACGCGGGATATTTCGCTAGCTGGACGCATCTTGGCGCAGTTTCCAGAATATTTAAACGAAGACCAACAAGTGAGCGATGCCCTAGCCGAGCTGGGCGAACTCGCAAAGACGCCAGAGGCCAACATTATCAAGTTGCCCAACATTAGCGCCTCAATACCGCAGCTGAACGCCGCCATTGCCGAATTGCAGAGCAAGGGCTACAATTTACCGAATTATCCTGATGAACCGAAGACCGAAGAAGAGAAGAAAATTAAGACAAAATACGACAAGGTAAAGGGCAGCGCCGTAAACCCCGTGCTACGTGAAGGTAATAGTGATAGGCGAGCGCCAAGGGCGGTTAAGAACTACGCCAAGAAAAACCCCCATCGCATGGGCGCGTGGAGTAGCGATAGCAAGAGCCACGTTTCTACAATGGACGAAGGCGATTTTAGACATACCGAGAAATCGACCACGTTCCAGGAAGTGGGCGAAGTTCGTATTGTTCATATAGACGAAAGCGGTAAGGAAACTGAATTAAAATCGGCGTTACCCATCCAAAAAGGAGAGATAATCGATGCCGCCGTAATGCGCAAAGACTCACTGCTGCAATTTTTGCGCGAACAGGTAAGGGAAGCTAAGGCCCAAGGCGTATTGTTCTCGTTGCACATGAAAGCCACTATGATGAAGGTGAGCGACCCCATCATCTTCGGCCACGCGGTCCGGGTCTACTTTGCCGAATTGTTCGACCAATACGGCCAAACTTTCAATGAATTGGGAGTAGATGTCAATAATGGTTTTGGCGATTTGCTTTCAGAAATAGGAAATTTGCCCCAATCGAAGCGCGAGCAGATATTGAACGAAATTTCCAGAATCCGCTCCGAAAACCCAGACCTGGCCATGGTGAATAGCGACAAGGACATCACCAACCTCCATGTACCTAGCGATGTAATTATCGATGCCTCCATGCCCGCCATGATTCGCAACTCAGGGCAAATGTGGGATAAGAATGGTGACACTAAAGATACAAAGGCAGTTATTCCAGATAGCAGCTATGCCGATCTTTACCAGGAAACAATAACATTTTGTAAGAAGAATGGAGCCTTTGACCCTACCACCATGGGAACCGTTCCCAACGTAGGTCTTATGGCTCAGAAGGCCGAAGAATACGGCTCGCATGATAAAACATTTGAAATTAAAAACGCCGGAACCGTCCGAGTGGTGGACGGAAAGGGTAATACCGTACTCCAGCATGCAGTGGCCGAGGGTGATATCTGGCGCATGTGCCAGGTTAAGGACGCACCTATCCAAGACTGGGTAAAACTGGCGGTAGACCGTGCTAGGGCTACCGATTGGCCAGCCGTGTTTTGGCTCGACTCTGGTCGGGCCCACGATGCCGAGTTAATAAAAAAAGTGAAAACCTATTTGGAACTGCACGACACTACCGGTCTCGAAATCAAAATCATGTCGGTAAAAGCAGCTACCCAATACACCCTGGAACGCGTTAAGAACGGCGAAAACACAATTTCGGTAACCGGGAATGTACTGCGCGACTACTTGACCGACCTCTTCCCCATCCTAGAACTTGGTACCAGCGCAAAAATGCTCTCCATTGTTCCCCTAATGAATGGCGGCGGACTTTTTGAAACGGGGGCGGGCGGCTCGGCCCCGAAGCACGTACAACAGTTCGTGGAAGAAGGGCACCTAAGATGGGACTCGCTTGGCGAATTCCTTGCATTGGCAGTTTCGCTAGAGCATTTGGGAAATAAATACGACAATGAGAACGCGCTATTACTTTCAGAAGCGCTTGATGAGGCGACTGAGAAGTTCCTGGAAAACAAGAAATCCCCTTCCCGAAAGGTGAATGAACTAGATAACCGAGGCAGCCATTTTTTCCTTGCCAAATATTGGGCAGAGGCCTTGGCGAACCAAGATAAGAATGAAGAGTTGAAAACCCGGTTTACACCCGTAGCGGCGCAGCTCAATCAGCAAGAAGAAGTTATTCTTTCAGAATTAATCGAAGCCCAGGGAACGCCCGTAGATATACAGGGCTATTATTGGCCAAGCGTAGCCAGGGTCAACCACGAGATGAGGGCAAGCGATACCTTCAACAATATATTGTCATCCATAAACTAAATCTGAAAAAGCCTCCCATTCCCGTGGAGGCTTTTTTTAAACCTTGTCCATAATACCATTCCATTGAAAAAAAAATTACTGCTCCTTTTCTTCTTCGGAAGCACCATGCTTTTCTCCCAAGAAAAGGTAACCCTAAGCGGAACGGTTACCGAGGCCGAAACGGGCGAAACATTGATTGGCGTAAACGTTTTGGTACCCACCTTGAACACGGGGGCCATCTCCAACGAATACGGTTACTATTCCATCACCTTGCCTGCCGGAACCTACGAAGTGTACTATAGTAGCCTAGGGTTTTCCACACAGAAAAAATCTGTTGCGCTAAGCACCAATACCAGCATCGATGTGGCCATGCAAGCCAGTACTGAAAGTTTGGACGAAATCATCGTCAAGGCCGATGTTGAAAAACTCAACATACGAAAGCCGGAAATGAGCGTGAACCGGCTCTCGGCCAATACCATTAAAAAAATTCCGGTGGTACTGGGCGAGAAGGACGTTGTCAGGGCCATTCAATTACTTCCGGGCGTTACCGGGGCGGGAGAAGGTTCCAGCGGTTTCAACGTGCGCGGTGGTGCGGCAGATCAGAATCTTATTCTGTTAGATGAGGCTACATTGTACAGCAGCGACCATTTGTTCGGGTTTTTCTCGGTGTTCAATCCCGATGCTATTAAGGACCTAACCCTCTATAAAGGCGGGATTCCCGCACGTTACGGCGGCAGGGTATCATCGGTGCTGGACATTTACCAGAAGGACGGTAACAAAAAGCTGTTCGAGGCGAATGGCGGAATCGGCTTGGTAGCGAGCCGCCTATTGCTGGAAGGCCCAATCAAGAAAGATACCGCTTCGTTTTTGGTGGCGGGACGTAGCAGCTATGCGCATCTTTTTCTTCCGCTATTTGACAATAACAACGTGGCGTACTTTTATGATGTGAACACTAAAATAAGCTATTCGGTAAACGATAAGAACAAGCTGTTCCTCTCGGGATACTTCGGAAGGGACGTTTTCGACATTGCCGATAGTTTCAGTAATGCCTTTGGAAATACAACGCTCAACTTGCGGTGGAACCATCTTTTTTCCGAAAAACTCTTTAGCAACCTAACGGCGATCTACTCTAACTACGATTACGGATTGGAACTGAGCTTCGTTGAGTTCGATTTCGACAGTGGTATCCGTAACATAAACCTCAAATACGACCTTACCCATTTTATATCGAACACGCTGGAGCTGCGCTATGGGCTCAACAGTATCTACTATAAGTTTAACCCCGGTAATATTACTCCCACCACGCCCACCTCGGGCATCAATCCTTTTAAGTTGACTGAAAAATATGCGTTTGAAAATGCAATCTACTTTGAGGCCGAAAAGGAACTAACCGATAGATTGGCGGTGCAGGCCGGAATTCGTGTCTCCAGCTTTAACAGGCTGGGCCAGGACGCCCTCAATATTTATGAAAATGAGAACCCTATTGTCTATAATACAGCACTGGAGATATATCAAAAGGCGACACCTATTGATACGGTTTCCTTTAGCCGTAGCGAGACAATAAAGGCCTTTGCCAACCTGGAACCGAGATTATCGGTGTCTTACCAATGGAACGAAACATCCTCGGTAAAAGCCAGCTACAACAGGATGGCACAGTACATACATCTTATAAGTAACACAACATCGCCCACCCCGTTCGATATCTATGCGCCCAGCGGAAAATATATCGAGCCCCAATTGGCCGACCAAGTAGCGGTTGGATATTTCAAGGCCTTCGAAAATTATTCGTTGGAAGTGGAAGGCTTTTACAAGACCGTTAAAAATAGGTTAGACTACGTCGATGACGCCGACCTAATTGCGAACGATGCCGTTGAACAAATATTGCTAAATGGCGAGGCGCGTGCGTACGGTTTGGAGGTTCTCTTCAGGAAAACCGAGGGCAAACTAACGGGGTGGATAGCCTACACGCTTTCTCGTAGTGAACAGCGCACCCCCGGGCGTACTCCTACCGAAATTGGCATCAACAATGGGAATTGGTACAATTCCCCGTGGGACAAGACACACGATATAAGTATTACGGGCCAATATGAATGGAACGAACATTGGTCGTTCGGTGCTAACCTCATTTATCAAACCAGTCAGCCATCTACTTTTCCTAGCGGCCAGTATGTGTATAACAACATTGTCGTTCCCGTATACGAAGACAGGAATAGCAGCAGGTTGCCCGATTTTCACCATATAGATCTTTCGGCCACCTGGGTGCCCAATCCAGGTTCCCAAAAGCAATGGCAGGGCGAATGGGTTTTCAGTGTGTATAACGTATATAACCGGATGAATGCAGCTTCCATCAATTTTCGGGAAAACACCGATGTGAACCGAAACGAGGCGGTGAAACTTTCCATCTTCGGCATAATTCCAGCGGTAACATATAATTTTAAGTTTTAAGGTATGAGAAAATGGCTCATTATATTCGTTCTCGCTTCCTTTACACAATCGTGTGAAGAGGTGGTGGAAATAGACTTGAACGAATCGGAACCTAGATTGGTTGTCGACGCAAGTATCAACCTTCGGGAAGACGGAACCGGCAATGCCGTGGTAAAGCTTACTACGACGGCTCCTTTCTTCGATAGTGAGATCCCCGTCGTTTCAAATGCACAAGTTTTCGTGAGGGATGAATTCGGAACGACCTATCCCTTTACATATACCGAAAACGGTGTTTACACCGCAGCCGTTACCCCCGTTTTCAATATAGATTATACGTTGGATATTATGTATGGGGGCCAGCGATACACCGCCACGGAAGAACTGCAGTCTGTAGTTCCCATAGATTTTGTAGAACAGAGAAACGACGGAGGTTTCGATGGAGAAAGTATTGAATTAAAGGCCTTTTTTAACGATCCCCCAAATGAAGAGAACTTTTACTTTTTTGAAGGGCTATCTGATAAGGGCGACGAATACGACACCCTCGACGATGAGTTTTTTGACGGAAATCTAATTTTCGGTTTTTACGTAGTAGATGATTTGGAAACGGGCGATCGCGTGACGTTCAATCTGTACGGCGTAGATAAGCAATTTTTCAATTTTATGTTCGTATTGTTACAGCAGGGCAGCGACGATGGTGGCGGCCCTTTCGAGACGCAACCCGCTACGGTACGTGGAAATTTGGTAAATGTTACAGATCCAGATCGGTTTCCGTTGGGGTATTTTCGTGTATCGGAAGTATCCTCCCTAGAGTATATCGTTCAGTAAGTATCGACGTTCAGATTTAGAAATGTAACTTTGCAGTATGGAATTCAAGAAAACAACCGAGTCTGACTCCAATTACAACAATTTGGAGAATATGGGCATGTCAGAATTACTTCGGAATATTAACAAAGAAGACAAGACCGTGCCGCTTGCGGTAGAGAAAGCGCTCCCGCAAATTGAAGCGTTGGCAACTGCCGTTTCAGAAAAGTTAAAGTCGGGCGGGCGCTTATTTTATATCGGTGCCGGCACGAGTGGGCGCTTGGGTATTGTAGATGCCAGCGAATGTCCGCCCACCTTCGGGGTGGCGCACGGAGTTGTTATTGGGATTATCGCGGGCGGTGATTCGGCAATTCGCGAAGCGGTAGAATTTGCCGAAGATTCTGAAACGCAGGGCTGGAACGATTTAAGGAAACATTCAATTTCAGAAAAGGATATCGTAATTGGCATTGCCGCCTCCGGAACGACCCCGTATGTTTTAGGAGCGCTAAAAAAGTGCAACGAAAACGAAATCATCACCGGATCCATTACCTGTAATGAGGGGAGCCCGCTTCATAAAATGGCACAGTATCCCGTGACGGTGGTGGTAGGACCTGAATTTGTGACGGGAAGTTCGCGCATGAAGGCCGGAACCGCACAAAAGCTGGTGCTCAATATGATCTCTACCACCGCGATGATACAGATGGGCCGTGTAAAGGGGAACAAGATGGTAGACATGCAACTTAGCAACAATAAGTTGGTAGACCGCGGCACCCGTATGATAATGGAGGAACTGAACGTAAACCAACCAGAAGCCGCAGCGCTGCTAAAATTGCACGGTAGCGTTCGAAATGCCGTAAACTATTACCGAAATGGGAAATCCTAAGCAGAAACATACAGATAAGCAATTACTCCTAAAAGGAATAAAGCGCCTGGCATTGGCACTGCCCCTATTGGTCCTTACCACCTACCTCTTTACCTTTTCCTTCCTAAATAAAGAAGTGATACCACTCTACTTCCTGTTACCACTCGCCATACTAGCAATGGCCACTACCATATACCTGCTGTTTAACGGGTTTAAAATAATTCTGAAGGCAATTTTTTAATAGGGCAATCCGGTATGCGAATCGCCTCCCGGTCGCGCTATTCGCTCTATCTCTTTAGGCACTTCGTTTCCAAAGAGGATATCGCTGCTATCCCTATTGCAGGCTCTTGGCTACGGTCAGGAGTTCAATCTAGAATAGTACTATTCCAGATTACCACTAAATTTTGTTGAAATGTGATGGGAAGTCCGTGGGTGAAGAATATACCGGAGTGAACTAGTTTGGTATACACCAAAAAAAAGACCCCCACTAAGATTAGTGAGGGTCCTGTAAGAAGGCGGCGACCTACTCTCCCACGAGATGCAGTACCATCGGCGCAAACGGGC
>NZQO01000074.1 GCA_002693605.1 Flavobacteriaceae bacterium
GATTGCTGTAATTGCAATTTTTATTATCGGTGCCGAAATACTACTTTTATAGTCCTTGGAAGCAATGATGCGCCGAGCGATGAAAAATTCGAAATTCACGGAAAATACGATGCGTTTATACAATCTCAAAAATACAATATTAGTCGCGGTCTTGATCTGTTTTTCCTGCGGAAGTCAAAATTCCGACAAAAAAGAGGGTTCCGCCAATGAAACGGTAATCCACGATACCGTTGCCATTGACAAATTCATACAGGAGCCCCTCGTGCTGGGCATTGCCCAACCCCAGCGGTACCTTCCAAAATTACATGGAAAAAACGTGGGGGTTATTGCCAATCAAACTTCGGTAATGATCGACGAGGTTGCCTATGTAGATGGGCAGGGTCGCGACCAAAAGAAGGCTGTGACCCAACATTTGGTAGATTTCCTACGCGACAATGGCATTGCGGTAACGAAGGTATTTGCACCGGAACACGGTTTTCGCGGCACCGCCGATGCAGGCGAGGTAATCAAGGACGGAATCGATACCAAAACCGGTATTCCCATCATCTCCCTCTACGGCAGCAATAAGAAACCGACAAAGTCCCAATTGGAAGGGATCGATATCTTGGTGTTCGACATACAGGACGGGGGCGCACGCTTCTATACCTACATTTCGACGCTGCACTATATCATGGAAGCCGCTGCCCAGCAGGACATCCCGCTCATAGTACTGGATCGGCCAAACCCCAACGGGCACTATATAGATGGCCCCATTTTGGAGCCCCAACATTCGAGTTTTGTGGGAATGCACCCGGTGCCCGTGGTGCACGGACTCACCATTGGCGAATATGCAAAGATGATTAACGGCGAGGGATGGTTGGCAAATCAGGTAAAGGCAGACTTAACCGTAGTACCGATGGAAAACTACACACGCGATATGGAATACGCCCTCCACGTAAAGCCCTCGCCCAACCTACCCAACAGCACGGCGGTGAACCTGTACCCCAGCCTCTGTTTTTTTGAGGGAACCCCAATTAGTGCGGGTCGTGGCACTTCTATGCAATTCCAAGTATTTGGCGCGCCGTTTTTGCCCGCAGCGCAGTATGGGTTTACGTTCACGCCCCAATCTAACGAGGGAGCGCAACACCCAAAATTTAAGGGAACCGTTTGCCACGGAAACGACCTACGCAGCCAACCCCGCTTGGAGCAACTGAACTTGGAATGGCTTATAGCAGCCTATGCCGACTCTGGAAAAAGGAAAGATTTCTTCACCGACTTCTTCACCAAATTGGCGGGCACCGAAACGCTTCAGCAGCAAATAGAAAGCGGAATGCCCTTTAGCGAAATACGGAAATCTTGGCATACCGGATTGGAAAAATACCGAGCCCAGCGGGAAAAATATCTGCTTTACAACTAACTACAATCAACCTATCCATACACCCGGACTATTTGTTGATTCGCCTTTTCATCTCCTCGACAATGTTGAAGGCCGCGGGGCACACGGCCACGTTCTTTAAGGTAAGATTCGATATTTGCTGGAATTTCTTCCTGTCGGTATGCGGAAACTCCCGGCAGGCCTTGGGCCGCACGTCGTAAATACTGCAGTAGTTATCGGGCCCCAAAAAGGTACACGGCACTTGTTGCAGTACATAATCGTTTTCCTCATCGATGCGGAGGTAGGTCTCAATAAATTGCTGCGGCTTCATCCTGAAATGCTTGGCAATGCGCTCGATGTCCTTATCGGTGAAGAGCGGACCCGTGGTCTTGCAGCAATTGGCACAGCTAAGGCAATCGGTGTTTCGGAACTCATCCTCGTGCAGCTCCTGCATCAGAATATCCAAATGCTTGGGTGGTTTTTTCTTCAGCTTGGCAAAAAACTTCTTGTTTTCGTTATGCGTATCTTTGGCCCGCTGAGGGAGTTGTTTCAGAATTTCCTCCATGGCGCAAAATTACGGAAATGAAGGATATACTTGGCACTGCCCTACTCGATTATTTACACGGAAATTATTCCGAAGATATTGTAACCGAAACCAGCATTAGCGAGCCTGATGTACTGCCACTGCCGTATTTATTCCGAAGCTTTGAGAAAATGCCCAAAATGGAGCAGCTGGCCCTTCACCGTTGCGAGGGCAACGTCCTGGACGTAGGCTGTGGGGCGGGTAGCCACTCGCTATACTTGCAGGGCAAGGGCGTGGACGTAATGGCCATCGACGCCTCTGCCGGTGCAGTGGCGGTGGCACGGGAGCGTGGGGTGAGACAAGTGCTGCACAGTACGTTTTTAGACCTTTCGGGCGTGAAATTCGACACGATCTTGCTACTTATGAACGGAACGGGGATTTTTGAAACCGTGGCCCAGGTTCCACAATATCTCGAGCAGCTGCACAGCTTGCTTTCCGAAAATGGGTCGGTGCTTATAGATTCCAGCGACCTGCGGTATATGTATGACGAAACCCACGACGGCGGTATTTGGGTACCCGCCGACCGTTACTATGGCGAGCTGGAATTTACGATGGAATACAAGGGGCAAACCACTGCGCACTTCCCGTGGCTTTATCTCGACCAGCGGTTACTTGCAGAGTTGTGCGAGGAAAATGGTTTCAATTTCGAAATTTTGTACGAAAGCGACCATTACGAATACCTCGCAAAACTTACCCTAAAATAACATCATCGAAAATATGCGGCACAAAAAAGCGTTAAAATAAAGTTGTGCCCTTTTAGAATGCCCCAATTAAAGGTATGTTTGTTATTTCAAGAAAGATATTTATGAGAATTGTTACTTCCAGGTTACTCTACCTATTTATAGCCATTGTGGCCATTGGTTCGTGTAAGAGTGATGACGACGCCAATCCAGAAGACCCAAGGGCAGAGAACAGAAGGGGCCTTGGCACCTCTGCCGAAGAACTCCTCAGCGATGATATTTACACCAGCCTAACCGTGGAGTTCGTGTACTCAGAAGGGTTTAGGCCGCAGCAACAAACCATCGATACCTTTAGGCCATTTTTGGATAGGTTATTGAATAAACCCGGGGGCATTACATTTGTAGAGACCGTGATAGAGCAACCCGATGGAAAACCCTACACCACCCAGGAAATACGCGAAATCGAAAATGAAAACCGCACCCAATATACCGATGGCGACAATATTGCCGTGTTTGTCTATTTCGCCAACGGGGGAGCCAGTGGCGACACCAACACCTCGGTCACCCTTGGTACGGCCTATCAAAACACATCTATCGTAATTTACCAGGAAACCTTGCAAAACATCAATGGGCTTCCGAATGGCCCCGATCTTTTCTTGCTGGAGGCCACTACACTGCGCCACGAGTTCGGGCATATCTTGGGACTCGTAAATATTTTGGACGATGACATCCACACCATTCACGAAGACCCAGATAACAATCGCCACTGTGTGGTAGAAGATTGCCTAATGTATTTTGAAAGTACCGTACCCGGCACCATCGCCTTCCCCATGAAGGGAGACATCCCCGTGTTGGACCCACTTTGCCTAGCCGACTTGGAGGCAAAGGGAGGTAAGTAGTTTTTATTCTTTGGAAGTATAGACCTGCTTTCCGTTTACGAAAGTGGCTACTACCTTTGTCTTCGGGATACTATCTTCAGGAATATTCATAATATCGCGGTCTAATACCGTAAAATCGGCAAATTTCCCATTCTCGATACTGCCCTTCCTGGCTTCCTCAAAATTGGAATATGCTGCCCAAATGGTCATTCCGCGTAGCGTTTCCTCGCGGCTCAAGGCATCTTTTTTCTGAAAGCCGTCGTTGGGATAATTTTCTAGGTCCTTACGCGCTACGGCTGCATAAAAGGTATGCATTGGGTTTACCTTTTCAACGGGGAAATCGGTCCCTAGCACCACGATTCCAGCTTTATCGAGTAAGGTCTTGTAGGCATAGGCACCCTGAATGCGCTCGCTTCCCACCCGATCCTCGGCCCAGTACATATCGCTCGTGGCATGCGTAGGCTGCACTGAGGGAATTATATTCTTGGAGAAGATATCGAAATCGGCTTGGCTAACAATCTGCGCGTGCTCGACCTTCCAACGGGCATCGGTCTGGTTCTTCAGTACTTCATCGTACACTCGAAGTACCGAGATATTTGCCGAATCGCCGATGGCGTGCGTATTCATCTGGAATCCGGCAGCCGCGATTCGCCTTGCCAATGCGCGTAGGCTGTCTTCCGAGGTAATCATGGCGCCGTAGTGGTTGTCCTTATCGGTATAGGGTGCTCGCATGGCGGCCCCACGGGAGCCCAATGCACCATCACCATAGACCTTTACCGAGCGGACGGTTAGCTTTTCGGTTTCGTAAATCCCGTTGGAAAGGTAATAGTCAATATCTTCGGGATTGCGTGTGCTTACCATTGCATAAATGCGCATTTGCAGGTCTCCCGTTTGTTGCATGGCATCTATTTGTTCAATGACGCTGCGTTCCAATCCGGCATCGTTAATGGTAGTCAACCCATTTTCAAAACAGATTTTCTGTGCATCTAAAAGGGCCTGGGTAACAAAATCGTCACTGGGCGCTGGCATCGCATCGTACACCAATCTCATGGGGGTGTCGATCAAAATACCGGTAGGTTCGTTGTTGGCGAGCTCTACCTCGCCACCTTCCATTTTAGTCTTTGCTGTAATACCGGCGATGGAGAGCGCTTTGCTGTTAACCAAAAGTGCGTGGCCATCTATACGTGTAAGCGCCACGGGAATATCGGGAAACATGGAATCAAGTTCCTTCTTCGTTGGAAATTCCTTGGTGGCCCAGTCGTTCTGGTCCCACCCACGGCCTAGGATATAGTTGGGGTTTCGGTCATCATAAAATGCCTGCACCCGTTGCAGCACGTCTTGATAACTTTCGGTACCGACCAAATTAACCTGTTGCAGGGCAACGCCTAGATTGTAAAAATGCGCGTGGGCATCAAAAAGTCCGGGTACAATGGTTTTTCCTTTGGCATCGAAGGTTGCGGTGGTGTTGTATTTTAACTCAAGTTCGGGCTTAAGTCCAATTTCAAGGATTTTGCCGTCCTTGACAACGAATGCATTGGCCGTGTCGAATGCCTCGTTCACGGTATAAATAGTGGCATTTTTTACGAGTAAATCGGCTGGAAGTTTCTCGGGCGCGCAAGAAATTAGAACAAAGAGAACACTAATTAAAATAGAACACTGTTTCATAAGGCGGTAAATTTTCCGTAAAAATAGGAAATGCCCCGGACTTATGAATTAATTTGAACCATTTGCTTCCCAAAGTGAATAGATGCGGTGCAATTGCTCTATAAATCGGGGAACGCTCAAGTTCCGACTTTCGCGGAGGTATTCCTTGCCATCGAAGAACACGATTATGGTGGAGGCGGTAAAAACGGTAAATTTTCCGGCGATTTCGGGATGTGCGCCGGCAAGCACCTCGCGCAGGACAATTTTCGGGAAACGCGATGAAACTTCCTCAGTAACCTTCGGTTTCAACACCTGGCAAACCCCGCACTTTTCCGAAGAGAAATACAACAATAATGGCTGTTTCCGGGTGAGGTATCCCTCTATTTCAGAAAGTGACGTAGCCAGTTCCATAGTTTCTTACCAATCAAATTTATAGGTAGCGCCCAATAGGCCCTGTATGCCCAATACGGGATAATTGACCCATTTTTCATACGAATCGCCCAGCAGGTTGCTTCCCTTCAGGAAAAAGTTTAGGCGCTCGTTGACCTTGTACCCCAGATGCACGTTCGCGTCAAGATAGCCCTCGAGGGTGACGATTTGGGTAATGGGGCCCGAGAAGGGGGTGAAGTCCTGAAGCAGGTCCTTTCGCTCGCCTACGTAAAAGAGGGAGGCGCCCCCGTACAGTTGTTCGGTTATGTCGAAATTTGAAAATAGGGAGGCCGTAAGCTCGGGCAGGTTCCACGCTTCCTGTTGGCTATCGGTTTCGTAACTGAAATATTCGCCCTTTACGCCAAGGGTAAACCCTTCGGAGAGCGCCACTTTCAGTTCGCCGAAAAGGGAAAGCGTGTTTATATCATCGTACGTAACGCCAAAGGAATTTTCGTATTCAAAGGGTTCGAAATCGGTAGACATCCCCACGTACGGGTTGCTTTGGAAAAGGGCCCGGCCCTCATCCTTTCCATAGGAAGCCCGAAGATTGTACCCCACTGAATTTGTTATTTTTCCCTTGATACCGCCAAACCCTTCATACAACCTGCTGGTTGGGGCAACCCACAGTGTGGGGGAGACAAAGGGGTTCTCTTCCTTAAAATCAAAATATCGATTTTGATCGAGACCGCCATCGGCCCCGGCATAAAGCATTATAAATTCGTCAACCAATCGATACGAGGCGTTGATCTTGGGGTAAAGGAATAATTCGGTTTCGCTGTTCTCCAAATCGAGACCGGCGTAGGCCGCAACGCCCAAAGAGAGGGAGAGGTCCTCGTTAATGTAAACTAAGGACGGAAGTATGCCCAAATTGAGCCAACTATAATCGATACCCCGACTCATAGCGTAGCCCTTATCGAAGCTTCCACTTAGGTAATCTACATCCGCCTCAAGGGTTAGGGCAAAATCGGTTGCATTAAACTGAAATTCTGGCTGAATGCGGGCACTGAGTTCCGAAGAGGAGAATGCATCGCCGGTGTACCGTACCGTCGCTGAAACCTTTTCAAAAAAGGAATCCTCTGTGCTAATGGTACCGCCTAGATAACCACCGTAATAGCTCTGTTGCGGATCAATACCGAACACAAAATCGTCTGGCGCCCCGTCGAGTTGCTCTGGCAAACCATACCAATTGAATAGTTGGTGGTTCGCACCCGCCTCCAGATTATAGGAAACGTATCGCTGCCTGCTTGTGTAATGAGCATCGAGTTGGGTGTCGTAATACTTTGTTTCCAAGCGTACATCGTCCACATCGCCCTGGGCAGAGTTGTGCCGAAGGTAAAACCCGGCATTATCGGTTCGGCTTATCTCGAAATTGCTGTACAGTTCGCCCAAGATACTGGTGTAGTTCCCGAAGCCAAGGGTGGCATAGTTGTCGAATACCTTTTCCGGCTTGGCTCGTTCTACCGTTTCTGCCTTGCCCTTTGCCGGAGTAAAAGTGGAAGCCACCGGCACCGAAAAGATCTCATAGGTTACCTCCTTTTTCTGCGTCGTGACCGAGTCGTTTAGCACTGGCGTTTGCTTTACCTTAAAGGCATCGCTAATGGTAGGCGTATACGGTTTAACGATATTGACAACCTCAGTGCCGAGGCCGTCTTCCTCTTGGGCTATGGCCGACAGGGAAAAAAGGGTTAGGAAAACCGGTAGGAAGAGAAAATGTTGTTTCGACATAGGGTTATTTTCAGTATTTCGATTACGTACGTTTTATTGAATTTCGGGCGAATAGTTAGTTGCCATCGGTTTCGACCGAGGCATTCGTTTTCGCCTCGGCGGTCTTGATTTGGGAAAGTTCGGTTTTCGCCTCAGCGACAACATCGGGGAAGTCGCTAAAATTCTGTATAACACTTTCCAGGATATACGTTGCCTGGTAGGCATCGCCCAATTCATAAAAATTCTTGGCCATAAGCACAAGGCCCTTGGCGCCATATAATTTGTAGCCCGAATACTCCTTGGCCAACTTTTGTACCGCGGCGTTGGAAGCCTCGTAATTCGTGTCGCGATGCTTGAAAAAGGCATCGTAATATAGCGCCTCGGCTGCGAGCAGTCCCGTGGCTAGTTGGCCCACTTTTGCGTAGGCGCGTTGGGCCTTGGCCATTTCGCCCGTTTGCATGGCCGACCGTGCTATGATAACCTGCGCGTCGCTTTTAATGGCATTGTCAATTTTTGCGTTCTCAAGGACCTTCTCTGCATAGTTCACCGCCTCCGCATATTGTTCGAGCTCGTAGGCCGCCTTCATGGTGTTGGTCTGCGCAAAGATGATGTTCTGCGGAAAATCGGCTTCAGATTCTAGACGTTTCAAATAAGAGATTGCATTCTGGTATTCCTTTCTTGCCAAGAAAACTTCGGAAATCCGCGCGAGGGCCTGTTCGGTAAATTCGCTGCGCTCCCTAGAAACAACGAACTTGTAATGTGGTATGGATTTCTCAGGCGAGCCATTCGAAAAAAAGAGCTGCCCGAGATAGAAATGGGCCTTCAACGCATGTTGTCCGTTGGGAAACTGCCCCAAATACTCCTCGAAGCGCGAGATGGCCTGGGAAGCCTTGTTCTCTAAGTATGGCTTTTCAGCCGCTTGGTAAGCAGCATCGTCCAGTTCGCCGCCGGCTACTTCAACATAATCCAAACCGCTCACCCAATTTCCGTAGTCGTTAACCCTACCTTGGTCAATATAGATAATCTTGGCCGAGGCCACTGCCTGTAGCGCCTCTGGTGTGGCGGGATACGCTTCGGCCACGCGCCGGAACAATGCCAGCGCTTCGTTGCTCTTTCCGGTATTGTCGAAAATTAGGGCTTTTTTCAGCAATGCCCTAGCCACATAGCTGCTCTTGGGCAGCTCGCGAACCAATTGGTCGTAGGTGGCAATTGCCTCACTGTTTTTATCCTGCGCAACAAAGGTATTTCCCAGTTCATACAGGGCATCGTCCCGATAGACCGACGTTGGATACGTTCTCGCAAATTCTTGAAGGGCCTCGACCTTTTGCTGGGTGCGGTCCACGAAACCGTAGCTAATTGCCTTCTGGAAGGAAGCGTAATCCTTATCGGGCGTACCTAGCTCGAGGGCCGTGTTGTAGTGCTCCATAGCGGGCCAGTATTGGCTGGTAACAAAATAGC
>NZQO01000075.1 GCA_002693605.1 Flavobacteriaceae bacterium
ACCCATAACGAACTCGTCAATACAGTTGTCCAGCACTTCCTTTAGCAGTATATAGATACCATCGTCTGGAGAGGAGCCGTCTCCCAGTTTTCCAATGTACATACCAGGTCGCATACGGATATGCTCCTTCCAATCCAACGACCGAATGTTATCTTCGGTATATTGTGTCTCTCCCATAAAAAATTCCTGAATACGCACTAAATATAAGGGTTCACGCACAAAATTGAAACCCTAGCCAAGAAAAGTAATTAACAATAAAACCCTTGGTATTGTTAGTAAGGTGGTTAGTCATTTTAGACAGAAAAAGTGATTTAATATGAATTTACAAATTTCCTACCGCAATATCCATTATTAAAATTATGTGAAGAATGCGCGGGGAATTTGAACTTTTCCCATCAATTATATAACTTCAACAAAAGATTGAGCATTACCTATGGAATATATCGATTATTACAAGGAATTGGGACTTTCTAAAAACGCGACCGAGACCGATATCAAAAAGGCGTATCGTAAACTCGCGCGAAAGTACCACCCAGATTTAAATCCGAACAACGCAGACGCCCAGTTGAAATTCCAGCGCATAAACGAGGCTCACGCAGTACTGAGCGATCCCGAAAAGAGAAAGAAATACGATAAGTACGGCAAGGACTGGGAACACGCCGATGCCTTTGAAAAAGCACAGCGACAACAGACCCGGCAAGGTTTTGGCGGGGGCTCGCAAAGACGTACATATACGACGGGCGGCAGCGGCGGGTTCGATGAAAGCCAATTCTCCGATTTTTTCGAGAACATGTTTGGCGGCGGCGGTTTCGCCGGTGGCAACCCAAGGGGCCAGACGCGATTTAAGGGGCAGGATTTCAATGCTACGCTCCAACTCCAGCTTACCGATATCCTGAGCGACCAAAAACAGACCCTAGATCTGGGTGGTAAGAAAATACGGCTCACCATCCCTGCGGGTGTAGAGGACGGCCAGACCATAAAAATCAAAGGCCACGGTGGTGAGGGCGTAAATGGCGGCCCAAAGGGAGATTTGTTTATTACGTTCCAAATTTTCAACAATACCCCCTTTAAGCGTGTGGGCCCAGATTTGTACAAAACCGAGTCTATCGATTTGTACACGGCCCTACTGGGTGGCGAAATTACTGTAGAGACGCTCAATGGTAAGGTAAAACTGAACGTAAAGCCCGAAACGCAGAACGACACCAAAATTAAGCTGAAGGGTAAGGGCCTACCCAAGTATAAAGAGAAAGACGCCGTTGGCAATCTCTATATAACTTATAAAATAACAATGCCCATGAACCTTTCAGATAAGGAAAAAGAACTATTGGCCCAACTTTCTAAACTCCGCTAACATGGCTATTCAAAACCACATTCTCATAACGACCTTCTGCGAGCAATCGCGTATCGACAACGAATTTGTCCATCTACTGGAAGTCCACGGACTTATTAAATGCAAGCGCGTAAATGCGCAGCTATATATTGAGGAAGATACCGTTTCGGAAATTGAAAGGATGTTTCGCCTACATCGGGAACTGGGCATAAACATTGAAGGTATCGACGCCCTAAACCATATGCTACAGCGTATTTCACAAATGGAAGAGGAACTCTCCCAACTTCGGAAAAGGCTTCGTCTGTACGAATAGGTTTTTGTGAATTTTTGCCCAAAATTCAACTAAAGGCTTGTTAAAAACTTCGGTTTCACTTTGGGAAGTTTCTATCTTCAGACTATGAAAAAAATCACACTTCTCTTAGCAATTATTTTCAGCAGCACACAATTAATCGGTCAAAAAAGTAACTCGCCCTACGAACTAGATTGGTTACGCGATGGGATCTGGACGGGAGTCGGCCTAGCCGGTAGCGCAGGTGGGTTAGTCCTAATCCAGAATAAGGACGATATGACAATGGAGGAATTCAACAACCTCGACGAGGACGATATTCCGGCCATAGACCGCTGGGCCGCGGGAAATAATTCCGAAAACGCAAGCAAGCTTAGCGACATCCCATTTGCCGCCTCGTTCGCACTCCCCTTTTTAACCCTTTTGGATGGTAAGATCAATGATCACACAGGGCAACTAATAATACTCTACCTAGAGGCATTTTCCACCACTGCAACGATGTATTCTATGACCGTAGGCTTGGTAGATAGGTCTCGGCCTTATGTCTATGACGATAGTGGCGAAACCGGAATAGGTAGGCGCATGAGCAATAATGGCCAGCGGTCGTTTTATGCCGGGCATGTAGCTGCTTCTGCAACGGGAACGTTCTTGGCCGCAAAGATATATAGCGATTTCAACCCAGATGCCAAGGGTAAATTTTGGGTATGGGCCGGCGCGGCGGCAATTCCCGCTGCTGTTTCTTATTATCGCATCGAGGCGGGCCAACACTTTTTAACCGATGTCTCCCTGGGCTATGTGCTTGGTGCCGCCACGGGAATTTTAGTGCCAGAGCTACATAAAAAACGAGACAGTAAAGTTGCCGTATATCCTAGTGCCGGCAGAAGTTTTATGGGCGACGAATACCAAGGTCTTTCGGTACGCTATACATTTTAACTAAGCGGAAAGGTCTAAAAAGACAAAAAGCTCGAACATAATGGATCGAGCTTTTTGATATCATTTGAAAAATCGCTACACATTGAAGCGGAAGTGCATAACATCGCCATCCTTCACGATGTATTCCTTTCCTTCCACGCCCAATTTACCAGCCTCGCGTACTTTTGCCTCGCTACCATATTTTTCGAAATCGTCATACTTAATTACCTCTGCGCGAATAAATCCCTTTTCAAAGTCGGTATGGATAACACCGGCCGCCTCGGGAGCCGTGGCGCCAACCGGAATAGTCCAGGCGCGCACTTCCTTTTCGCCCGCCGTAAAATAGGTTTGGAGGTTCAGCAGTTTATAAGCACTGCGAATAAGCTTAGCCGAACCGGGCTCGTCTAGGCCGAGGTCTTCCAAGAACATTTGGCGCTCTTCAAAGGTTTCCAATTCGGTAATATCGGCCTCGGTGCCAACGGCAAGCACCAATACCTCGGCATTTTCATCGGCAACCGCTGCTTTTACCTTTTCCACATAGGCATTTCCGGAGGCGGCAGAATCCTCGTCCACATTACAAACGTAAAGCACGGGCTTATCGGTAATATACTGCATAGGGGCGATAACCTCCTCGCGCTCGGCATCGGTAAGGGTAATGGCACGTACCGATATACCGGCCTCGAGCCCTTCCTTAACCTTTACCAGTGCGGCCTCTTCCTTTTGCGCTTCCTTATTACCGGTGCGGGCGGCGCGCTTTACCTTTTCCAAGCGCTTATCGGTCGTTTCAAGATCTTTAAGCTGAAGTTCAATATCAATCGTTTCCTTATCGCGAATAGGGTTTACGTTTCCATCAACGTGAACCACATTGTCGTTGTCAAAACAACGTAACACGTGCAAAATGGCATCGGTTTCGCGGATATTTCCGAGGAACTGGTTACCGAGCCCCTCCCCTTTACTGGCGCCTTTTACCAATCCGGCAATATCTACAATCTCGACTGTGGCCGGCAGTACCCGCTGGGGGTTTACCAGTTCCTCGAGCTTTACGAGCCGAGGGTCTGGAACGTTAACTACGCCAATATTGGGCTCAATAGTGCAAAAGGGAAAGTTGGCACTTTGCGCCTTGGCGTTGGACAGACAGTTAAAAAGAGTCGATTTGCCCACATTTGGCAATCCTACGATTCCTGCTTTCATACGTATAAAATTAAGGGTGCAAATATACAGTATAAGCAAGAAAATATACGCAGTATATACACGGTCTTTTTCATGAATTTTAGGAATAATTTCACGGCAGTTTGGCTTTTACTTAACCAAAACAGGCGTACGTTTACCTAGTAATTCAAACGACAGAACTTATGAAATCAATAATTTTAAGTACAGTTGCCAGTTTGCTCATAACCGTGGGCGCTACCGCCCAGGTAAAGGAGGACGTACAACAGGAAACGACTACCAAAAAAGTGGTGGTCAAGGACACCAGGGTTGATACCAAGGTGGTACAGGAAGTAAAAAAGAACAAGGAGCTTGTAATGGTCGAGGGAAATGAGAAGGAGGACCAAGATAAAAAAGTAACGACCATTGCCGCCGATGAGGTGAACGTGGTTACGGATGAACAGTCTATGGACGCCGAAAACACGGTTAAGGTTCAGAAGAACGTAGCTGCCAAGAACGCACAATTGGAAGCTTCGATAGAAGCGCAGCGTGCTGAAGCCAAGAAGGAAAGATTGGCATTTGATGCCAAGAAGCGTGCTATGGACCAAGAATTGGCCGAGCGGCGTAAACAGCTGGAAAAACGACCCAAGGGAATGGTCAAGCTAAAGAAGGATAACGACCAATAAATAACGAACTTATCATATTCAAAACCCGGCAATAGCCGGGTTTTTTTCTTTGTGTAGTAACCCCAAAGGCACTTGAATTGGGGCATATTTTCCGGAAATATATGTCTTGACCATGAATTTAAGAGAATTTTACGATAATCCCCCGAAAGCGCGAAAAGTTTAGCAAAGTCTTATAACCGTATTGTCGTTTTTTAACACCGATAGGCCGTATATTGATAATGGATTATTAATCAGACAATTAAAAATTTTAAAACGTAGAATTATGAAGAAGATAATGTTAGTTTTTGCACTTGCCGCATTTACCACAACTTTTGCGCAAGTAGACCAAAACACGAATAGAACGAAAACCACAACAATTACCAAAAAGAAGGTAACCGATAATAAAGGTACCGATGTTACGGCACGATCTGTAACCACGACGCGCACCCAGAAATTAGCGCTAACCGATTTCGAAGGTCAGCATAATTTTGAAACTGTGATGAGGCCTTGGAACGTCGACAATAACATCAAGTACTATAACAACGGAAATTTATATTGGATGACGCCCGAAAAGCCCGGCTACACGGTAATGACAAATATTAATGGTACGAAGACAGAATATGCTACCATTCGTCCAACATCACAAGATGGATATTATATCTACTCACAGGACGGGGAAAATTCATTCGGATATTTTAATACCGATGGAGATTTCATCATAGAAAGTTATGACCCAGACAATGACGGTGTTACAAATTACGTGTACAAAGCCGAAATGAGCGACGCCCAACGTAAAATGATGAAAGAGAGAATGAAGAAGAATAAAATGAAGTAATTCATTTTAGATTGAAAGAGTGCTGCAAGCGCAGCACTCTTCTTTATTTAAAGCAGCAACAAACTAAACTATATAAACCATGAAAACGACTATTACCTTACTCCTAGCCACGGCCCTGACCGTGGGCACCTACGCACAGGACAATAAAAATAAAAATGTAAAGAAAACGACCACAGTCACAAAGACCGCCGTCATGGATGACGATGGCATCGAAGTTTCGGAAAAAGAAGCAGAACTGAAAGTAACCCGAAAATTGGGACTGACCGATTTTAAGGGTACCCACAATTTTGAAGTAGACCTCATGCCAAGGAATATTGAAACCGATGTCTCTTATTCATACGAGGACGAAATATTCGCTTTCGAAAAAACCGCTACAGGGTATAAAATGGTAACGGTAGACCCCGATGAATCTAGATCCGATTTTGCCGATATCGTAAAATCGTCACAAGAAGGTTTTTATTACGTTCGACCTAAGAATGCAACAAATTCCATCGGGTATTACGACAGCAATGGTAATTTCATTGTCGAGACCTACAATAATGACAACGATACCGTAACAATGAGTAAATTTTCATTGAAAAAGGGCAAAAAGGTAAGTACAAAAAAAATGTAACCCAGCAACATGCATAGAAAAAGCCGTTTTACACTGAGGTAAAACGGCTTTTTATTTTGTATTCCACATCCTTATTCGTGATGCATAAATGCTTGTTTGGCCAAGAGCTCCTCGTCACTCTCAACGTGATCATCATCCGGTACGCAACAATCCACGGGACAAACTGCAGCGCATTGGGGCTCGTCATGGAAACCTTTACATTCAGTACACTTATCAGGAACAATGTAATAAATTTCATCGCTAATGGGCTCTTGGGTCTCCTCGGCACTCACTTGCTTGCCGTTGGGTAACACTACCTCCCCATCCAGGTCGGTACCGTCCGCATACCTCCAATCATCTGCGCCCTCATAGATGGCAGTGTTGGGACATTCGGGCTCGCAGGCTCCGCAGTTAATACATTCATCGGTTATTATAATGGCCATAGCTTATTCTTTTTCTAACTTTGCGCAAATTTAATGCCTAAAAAGGGCAACTCCAAACAGCCTATGGATTTACAACAAAGAATTAACGCATTTGCAAGCCTAGGGCGGTTTTTGGGTCAGTTGGCACAACCGGATGATTCGTTCGGCTCCATTGAGGCTAATCCTGATACAATCGCAGGCAGAATGGCAACTCAGCTTCAGTTGGCCAAAAACAGTAATGGCTGGTTTACCCAGGACAACTTACAATTTGCCCTTACAAGTTGGAGCCAGGCGCTCACAAAGGAAAATTTAAACCGTTGGGTGGAACAATATACAATTAACGAGCCCACCAATCCCAAGACCGTTGCAATCGTGATGGCCGGTAATATTCCACTTGTTGGTTTCCACGATTTTCTATCGGTGCTCATTATAGGCCATAAGGTATTGGCGAAACTATCATCGCAAGACAGGCACCTATTGCCAATCATAGCCCAGTTTCTCCGCAACGAGCTCCCCCATTGGGAAGGGTACATACATTTTTCCGATGGAAAACTGGAGAATTTCGATGCGGTAATTGCCACGGGCAGCAACAATACAGCTCGATATTTTGAATATTATTTTGGGAAATACCCAAATATTATTCGGCGCAACCGAAATTCGGTCGCAGTTCTTACCGGGAACGAAACCGAGGCCGAGCTTACCCTGCTCGCAGATGATATTTTTCGCTACTTCGGGCTCGGGTGCCGCAACGTTTCTAAGTTATTTTTGCCCAAAGGCTACCGCTTCGAGCCCTTTTTTGAGGCTATGTATTCGTGGAAGGAAATAATCAACAACCACAAGTACATAAACAACTACGATTATAATAAGGCCGTTTACCTAATGAGCAACATTTCATTGCTCGATAACGAATTTTTATTGTTGAAGGAAGACCCGGGCTACGCATCGCCTATCTCGGTTTTGTTTTATGAATATTACGA
>NZQO01000076.1 GCA_002693605.1 Flavobacteriaceae bacterium
AGCACAAGTTATACTATCACAAGTTAGGCACACCGCAAAGTCAGGACGAGCTGGTATTTGGAGGCACGGAAGCGCAGAAACACCGCTACGTTGGTGGAAATGTTACGGAAGACAACCGATATCTGTTGGTATCTGCCAGTATTTCAACCTCGGGCAATAAACTTTTTCTGAAAGATCTTTCAAAGCCCAACAGTGAGTTCGTGACAATTCTGGACCATACCGATAGCGACACCTATGTGATCGAGAACGAAGACGATACGCTATACTTGGTTACCAACCTGAATGCGCCCAATAAAAAAATCGTTACCGTAAACGCCGCGAACCCTACGCCCGAGAACTGGAAAGACCTCATCGCAGAAACGGAGAACGTTCTCAGCCCCTCTACCGGAGGCGGCTATTTTTTTACTGAATATATGGTAGATGCCGTTTCAAAAGTGAGTCAGTACGATTACAAGGGCAATTTAATTCGCGAGGTAACGCTTCCCGGCGTGGGCAGCGCAGGCGGATTCGGAAGTAAAAAGGAAGAAAAGGAACTTTATTACAACTTTACCAACTACGTAACCCCAGGAAGTATCTATAAATACAATGTGGAAACTGGGAACAGTGAGTTGTACCAAAAGCCCGAAATTGATTTTAGTCCAGACAATTACGAGAGCAAGCAGGTCTTCTTTACCTCAAAGGACGGGACCAAGGTGCCGATGATCATAACCCACAAAAAAGGAATAGCATTAGATGGCAAGAACCCCACCATATTGTACGGTTATGGAGGCTTCAATGTAAGTCTGACCCCTAGCTTCAGCATTACCAATGCGGTGTGGATGGAACAAGGGGGAATCTATGCCGTACCCAACCTTCGCGGCGGGGGCGAGTACGGAAAGGAATGGCACAAGGCAGGTACGCAAATGCATAAGCAGAATGTTTTCGATGATTTTATTGCCGCGGCCGAATATCTTATAGAAAACAACTACACCTCTAGTGATTATCTCGCTCTGCGTGGTGGTTCCAACGGCGGCTTACTCGTGGGCGCGACGATGACGCAGCGACCCGACCTCATGGCGGTGGCGCTACCCGCAGTGGGCGTTCTCGATATGTTGCGCTACCATACCTTTACCGCGGGTGCGGGCTGGGCGTACGATTACGGAACCGCCGAGGATAGCAAGGAAATGTTCGAATACCTAAAGGGGTACTCGCCCTTGCACAATATCAAGGGGGGAGTCGCTTATCCAGCAACCCTTATTACCACGGGTGATCACGACGATCGTGTGGTACCCGCACATAGCTTTAAATTCGCCGCACAGTTGCAGGAGCACCATGCTGGCCAAAATCCTGTTTTGATTCGGATTGAGACAGATGCGGGCCATGGCGCCGGAACGCCCGTTAGCAAGACTATAGAGCAATATGCCGATATTTTTGGTTTCACACTTTATAATATGGGGTACGAGGTACTTCCGCAGAAAATAAACGAAACCGTGAAGAAATAATATTTAAACCCATTAATTTCCAGAAAGGACTGTATCGTAAAGTAAGCACGGCAGTCCTTTTTTATTACTATGCTTTCAGTTTCAGTACAATCGTTTGCCTACCAGGAGGAAGAAATTCTTTCCAACATTTCGTTTTTGCTAAAACCGGGCGAGCACCTTGCCCTCCTCGGGGAAAGCGGTTGTGGCAAATCGACCTTGCTCCATTTAATCTATGGGTTACTGCCTCTCGATGATGGTACCATAGCCTGGAATAACAGAAAGTTGACCGGACCAGAACACACCCTCGTTCCCGGCGAGCCGTTTATGAAATTAGTAGCGCAGGACCTGAACATAATGCCTTATTCGACCGTGCGGGAAAACATTCGGGACCACCTATCGGGAAACGACGATAATGAAATAAAGGTGGTTGAGGAGCTACTGCAGGTGGTAGAATTAACGCCGTATGGAAACACCTTGGTAAAAAATTTGAGCGGAGGTCAGCAACAACGTGTTGCCATTGCAAAGGCATTGGCGAAAAAACCCCAATTGTTATTGCTAGACGAACCCTTTAGTAGTATTGATAACTTCAGGAAAAACAAGCTTCGGCGAAGGCTCTTCGCCCATTTATCAAGAGAAGGCATTGCCTGTATAACTGCCACGCACGACGCCGAGGAAGCGTTGATGTATGCCGACCAAATTCTAATTCTACAAGATACATCCATAGCTGTGTCGGGAACACCCGAACAGGTATTTTCATCGCTTTCCAGCGCATATCTGGCCGGATTTTTCGGGGAAGTTACCCAACTCCCGAAGCGATTGTTCGATCCGGATGAGCCGGGCGATTTGTTTCTTTTGCCTCACCAACTTAAAGTTTCCGAGGTAGCAACTGAAATCCTGGTAACAGTCTCCAAATCGTATTTTAGGGGTGTCGATTATTTAATTGAATCGCGTAGGAACGAGCAGCGGGCATTCTTTTTGAGCCCTACCTTTATCGCGGAAGGCAAAAATGTATATCTTTCAGTAAAATAGAACCTTATATTGGACGGTTCGCCTTTCTCATACAAAATTATGGCGTATAACGTCTCGAGTGAACTCCCTAGCATAGCCACCTTCTTACTGTAATCGTTGTTATTCTCTAATAATATTATTCTGAAATAGATATAAGCCCCGTTCGCACGGGGCCTCGATAATATTTATCTATTTAATGGTGCAAACAGGGGTGGCTAGGGCGTATTTATTCGTATGGCGAAACCAATGCACAGCCCATTCGGTCTATCTATCTTCTGAAAGACTACCCTACGGTTTTAACCGCTTCCTCGATATCGGCATCACCGCTCAGGATTTCAACCGTTTCGTTGGGCAGGGTATCGTCGTGAAGGGCTGCGACCAATGTCTCGGCAACATCGGCCCGTGCTATTTCGCCTTGCTCGTTTAGGCTCTTCGCTAATTTTATGGTGCCCGTTCGGCCTTCATCGGTTAGTGCGCCGGGCCTGATAATGGAATAGGACAGTCCGCTCTTTCGAAGGTGGTCATCGGCATTTTTCTTGGCTTGCAGATAGTGCTGCATCTCCTCGCTCTGCTCCGGGTTATCGGCACCCATACTGCTGAGCATCACAAATTTCTTGATTCCCGCAATGGCCGATAGATCTATTATCTTCTTGGCACCCTCTTGGTCTACGGCAGTTGTCTTTTCCTTGGAAGTATCTCCGCCCGATCCTGCGGCGAAGATAACCTTGTCAATTTCGGTAACCGTATGGCTTACGTTTTTCTCCAAATCGGCCAATCTGGTTTCAATGTTTTTCTCTGCGAATACTTTTTCCTGGTCCTTGTGACGTACCATCGCCACGGGCCGATAATTTCGATAGCGATCTAATATTTCCACGATTTTTCTTCCGGTACTTCCGGTAGCACCTACAACTAATACACGTTCCATAATTTTTCTTTTAATTTTTCTTCAAAATACCGAAAAGAAAAAGGCTGTTACGTTTTGTTAACGGCCTTTAACGCAGGTTTTAATAAGACTTTAATAGTCGAGATGCCCTAGGTAACCTTTACCACCATTTTCCCCTTGTTCTTGCCGTCGAACAGATCGATAAATGCTTGTGGAATATTTTCGAATCCTTTGACAATCGTTTCCTCATACGTAAGTTTCTCTTCCTCTAACCATTGCGACAGTTGAGATATGGCGTTAGAAAACTCTTCTTGAAAATCGCGAACTATAAACCCTTGCATTTTGATACTTTTCTTGACTAACACAGGTTCCAGTCGAGGTCCCGTAGGTTGCTTTTGCTCGTTGTAAAGCGATATTGCACCGCAGTTTACCACGCGCGCGTACCTGTTGGCATTCATAAGTGCTGCGTCCAGAGTTTGGCCGCCCACATTATCGAAATAGACATCTACTCCATCTGGACACGCGCCCTCTATAGCCTGTTTCATATTATCTGTAGTTTCGTAATTTATACCGGCGTCATAACCGAACTTGCTCCTCATCAATTCAATCTTATCGTCACTGCCGGCTATACCCACTACACGACATCCCTTGATTTTCCCAATTTGGCCCACCACGCTGCCCACGGCTCCCGACGCGCCCGATACCAACAACGTTTCTCCTTGTTTTGGTTGGCCAATTTTTAGCAGCCCTACATAGGCGGTAATGCCCGTTAGACCCAGTACACCTAGATAGGCCGACAACGGAGCCTTTTCGCCATCAACTTTTTGTAATCCTTCACCGTTCGAGGTTTGCCACTGTTTCCATTGCAACATGCCGTTTACATAGTCGCCCACCGCATACGAATCGTTCTTGCTTTCCATTACCTCGGCGATAATGCCCGACTCAATGGGCGCGCCCACTTGAAATGGCGGGATATATGATTTCTCGTCGCGCATACGGCCGCGCAAATAGGGATCTACGGAAACGTATTTTGCCTTTAACAGCACCTCGCCTTCCGCGGGGCTGGGCTTTTCGTTTTCAGAAAATTCAAAATCTGTAGTCTTGGGCTTACCTTCAGGGCGACTTTTCAAAAGTATACTTTTGTTCATAGCTTTTCTTTTTCTTAAAGATACCAAATGCAGGACGTTGGAAAAAGCGAGACTGGTTTTATCGGGGCTTTTTCAGAAAAGATTAACGAAACTGCCCCTTTTAAAGACTTATCTTTAATACATTCTTGCCAACCTTAAAACCCTCTGACCTATGAACTGGGAGTATTTTACAAGCGATCTTGATGTACCCACCCTAGGGTCGGTATTTGCGGGGACATTACTAATTTACGTGGCACTAATTGCGTATACCCGGATCTTCGGGCTGAAAAGTTTTAGCAAGATGACGGGGTTCGATTTTATTAATACCATTGCGGTGGGTAATCTCTTTGCTATGAGCATAGGTACCGGTAACCCGAAACTCTTTATGGGAGCCATTATTATCGGATTGCTCTACTTCCTGAACTATCTCATTTCGATCGTTATCTTCAAAAAGGACACCGCCCAACAAATTCTGGATAATTCGCCCATTCTCTTAATGCGCGATGGCGAACTTATGGAGGAAAATATAAAACGATGTAAAGTGAGCAAGGATGAACTTCGGGGGAAGTTGCGCGAAGCGAATGTGCTTCGGTTAAGTCAAGTTAGGGCGGTCGTTTTGGAAACTACCGGCGACGTAAGCGTGCTCCATACCACAGATGATACGGAACTGGAAGATTTTATCATGGCCGATGTCCAAAAATAGTTTTTACTTAACTCCTAAAATGGTAATCTCTTTATCATTGAAGATAAATTGATCACCCTTTTTCTTACCAGATAACAACAGTCCAATGGGCGAATTAAGCGCCACGCACATATAGCTCTTGTCGCCAACCGCTACGGCACCAATGGATATACTTATGAAATATGTCGCCAGATTGGTTCTTACCAAGCTGCCAAGACGCACATAATCTGCTGTGGCCTTTACATCGAGACGCTTTAGCAGATTGTTCACATTTTCGACCTCATGTAGCTGCTTCCCGGCGTTTTCCCGATCTATCTGGAGCATGGCCCTGCCAGTCTCGTGCTTATCGCCGCTCGAGCTCTTGCTCTCTTCCAACAACGATTCCTCAATATCGGCAATGGTCTGCCTAATTTTATCGAATCGTTTTTGAACTGTTAATTGGCAGTGCTCCAACAATTGGGTCTTAAGTTCGGTTAGGGTCATTCGCCAGGCTGTTTTTCCAGTGTAAAAGTACCATAATAACGCATTTGTCGTACAATCCACTGTTTTCTTTTTTCGATATAGTTAGACGCTGGTGCCGCTCTGTATTTTAATGGATTTGGCAATATGGCCGCAATTGCGGCAGCCTCGTATTGCGAGAGGCTTTTGGCAGATTTCCGAAACCAATGCTGCGCGGCCGCATCTGCACCGTACACGCCCTTACCCATCTCGATACTGTTTAAATAGACTTCCATTATGCGTTCTTTGCTCCAAAACAGTTCAATTAGAAAAGTAAAATAGGTTTCAAGTCCCTTCCGAAGCCAACTGCGCTGAGGCCAGAGAAAAACATTCTTCGCGGTCTGTTGTGAAATGGTACTGCCGCCCCTAATTTTCTTGCCCGCCTTGTTACCTTGGTACGCCTTTTCAATGGCTTCATAGTCGAAACCGCCGTGTTTTAGAAAATTTTGGTCTTCTGAAGCGACTACCGCCAATTGCAGATTTTTTGAAATAGCCTCAATGGGAACCCAGTCGTGCTTTGTGGAAAAATCTGCCGCCTCGTTTTCAATTGATCTAATTGCCATTAATGGGGTGTAAGGTATTGGTACAAACTTATATACCAACACCCACAGTACGGTAATTGCGATAAACCACATAGCTATTTTAAAAAGAAAAACTACTAATTTTCGTAGCATATCCACGCTTTTTAGACCTTTTTTAAGGAAATGTAACCAAAATTGCTCATTTTATGGCCAATTGTGCCATTTCTGTTCCAACCGATGTGCCGATGGCCACGCCCATGCCACCCAGGCGAACCCCACAAAAAACATTTGGCTGTAACTCCTTTACAATGGGTTTCTTTTTAGCCCCCACACCCATTATACCGCTCCATCTTTGCTCGATCTCAACTTCGCGGTCAGGCAATATGGTATAGCGCAGTAATTCTTCCAAACGTTGCTGTACCCGTTCTGTAAGTCCGTTCTCGGTAGTTTCTTCGGCTTCGAAATCCAGATTTCGCCCGCCGCCCAGCAAGATTCGGTCGTTTACATTTCTAAAGTAATAATATCCCTCATCTAAATGAAATGTTCCCTTTATTTTTAAATCGGGGATGGGATGGGTAACGAGCACTTGCGCGCGCGCAGGTTTCACATCTTCCTGAAGCAATTGCCTAGCGAATCCATTTGTGGCGATACACAGCCTTTTCGCGCGAAATTCTATGGAATTGTCCAAAACCAGTGAAATTTGATCATTTTCAGCAGAAAAGGAGGTGATTTCAGCATTATTCAATAGTAAAATACCTTTTTCCGCTACTTTTTGTAGCAGGCCTTCCGTCATCCGGCCAGGATCTAGCTGCCCTTCATAGCAATTAAAAATGAGGTCTTTTTGTACATTTTTTAGTCCAAACGGGTCCTTTTTGATAGAAAAAACCGGTTTTTGGTCCAAAAATACTTCATTTAGCAATGAATTTATACGGGGAATGCTTTCCAAGCACTTTTCATATAAGGTTGTACTGTTCTCCGTAAAAATCTCATATCCCCCGAGGCGTTGGAAATTTAAAAACGAATCGCCAATCCGATTGCGGAGCGTTGCCAACCCTGAAAGTCTTTGTTGTACCAATTGCAACACTTCCTCTTCAGTATGTGTTTCCAGATCGGAGAGAATTTCCGACATGCTCCCGAAGCAGGCAAAACCAGCATTCTTGGTACTCGCGCCACTAGGAAGCATACCCCGTTCAAACACAACAATCTTGCTTGCCGGCTTCAGTTGCCTTAACGCGAGGGCGCAACTGAGACCCACAATGCCGCTGCCCACGATAGCATAATCAATATTATGCAGCCACGTGTTGCGTTCCCAATAAGATAGGTTCATATGCGTCCTTTAAACCGAAAAAACACCAAATCCCGTAATACAATTACTGAAAGTGGTGCTTAATATAAATGGTGATGAATATTGTTATTCTTCCTCTTCTGGTTCCTGCATTTTGAAGTTATTCATAAATGCGGTGGTGTAATTGCCCTTAACATAATCGGGATGGTCCATCAATTGTCTGTGAAAGGGGATGGTTGTTTTTACGCCCTCAATTACGAACTCATCCAACGCACGTTTCATCTTGCTTATGGCCTCGTCACGAGTTTGCGCGGTGGTAATAAGCTTTGCGATCATCGAATCGTAATTAGGCGGAATGGTATATCCGGCATATACATGGGTATCTAACCGAATGCCATGCCCGCCAGGAGCATGTAGCACGGTAATCTTTCCGGGAGAAGGTCTAAAATCGTTATACGGGTCTTCGGCGTTAATGCGACATTCGATAGAATGTAGCTGCGGCAAATAATTCTTTCCTGATATGGGGACACCACTTGCCACCAATATTTGCTCCCTAATCAAATCGTAATCCACCACCTGTTCGGTAATGGGATGTTCCACCTGTATGCGGGTGTTCATCTCCATGAAGTAGAAATTACGGTGCTTGTCTACCAAGAACTCTATAGTCCCGGCACCCTCGTATTTGATATATTCGGCTGCTTTCACGGCTGCCTTGCCCATGTCCTCGCGCAATTTCTTTGTCATGAACGGACTAGGAGTCTCTTCGGTCAGCTTTTGGTGACGACGCTGGATGGAGCAGTCACGTTCACTAAGGTGGCAGGCCTTTCCGGTGCTGTCGCCTACAATTTGAATCTCGATATGGCGCGGCTCTTCGATGAGCTTCTCCATATACATATCGTCATTTCCGAAGGCGGCCTTACTCTCTTGACGCGCAGACTCCCACGCAGCTTGTAAATTTTCTTCTTTCCAAACGGCGCGCATTCCTTTTCCGCCACCCCCGGCACTTGCCTTTAGCATTACCGGATATCCGGTTTCCTTGGCGACTTTCTTACACGTTTCAAAATCGGGGATAATACCCTCGCTGCCAGGAACACAAGGAACGCCCGCCGCTTTCATAGTGGCTTTGGCAGTAGCCTTGTCGCCCATTTTCTCGATCATTTCTGGGGAAGCACCGATAAATTTAATGTTGTGCTCCTCGCATATCTTGGAGAACTTGGCATTTTCTGAAAGGAATCCGTAGCCGGGATGAATGGCATCGGCATTGGTAATTTCGGCCGCTGCTATAATATTGGACATTTTTAGATAACTTTCGCTACTGGGCGGTGGTCCAATACACACGGCCTCGTCGGCAAAACGTACGTGTAAGCTTTCCTCGTCGGCCTTACTGTACACGGCTACGGTTTTGATGCCCATTTCACGGCAGGTACGTATCACGCGAAGCGCGATCTCTCCCCTATTGGCAATCAATATTTTTTTGAACATACATTTAATCGTTATAAAGCACCTTTATTCCGAAGCATTAGCTAACGCGGAATAAGAAAGGAGCCTTGTGGTTAGTTACGACGGGTCTACCAAGAAAAGTGGCTGGTCAAACTCTACTGGTGAGGAGTCGTCTACCAATACCTTCACAATCTTTCCAGAGACTTCGCTCTCAATTTCATTAAACAGTTTCATAGCCTCGATTACGCAAAGTACGTCGCCGGTCTTAATACTATCACCTACCTCAACAAAAACTGATTTGTCTGGTGATGGCTTTCTATAAAATGTTCCAATTATGGGCGATTTTATGGTAATGTATTTTGAATCTTCGTCTTTGGGCGCTTGGGCGTCTTTGGCAGCTGACGCACTCGGCGCCTCAACCGTAGGTTGTGGCGCAGCTTGTGGCTGTTGTGAGGCCATTGTTGGAATATGCTGAATATAGGTGGGTTCTCCCCTTCTATCGTCAGAGCCTGTTTTAATGGTGATTTTTACATCGTCCATTTCAAGTTTTACTTCACTGGCACCAGATTTGGCCACAAACTTGATTAGATTTTGAATTTCTTTTAACTCCATATTTATAAGGTTTAAAAATCTTTTTTATTCGTTGATTAATTAGGTGAATATGCCCATTTCACATATACGGCGCCCCAGGTGAATCCACCCCCGAAGGACGCGAATACCAAGTTATCACCTTTCTTAAGTTGTTTTTCGTAATCCATCAAGCATAAAGGAAGCGTCGCCGAGGTGGTGTTTCCATATCTATGGATATTCATCATGACCTTTTCATCGGGCAGGTTCATCCTCTTTGCCGTGGCATCGATAATTCGCTTGTTAGCTTGGTGCGGAACCAGCCAATCTACATCATCATCCTCTAACCCGTTGCGTTCCATAATTTTTGCGCTAACATCGGCCATATTGGAAACGGCAAATTTGAAAACCGTTTTACCGTCTTGAATAACGTAATGCTTTTTATTGGCTACCGTTTCGCTCGTGGGCGGCATCAACGACCCACCGGCATCGATTTTTAAGCTTTGGCGCCCAATACCGTCAGAGCGCAAATACTCATCGCGCACCCCATACCCTTCGTTGTTGGGCTCGAAGAGCACGGCTCCGCCGCCATCACCGAAGATAATACAGGTGGCACGGTCTTCATAATCGATTATAGAAGACATCTTGTCGGCACCAATAAGGAGCACCTTTTTATATTTACCAGATTCAATATAGCGCGCGGCGGTAGACATTCCATAGAGGAAGCTAGAGCAAGCGGCAACAAGGTCAAAAGAAAAAGCGTTTACGGCACCTATTTGGGTGGCAACGTAAACGCCTGTGGCTGCGACCGGCATATCGGGCGTGGCGGTAGCCATAATCACCATATCGATATCTCTCGGGTCTGTATTGCTTTTTGAAAGAAGGTTCTTCGCGGCTTGAATCGCCAAATAGGAAGTGCCCTTATCTTTGTCCTTTAAAATTCTGCGTTCTTTAATTCCAGTCCGGGTGGTAATCCATTCATCATTGGTGTCGACCATGGTCTCCAGAATTTGGTTGGTCAACACGTAGTCTGGAACATAGCCTCCTACAGCGGTTATTGCAGCTGTGATCTCGCTCATATAATTGAATTAAATTCCTCAAACAGAGCCAAAGCGACTCTAAAAGTTGTGAAAAGTACTAAAAATTAGCCAAAAACGGGGCAAAATCTACCTGTTTTTGAATCCTCTCCCTATAAAAAACAAAAAAAACTCCCACTGCAGGTGAGAGTTTTATTGTATAAAATAAAAGGTACTATGCCTCTACTTCCTCGGTAGCGTCAATTACAACCTGGCCGCGGTAGTATAGTTTACCTTCGTACCAGTGCGCTCTGTGAAATAAATGTGCCTCGCCCGTGGTAGGGTCTTTGGCAATTGTTGGTGCAGTAGCCTTATAATGGGTTCTTCTTTTATCTCTTCTGGTTTTTGAGATTTTTCTCTTAGGATGTGCCATCGCTCTGTATTATTTATCCGTTAATAGTTTTTTTAATTGGTCCCATCGGGGGTCGGTTCCGTCTTCATCGGGAGCGTCCGCGATATCCTCGGTACGTTCCTTTACGCGCAGTTCTTCTAGTTTCTCGAGTATTTCAGACTTCAATGTGCCATCTTCCACACCGGGATGTACACGGCGGGCGGGCAATGAAAGCACTATCGATTCGTAAACGTATTGCTGGATGTTTACCTCGTAACTTCCATGCGGAAGAATAAGGAGGTCCTCGTTCTCATCGTTATATTCGTCACCGAATTTCACGACAAACCGGTAAGATCCGTCAATGGGCTGGTCAAAAGGTTCATTGGTAATATCGCAATGAACAGATACGAACCCCTTGAATGATAGCATCAGTTCCAGCAAGGTGGCCTTCTTTACAAGAAGCACTTCCAACGATATGGACGCACTCTGGAACTCATCGTACTCAAAATGTTCAAAGAACGGTTTTTCAATTTCAAAATTGAAACGGTGCTCCCCAATTTTCAATCCCACGAAGGGAATGGTAAATTCTTTCAATTCCTTCATAATCACACCTATTTCTTTACTACACCTTCTTACAAAGGCGGGTGCAAAGATAAAAAATTATTTCAATAGCAAATTATATTACGCATTCTTTTTTGAAAACGGCAATTTGCGCCCCTTTTCCAGCGGATTTTTTGTTAGCTTCAGGTATTCCCTGCGCTTTTTGTAAATAGCAATGGCGCTAAAAACGGCCTCTTTGAACGATTCGAAATTCGCAGTGTTCTTGCCGGCAACATCAAAGGCTGTACCGTGGTCTGGCGAGGTGCGTACCTTGCTTAAGCCAGCGGTAAAGTTTACGCCAGTTCCAAAGGCCAGCGTCTTGAACGGTACGAGGCCCTGGTCGTGGTACGACGCGATCACCGCGTCAAAATTCTTATAATTACCAGATCCGAAAAAGCTATCGGCCGCATACGGGCCGTAAACCAGCTTTCCGTTTTTCCGGAGGTTATCCAAAGTAGGACGCATAACGCTATCGTCCTCAGTGCCAATTACACCATTGTCGCCGGTATGCGGATTAATACCCAGCACGGCGATTTTTGGCTTCCGAACGCCAAAATCCTGCATCAAGCTCCGGTATATGGTCTGTACTTTCTTTTCAATAACTTCCCTGGTAATATTTTTTGAAATATCCTTTACCGCAACGTGGTCGGTAAGGAGACCAACCCGAAGTGCTCCGGAAATCATAAGCATAAGGCTATCTCCCTCCAGCTCTTTCGCGAGATAATCTGTATGCCCCGGAAAATTGAAAGTTTCAGATTGCACGCTCGACTTGTTTATGGGTGCCGTGACGAGCACCGAGACCTTACCCTCCTTGAGGGCGCTAACGGCAGCGGAAAGTGATTTTACCGCATAGCTGCCGCTTTTCTTGTCTTCCTTGCCAAAATCCACGTCTACGTTTTCCTTCCAAACATTCAGTACGTTTATTTTCTTCGGAACTATGGCATCTAGCGTATCGATGCCGTGTAGGTTGACATCAAGGTTAAACTCCTTCTTGTAAAAGGACATCAGTTTTACCGAAGCGAAAATAACCGGGGTGCAAAACTCCATCATCCTTGCATCTTCAAAAGTTTTTAGGATAATCTCGCCGCCTATACCATTCAAATCGCCAACCGAAATGCCAATTACAATCTTATCGTCTTTTGCCATATATCCCCACGAGGTTTAAATTCTTACTTTTGCAGTACAAATGTAACGAAATAAAGAATGTTTACAGGTATTATCGAAACTGTTGGAAGGGTAAAAAATTTAAAGGAAGATCGCGAAAATCTCGACATTACTATCGAGAGCTCGCTCGCCTCGCAATTGAAAGTCGACCAAAGCGTGGCGCACAACGGTGTTTGCCTAACCGTGGTGGAATTGGGTGTCGATTGGTACCGGGTTACCGCTATAAGCGAAACCCTGGAAAAAACCAATTTGGGAGCTCTTACCGTGGGGCAAGCAGTCAACTTGGAACGCGCCATGAAACTTGGTGATCGATTGGACGGCCATTTGGTTCAAGGCCACGTTGATCAAGTAGGTACGTGTATTGGAAGGGAAGCGGTAGCGGGAAGTTGGATTTTCAGCTTCCAATACGATAGCGCAGCGGGAAATATCACCATCGAGAAGGGCTCTATCACAATAAATGGCGTTAGCCTAACGGTGGTGAATTCCAAAAAGGCGCAGTTCAGCGTGGCGATAATACCGTATACCTATGAGCATACCAATTTTAACTCTATTGAAGAGGGCGAAACGGTAAATTTGGAATTTGATATAATAGGAAAATACTTAAAACGACTTAGCGCAAATTACGTGTAGCAACACTTTTGCGCAGAAGAAAAAAAAGCCCCAATAACAATCCTGCAAGTAACAAAAAGGTAAGGTCTTGATCAATAGGAACCTCGGGTGTACGTTGAGGAGTAGGCGCGGGTGGCCCGGCCTTTCCAGATTGGCCGAACGCCCATGTTGCACATAAAAATGTGAACACCGAGACAAGTATTTTTACGATTTGGGGTCGCATAATTAGGTGTTAAATGTAAGAAAAATTTGTTAACAACATATAAATATCAAAATAATTGACTATTTATCCTCTCATCCTTAAATAATTAATTCCCGTTACCAGCGGTGTCGCATTAACGACATCCCTTCAGTTGCTGGAATTCTCCCCAAGCTAAAAATTCAAAGAATCATCTTGAAACCAGTGTTTCAATTTTCTGAAAGGTACGCCATATTCCGATAAAATTATCAACAATTTGGCAAAACCTTACAGGTATAAAAAAAGTGGTCCCACTTGGGCTCGAACCAAGGACCACCTGATTATGAGTCAGGTGCTCTAACCAACTGAGCTATGGGACCAAAAACAGTTCGCAAATGTAAAACTCTTTTGCTAAACATTAAAACTATTTGTTCAACTATTTATGTCCTGGCACAGCTCTATCAAGACCCCATGTGCCGATTTCGGGTGCAAGAACACCACCAGTTTCCCGTCGGCGCCCTTTTTTGGCGTCTCGTTCAGGACCTGAAATCCCTCAGTTTTCAGTCGGGCCACCTCTTCTTCTATGTTAGCTACGGAAAAGGCCAGGTGATGGATTCCCTCCCCTCGTTTTTCTATGAATTTGGCGATGGGGCTATCGGCGTTCGTAGCCTCCAGCAGTTCAATTTTGCTTTGTCCGCATTTAAAAAACGAAGTTGAAACCCCCTCGCTAGCTACCGTTTCCGTTTTATAGGGGCTCGCGCCCAACAGGCTTGTATAAATTTTATTTGCCTCCTCCAGGTTTTTCACCGCAATGCCAATGTGCTCAATTTTATCCATGATTCAATTATTTTCCATTTCAAAAATAACAAATCTTTAAATGTGGTACTTTTGTATTATGGAAGAAACCAACAGACAGAAAAAAATAGCCGGGGTTTTGCAGGGAGATCTGGCTGAAGTACTTCAGGAGTTACTACGTGAATCTGGACAACTAGGCACGATCTTGACCGTTTCGAAGGTAAATGTCACGACCGACTTGAGCATTGCCAAGGTGCACGTGAGCGTTTTTCCTTCCAATAAGGCAGGCGCGCTCGTCAAGGAGCTGAAAGCGCTCACTCCAAAAATAAAGCACCGCATAGCCCAACGGGTAAAAAACCAGTTGCGCAAAATGCCAGATCTCGTTTTCTACAACGATGACAGCCTTGATTATATTGAAGGAATCGAAAAAGCGGTAAAGGGCGGTGAGAACCCCATCGAAAATCCCGACCTGCTGCCCAAGCGAAAAAAATCATAACTTGAAATTTCCGCTGTACATCGCCAAGCGGTACTTGTTTAGCAAGAGCAGCAGCAACGCCATAAACATTATTACCGTCATTGCGGCAATTGGCGTGGTGGTGGGCGCAATGTCCCTCTTTATCGTACTTTCCGGATTTTCTGGGCTGAAAGATTTCAGCCTGCAGTTCACAAATGTGTTCGATAGCGATTTGAAGGTGTTTCCCGAAAGCGGAAAAACCCTAACGCTTGCTTCCAACGAAAAGGAAAAATTGCTGGATATTGAGGGTATCGCGGCTTTTTCGAGTGTCATCGAGGAACGCGTTTTCCTGCAGTATAAAGGTAAAAACCACATTGGCTACATCAAGGGGGTGGACGATAACTTCGGAAAGGTGAACCCCATCGACAGTATTCTCTACCTCGATATTAGCGAATGGTTCACCCCTGGACAGGACGAGGTAGTCCTCGGTCTAGGGACTACCGCGAAACTCTCGCTCGGCATTCGGGATTATACCGATTTATTGGAGCTCTACGTCCCGAAACCGTTTCAGGGGCAGGAGTTGGACCCCACAAAGGCCTTCACGAAGAAAAACGTGGTCGTCTCGGGCGTGTACGCTATCAATGAAGAGTTGGATAGCAAGTATGTGTTTACCGATATTGAATTTGCCCGGTCTTTCCTGGCAATGGATACTTCGGAAATTTCCTCGGTCGAGATTAAATTAGAACCCTCTACCTCTGAGGACGAGGTAAGAAACGCGTTGCAAGGTGTTTTCTCGCAACCCATTACTATCAAGAACCGAATTCAGCAAAACGACGCGCTCTACAAAATGCTGAATACCGAGAACATTGCCGTTTATCTCATTTTTACACTCGTGCTCATTATTGCGCTCTTCAACGTAGTGGGAAGCATTATTATGATGATCCTGGACAAGCAGAAAAATATGAAAACACTCTATAATCTGGGCGCTACGGTAAAGGAAATAAGAAGTATCTTCTTTCTGCAAGGGGTGTTGATGACGACCCTGGGGGGACTTTTGGGCATCGGCCTGGGGGTTTTGCTAGTGGTATTGCAGTTGCAGTTCGAGTGGGTAGC
>NZQO01000077.1 GCA_002693605.1 Flavobacteriaceae bacterium
AAAAGCCGGTAATCTATTTAAGGTTCTTATTTTTTATCCCTTTCAAAAACAACTTGGTCCGCTCTTGCCACAGTTTTTAGTATTTTAGCGAAAAGAATTTGTGCTATGATCTCCAAAAAGCAATTCAATAAGGAAATAGACATCATTATTGCCAATGCCATTCGCGAAGACGTGGGCGAGGGCGATTACAGTTCGTTGGCTTGCATTCCAGAGGATGCTACGGGAACTGCCAAATTGTTGGTGAAGGAGGAAGGTATCATTGCGGGCGTGGAGTTCGCCAGGCAGGTGTTTGAGTATGTGGACCACGGCCTATCGATGGATGTGAAGATAAGAGATGGCCAACGGGTGGCTCCCGGCGATATTTGTTTTTACGTCACGGGCGCATCGCAATCTATCTTGAAATCGGAACGCCTGGTGCTCAACGCCATGCAACGCATGAGCGCCATCGCTACCAAGACCAATGAGTACGTACAGTTGCTGGAAGGTACCAAGACCCAGATTCTGGACACACGAAAAACCACTCCCGGCCTCCGGGCGCTCGAAAAATGGGCCGTGAAGATAGGCGGCGGCGAAAACCACCGTTTTGCCCTGTACGATATGGTGATGCTAAAGGACAACCATATTGATTTTTGCGGGGGAATTACCAAGGCCATACAAAAGACACAGGCGTATCTAAGAGAGCGAAACCTTAATCTGAAGATTATCGTTGAGGCTCGTAATCTTTCCGAAATAGAGGAAATTCTGAAAAACGAGGGAGTGTACCGCATTCTCATCGACAACTTTAACTACGACGATACCCGGAAGGCCGTGAAGCTAATTGGGGAAACATGCCTTACCGAATCGAGTGGAGGTATTACCCTGGATACCGCCCGGAAATATGCCGAGTGCGGGGTAGACTATATTTCTAGCGGCGCGCTTACCCATTCGGTGCACAACATGGACCTGAGCTTAAAAGCAGTTTAATGGCTGCAACCAGCGAAGAAAAGAAAGAGGGGGCCGAAACCTGGCCCGTAGTGGGCAACCTGGTAACCTTTAGCAAGAAGGTTAAAATCCCGGGAGCCGAGGGGCTTACCCTGTACAATTTAATGGATATTTACGGTACCGGAATCATACAGGGCACCTTTACCTCGCGAGCGGGTTCGATTGCGTTCAGTTTTTTTGTGGCCATTTTCCCGTTTCTGCTATTCATCCTGAATTTGATCCCGATGGTGCCCATCGAGGGGTTCCAAACCCGGTTCCTTATTTTTATCGAGGGATTGCTTCCGCCGCAGACAACCGATTTCTTTTATCCGGTTATCGCCGACATTGCGGTTAACCCGCGTGGCGGATTGCTCTCTTTTTCCTTTTTACTCTCGCTCTTTTTGGCTTCGAACGGGGTGAGCGCCATTTTCACCGGATTCGAATACTCCTACCACGTAACGATTAACCGTACTTTCTTCAGGCAGTATATGGTGGCCATTGTAGTCTCTATTTTCTTGGCACTGTTGTTGTTAATTACTGTGGGAGTGATCTTGTACGGCGAGTACCTGATTAACGATTTAACCGGTAGGGCCTATATACAGAACGATGTGTTGTGGATTTCAGCCCTGCAAATAACGGTCTTTGCAGTAATGATTTACGTTATTATCGCCACCTTGTATTATTATGGCACCAAGGAAGGAAAGGAGTCGCGGTTCTTTTCCATAGGCGCACTAATCACCACGTTGCTTTTTATGTTAACTACCTATTTATTTGGTATTTACATAAACAACTTTTCAACGTATAACGAGTTATACGGTTCAATTGGTGCACTATTGATAATGATGTTTTATATTTGGATAAATTCAAACTTATTGCTGTTGGGTTTTGAACTGAACATTTCCCTACAGCGGTTACGAGATAAATCAGAAAAATAACAAACACTAATTTTTAAAACGTATGAAAAAAGTACTATTTACCTTGCTTCTAGTTGCAGTTTCCCTAACTACGATGAGCGCACAAAGCGTCTTCGGAAAATGGAAAACCGTGGATGATGAAACCGGAGAGGCAAAATCGATTGTCGAGATTTACGAAAAGAACGGAAAGGTTTACGGCAAGGTGGTTGAAATTCTCAACAAGAACCGCCAAGATGCCAAGTGCATTGACTGCCCGGGCAGCGATGCCGGCAAGCCCGTGCTTGGCCTTACCATTATCAAGGGTCTTGAAAAGGACGGTGATGAATACAACGACGGAAAGATTCTTGACCCCAACAACGGGAAGGTGTATAAATGCTATATCGAACTAGAGGGAAAGGACACCTTAAAGGTACGAGGCTATATCGGGTTCTCCCTATTGGGCCGTACGCAATACTGGTCTCGAGTAGACTAACAGTTTGTTCATAAAATATGCGAAAGGTCGTTCCTAGATTGAACGGCCTTTTTTATTTTAGAAAAATGGAACCGAAGGAGCAGTTTCGCGATTTTTTCCTTTTTGTCCAATAAAATATCCACCGTTTTTTCAGAAGATGGAAAAATCGATATCCTTAATTTAGACCAATAGCATTGCATTTTATAGACGTAATTTTACCAATCCCACTCAAGCAGACGTTCACGTATAACGTTACGAAAGCTGAGGCGTCGTATTTGCAGCCAGGTATGCGCGTCGCCGTGCCGTTTGGAAAATCGAAGATCTATACGGGTATCGTATATCAAATTCACGATAAGGCACCTTCCGGCTACGACACCAAGCAGATTGATCAGATTCTCGATGACGCCCCCATTGTAACCCCAGCGCAATTTCAGCACTGGCAGTGGATGGCCACTTACTATATGTGCACGCTGGGCGAGGTGGTAAAGGCCGCCTTGCCAAGCGCCTTTCTCCTCGAGAGCGAGACCATTGTTACGCTGGCGAAAAATTCAGCCCTTGACGAGACCGTCTTAACCGACGATGAATTTCTTGTTTTCGAGGCGCTCCAGCACCAATCGTCATTGCATATTAATGATGTGCGTTCTATTTTGGACCGAAAGAATGTCGTAAAGATCATTAACCAATTGCTCGATAAGAATATCGTCACGGTGCAGGAGGAAGTGTATGAGCAGTATACGCCCAAAATGAAGCGGTTCGTAAAGCTCCATAAAAAATTTCGCGAAGAGGATGCGCTGCGCGATTTGCTCGACACGTTGTCTAACGCCCCGAAACAGCGAGAGGTGCTTATGAATCTCTTTATGCTCACAGCCGGCAAGGAACAGCAAGTACTCGCCAAGACCTTGCAGGATAAAAGCAATACCACCTCCGCAGTTCTCAAATCGTTGATCGAGAAGGGAATTTTGGAAGAGGTTCTGTTGCAGCGCGATCGGGTGCAATATTCCGGTGCCGATGGCGCCGAGGTAAAATCCCTCAGTCCTGCCCAAGAGCAGGCGCTTACCGAAATCACCCACCAATTCAAATCACAGGACGCGGTACTGCTTCATGGAGTTACCTCTAGCGGAAAGACCGAAATTTACGTTCAGCTAATTTCAGAAATGTTAGAATCGGGCCGTCAAGTGCTTTACATGCTTCCGGAAATTGCCTTGACCACGCAGCTAATCAAGCGGTTGCAGTTTTATTTCGGAGAGAAGGTTTCGGTGTTCCATTCAAAATATTCGGTTAACGAACGGGTTGAGGTTTGGAATAATGTACTCCACAACAAACCCAAGGCACATATAGTAATTGGTGCGCGGTCGTCGCTATTTTTGCCCTATAGCGACCTCGGACTTATCATTGTCGATGAGGAGCACGAACCGTCCTTTAAGCAATACAATCCCGCGCCGAGGTACCACGCGCGAGATAGCGCCGTGGTATTGGGGCATATCCACAATGCCAAGGTACTAATGGGATCTGCCACACCCTCGTTGGAGAGCTATTACAATGCGAAAAACGAGAAATATGGCATGGTGACGCTAAAGACCCGCTTCGGGAATGTGCTCATGCCTGAAATAACCTTGGTGGATATTAAGGAAAAGCACCGCAAGAAACAGATGAAAGGCCATTTTAGCGATACGCTTTTAGAAGCGATGGAGGAAACGCTAAAAAATAACGAACAGGTAATTTTATTCCAGAATCGACGGGGGTTTTCGCCAGTGGTGGAATGTGTTACCTGCGGTGTATCGCCACAGTGCCCCAATTGTGATGTTAGCCTAACCTTCCATCAATATAAAAATCAATTGCGCTGCCACTACTGTGGGTACCATATGGCGATGCAACTGTCGTGTATGGCGTGCGGAAGTGAAACCTTGGATACAAAGGGCTTCGGAACCGAACAGGTAGAAACGGAGTTGAATTCCCTCTTTCCCGATTATACGGTGGCGCGCATGGACCAGGATACTACGCGCGGTAAACACGCTTATGCCAAATTGATAGAAAAACTGGAGGAGGGAGAGATTCATATCTTGGTGGGAACCCAAATGCTCGCCAAGGGGCTAGACTTCAGGAATATAGGCTTGGTGGGCGTGATGAACGCCGACAATCTCTTGAATTTTCCCGATTTCCGGGCCCATGAGCGAAGTTTTCAGTTGTTGCAGCAAGTAGCTGGCAGGGCCGGCCGAACGGAAAAGAGGGGTAAGGTGCTAATTCAAACTTACAATCCGTACCACCAAATTTTGCAACAAGTGAGCGTGAACGATTACGAAGCTATGTACAAACAGCAGACCGATGAGCGCTATCAGTACAAATATCCTCCGTTTTTCAGGACGATCAAGATTACGTTCAAGGACAGGAATTTCGATAAGATGCAACAGGCGGCGCAATGGTTCCAGCAGGCACTTTCGCAAAAATTGAGCGGCAATGTACTAGGGCCCGAACCGCCACCCGTGGGCCGGGTTCGAAATCTTTACATTACGAACGTGCTCGTAAAGATACCCAAGGAACAATCGTTGGGAAGTACAAAGCAATACATAAATAGGGTAGTGCGCGGCTTTAATGCCGTTCAGGATTTTTCCAGCGTACGGTTAACGATAGATGTAGATAATTATTAGTTTCGCATCGAGGCCGTAAGTGCCTCTACCAAATCGCTCTTGCGGTTTCGACTAAGCGGCAGTTGCTCTTTGTCCAGCTCGATCACCTTGCTGTTATAGCGCTCCACCTTGTCCAGGTTCACGATATACGATTTATGGATACGCAAAAAGCGGTCTCCCGGGAGCAACGATTCAAACGCCTTCATGGTGGAAAGGACCACGAGCGCATCGTGTTCGGTAACGAGCTTTACGTAATCGCCAAGCGCTTCAATATAGCGAAGCTCATTTAGGAAGACCTTCCGTTTTTTCAGGTTGCTCTTCACGAAGATGAAATCTTCCTCGTCGAAACCTTCGTCGTTTTTGAGCTTGAAGTTGGTTATCGCCTTGTGCACCGCATTTAGGAAGCGTTCTTTGGAAATCGGTTTCCGCAGGTAGTCAATGGCGTCGTAATCGAACGCCTTGAAGGCATACTTGGTCTTTCCGGTAACGAATATAATTTGGGGTTTATGGGTAAGGTCATCTAAAAGATCAAAGCCTGATAAGATGGGCATTTCAATATCCAGAAATATCAAGTCGATATCGGTGGTCGCCAAACCCATTTTGGCTTCGATGGCGTTGTTGTATTCGGCCACGAGATTCAGGGAGGGGTGGTTTTCAATGAGTTTAACGATTGAGAGCCGCTGTAGGGTCGAGTCGTCAACAATGGCACATTTTAATATTGGCTTGTCCACGGGGTATCTAATTTGGTTACAGCAATTATAGGGAAAAAATCGATGAACTGCAAGTAATTTTAACGTTTATCGGAAAAAGTATCGTTTTATCCATTTCCGTAGGAAAAAACTGCCTCGTAAAAGGGTGGGAAATCTTCAGGAATCTTTGTTTGAAAATACGAATTATTGTAGTATTTTTGCACGCTCTTGGCAGAGAGCCAAAAGTTTAAACAATAACAATTTAATCGATTTTTATGAATCATTATGAAACTGTTTTCATCTTAAATCCCGTTTTATCTGATGAGCAGATAAAGGAAACAGTTAAGAAATACGAAGATATTCTTGTTTCTAAAGGTGCTAAGATGATATCAAAAGAGGATTGGGGGCTGAAGAAGTTGGCCTACGCTATCCAACACAAGAAAAGTGGGTTCTACCACCTATTCGAGTACACCGTAGACGGTGACGCCATCAACAACTTGGAGGTGGAGTTTAGAAGAGACGAGCGTATTATGCGCTACCTTACTGTAAAGCTTGACAAACACGCAATCGCTTGGGCAGAGAAAAGACGTAACCGTAACAAAAAACAAAAAGCAAACGCATAAGCTATGGCAACTTTACAACAACAAGCAAAAGGAAAGAAAGACGGAGAGATTCGCTATCTAACTCCGCTAAATATAGAGACAAGCAAGACGAAGAAGTACTGCCGTTTCAAGAGATCGGGCATAAAGTACATCGATTACAAGGATGCTGACTTCTTGGCGAGCTTCGTAAACGAGCAAGGTAAATTGCTACCGCGCAGATTGACCGGTACTTCCCTGAAATACCAACGTAAGGTGGCCGTTGCCGTTAAAAGAGCACGCCATTTGGCTTTAATGCCTTATGTAACCGATTTATACAAATAAAAAGCAGATAGGAACATGGAACTTATATTAAAAAACGATGTAGAGAACCTAGGTTTTACGGATGACGTTGTTACCGTAAAAAATGGGTATGGTAGAAACTACCTAATTCCACAAGGGCAAGCAGTTTTGGCAACCCCATCTGCTAAGAAGGCGTTGAACGAAAAACTGAAGCAGCAAGCCTACAAGGAGCGCAAGGTAATTGATGATGCGAAAGCACAAGCAGAGAAATTGAACAGCATCTTAGAGCTTAAGATTCCTGCCAAGACCGGTGAAGCCGATAAGCTTTTCGGTTCGGTGACCAATGCAGATCTAGCCGATGCGCTTGAGAACAAAGGCGTTAGCATTGATAAGAAGTACATCAGCATTGCTGGAGGTAGCATTAAGCGTACCGGGCAGTACGAAGCGACAATTCGTTTCCACCGCGAGGTAGTCGAGAGCTTTACCTTCGATGTAATTGCCGAGAATAACTAATTCTTTTACCGAATATAACTGCAAACCTTCCCCCTAATAGGGGAGGGTTTTCTTTTTTAACTTAGTATGAAGTATACCCGACTCACAAAGCAACAATTTGAGGAACTGCACCAAGAGTTCATTACCTTCTTGGCTACACAGTCCATCACCGCCAAGGAATGGGATGATATAAAGACCCACAAGCCTGAAGTAGCAGAAGAGGAACTGGATCTTTTCAGCGACCTCGTATGGGAGGGCGTCCTCCAAAAGGCTGAATATTTGGAGAACCTAGCTCCGCAGCATCTATTTCTGTTTAAGCTTGGCGAAAAGACGATGACGCTTATTGGAGTGAAGGTTTTGGACGAATCTAAAGATATTACGACAAGCGAAGGGTATTCTTGGCTGCAACAGAATTTTGCGGGAGATAAGGTAGAATTTTATACTGCCGAAAAAGCCTATACCCAAGATAAGTATGTCGATATTTTTAAACTGGTTCAGCAAGGGGCCGTAATCACAAAAGGCGAGCTCTACCAATTTTTTCAGAATATCCTAGATTCGACCGCGAAAAACGGTTAGACTTCTTTCACGACGAAAAATCCATCGTTCCCCTGCGCTTGGTACAAGGGCATAAATATTTGTGCATTCCATTGGCTTGTAATTGGCTGGCCGTTATGGTGGGCTAAAAGCTCCCCCTTTTTTATAGATTGAAAATTTTCATAGCCTGGTTCCATAGAAAAGTCGTCATTCGGCTCGAGGCCATGCCGGTACGCAATTTCGAACGTTTTTTGCGCCTCTTTATTCCGAAGAAATTCCACAGATTGGGGAACTTCTGACAAATCGTTAAAATCAAGTCCACAAGCCTCTTTAAGTGCTAACCATTGTATCGCCTTTTGGTGGGTAACTGCTTCAGCAGCCTCGTGTTGCCCCCCTTCAAATACGAAGCCCGTGAGTCCTTGTTTACTTAAATAGTCGTCTATCGTACCGGATACAATATCTGAAAATCCGCGAATAATATAGACCGGGAACCGATGTGCCCAACGATCGTTGCTCCCCTTGTCCTGCACCGAAATATAAGGCAAACTGGCCGATGAGGTAGTGTGGCAATCCAGGAAGTAGCGCTCTGTAAATTTATTGGGCGGATAGTTTTCTAGAGTTGCTATGATCTCGTGCATTTCTTCCTTCTCGTGGCTGTCGCGCAGATTGTTTTCAATATTTTCGGCTTTCCAGGTTCGGTTTAGGTCTTCATCTATAAAACGAACCCCTTTCCGAAGTCCGTTTAAGTTCCCGGCCACTCCCACTACGGTACCCTTTATATTTGGTCTGCTTAAGGTGAGTTCCGCAAAAATTTCGCGAAGGGAGAGTAGGCCACTAGGTTCGTTGCCGTGAACACCCACGGTAATAAAAAGAAGCGAGCCGTGTTGTCCGCTAGAGTACTCGCCAATTATTCTATCTAATTTCATAACTTCATTCCTATTAGTCCATTGTGGCAAGTTCCCGGTTGGAGAGACCGTTCTCGTAATAGCGTTTATATTCTATTTTGCGTTCTATGGCTTTAATAACAGTTTCGCTGAAATTGGGATACCCAATCGCCTCGCAATAATCCAAACCGCCAGGGCTTAATACGTTGATTTCTATAAGTTTATCGTTCACAATATCAAGGCCTACGAAAAACAGTCCGTCGCGAATTAGCTTCGGGGCGGTTACATCGACAATGCGTTGCATTTCTGGCGTTAGTTTTGCTTTTTCGGCCTTGGCACCCAGAGCCAGATTGCTCCTAAATTCGCCCTTGTCATTATTTACCCTGCGTATTACGGCTTGGTGGCCATCTTCCTCTAAAATTTTCCCATTCATCAAGATAACCCGTACGTCACCCTTCGAAACTTCGGGCAGAAATTCCTGTGCAATGATATAGCCCTGATCGCTTATAGTCTCTATAATTTGGTTGAAATTTTTCTTGTCCTCGCCTATGAGATACACGTTTTGCCCACCAGAACCTTCCAAAGGTTTCAGCACCATTTTCTTTCCAACTTGTTTCCAGAATTCAAGCAAATCCTCCTTACTTCGTGTAATTAGGCTGTTTGGCTTAATAATGGCCGGCAATTCTTCAAAATATAATTTGTCGATGAAGGCGTGTGACATAGCGAAGGCGTCGTTCAGGACCAAGACGCCCGACTGCTGAATCATTCTAGCGAAGGCGATGCCGCTATGCTCGGCCCAATGCCTATCGTCGGTTTCCTCGGTGGGATTATTCCGCAGAAAAAGTACGTCAATCTCGGCGCTGCTCACGACCTCAGTTTTCAGCGAGTTGTCCTGGACCCGTTCCCAGAACTTCTCGATACTTCTGGATTTAGGCGATGCAGGAACTTTTTTGCAGCGCAGGTGTATAGGCTTGTCGTGGTGAAAAATAAAGTCGCCAACGCCCATAACCAGAAGGTCGTGCCCGCGCTCATGTGCTTTTTTCATAAGAACAACCGAGGTTCCTATAGCTTCGGTGGAAATATCACTTATAACAAAACAAATTTTCATGTGGTTATTAAGTTTGAAAGGGGCATCCCTTGGTTTAACTGTTCTAATTTTTGGGTTACATTATCGTGCATTAAATATCTTGGCTTTAATTTAGGCGGCACCAAAAGTCCCCGATTGGTAAGATCTTGCATAACGGTTACGTGTTTCAATGCGAATTTTCCCGCGAGCAAAGGTTCCATTGCGCCGCCATCGGCAAGGTAATCGCGCAGCTCGACCAATCCCTTCAGGTAAATGATGTCCTTGAGGAACCCCCCTCCCTGGAACATACGCGATGTTATGTTGAAGGCCCGTTCCTTGCTAAAGTCGTGATCGGAATAGAGTAATTGAAACATTTGTTTGAAATTGGCACCGGCCAATAGCGCATTTCCGGCTATGACTCTTCCCGCTAATAATCGCAAACGATTGCCTGAGAGTCCGTCAATTAGGTATTCCGACAGCACTGCCAAACCTTCTTGAAGCGAATCATAATCTGCTAAGCCGGCCGATAGTTGACTTAAGGGCTGTTGCCTTCCATTATAGTAGGTAAGGGCGTGGGTGCCAATCTCGTGCTGTATCAGGGCGCTTGCCTCATTTTCGGTCAACGTATAGTCGGAAGGCAAATAAAGCTCTCCTTGCGAAACCATCATCACGTTAACATCGTCGCGAATGTGGACGGCACAGTTAAAATTCGCGTCCTGTCGTCGTAGAAACTCAAATTCTTGTTTGGCAAGCTCCTTAAAGGCGTTACTGTCAAGTTCCTTTCGTTGCTCCTGACTATGGTCTTCATCAATATCGTTCAATATATTCTCGGCGGCCTCTAGCACCTCCGGCTGCATACCTTTGTACAAACGTACGCTGCTATAAAAGAAATTCTTCGAGCCACGCTCCTTTAGCATGGTAAGTTGTTGGTCTATTTCCTCGCGCTTCTCGTCAAAAAGGTAGGCGAGGGCAGGGTCGTCTATTTCATCGATTCTGAGATTGTAGAGCTTTCGTTTCAGCAAATCGGGGTCGACGGGCAGCAGTCGATAATGGTACTTTTCCACGTCGGAAAAATCAGTTTCAAAGAATATTTCACGAATGGACTGAATGTTAACTGGTGCCACCAGCAGTAAAAATTGATACTGCGACTCGATTTCGGTGAGCTGTCGGTCTATCTTGAAAACTTCTGAATGAATATCGCGCTTGCCCAACGCATGATAGCTTGCCAATTTCGACGTGGTTTGAACCCTTATAAACTCGAACACTGCCCTGTGTAGCGCTTGGGTAAACTGATTGCGAAACTGTCTAAAGTACACCGGAAAAAATTTTCCTTTTCCGTTGCGGTATACGGGCGGAACTTCTAGGCTAATTAAAGTACCGCCGCACCGCCTAATTTCTGAAAGGTCCAGGAGGTCCGTGTCCTCGTGTAGCGGCCTTTCCAAACTCTGTTCAACCCGGGCCGTTAGCTGTACGTCAAGGCGCCTACTGTCAATTTTGCACAGTGAATCCTTTAGCACATCTAACGATACGGGTAGCTTTTGCGCCGGGCCTCGTATTATGAAGGCGTTGCTATTGGTGGGGCCACTAGATAATTCAACCAAGAAATAGGACCCAAACCTATCGGCCAGATTTTCAGTTATTTTAAAGAGAAGATTTTTGAAAAACGGTAAATTATCCTCTCCCATAACTATATATGAAGCGCCACTGCGTGCCAACCTCAAGGTTCCGGCATCTTTTGGTTTTTGGCGGTACACCAGCAGCGCGGGGACTTCGTGCTCAATAAACAGAAATCCGTCGTAGGGGAGGGGGCAAATGGTTCGGTCGCCACGCTCCAGTTCGGCCAGAATGGTCTCAATTTTCTTTTTGTCTTCAGAAAGGGTAGTGGTAGAATCCATAATTTATAGATGCGCAATTCTTCAGGTTCTAGCCAAATAAGATAAAAAAACACCCCGTGGAATGTGGGGCGTTTAATGTTTATTTAACGGGAAATTAGTAGGTAGGCCGTGAAATGTTAAAGGAAGGTGTGCTATTTGTTATGGGCGTCGCTATGCACCCTAGCCACAGCACGACCACTAGGATCGTTCATGTTCTTGAAACTCTCATCCCATTCAAGAGCAGCTGGGCTGCTGCAGGCCACGCTGGGGAGGGAGGGCACGCTCAAGGCAGCTGTATCGCTGGGGAAATGTTCCTCAAAAATACTACGGTAATAAAATTCCTCCTTGCTGCTAGGGGTTTGTATGGAAAAACGGTACTGCGCGTTTGCCATTTGCTCGTCGCTTACCTTTTGGTTAACCATATCTTTCAACGTATCGATCCAGCTATAGCCCACACCGTCGCTAAATTGTTCTTTTTGGCGCCACGCAACGCTCTCGGGCAGCATATCTTCAAATGCCTTTCTGAGCACCCATTTTTCCATCCGTTCGCCATTAATCATTTTATCATTTGGGTTAATTCGCATGGCAACGTCCATAAATTCCTTGTCCAAAAATGGAACCCGTCCCTCAATACCCCAAGCGGCAAGGCTCTTGTTGGCCCGGAGGCAATCATACTGATGCAATTTGTCGAGCTTCCTCACCGTTTCTTTGTGGAATTCCTCGGCGTTAGGGGCTTTGTGAAAGTAGAGGTATCCACCAAAAATTTCATCACTCCCTTCTCCGCTTAATACCATCTTAATACCCATGGCTTTGATGGCCCTCGCCATGAGGTACATAGGTGTGGAGGCGCGGATTGTCGTTATATCGTACGTTTCCAGGTGATAGATAACATCACGAATGGCATCGATACCTTCCTGAATGGTAAATTTGATTTCGTGGTGCACCGTACCCAGGTGATCGGCTACCTTCTGTGCGGCGGCGAGGTCGGGACTACCTTCCAGGCCTATGGCAAATGAGTGCAGGCGCGGGTACCAGGCATTCTCAATATCGCCGCTCTCAATGCGCTTATCGGCATATTTTTTAGCTACGGCCGAGGTTATCGAGCTGTCCAGTCCGCCACTTAGGAGCACCCCGTAGGGCACGTCGCTCATCAACTGCCTGTGCACGGCGGCATCAAGCGCATCGCGGAGCTCTTGTATGGAAGTATCGTTGTCCTTCACATTCGCATAGTCCATCCAATCACGCGTCCACCAACGTTTTAGTTCGCCATCGGCGCTATGCAGGTAATGCCCGGGAGGGAACAGCTCGATCTTGGTACAAACGCCTTCCAGCGCCTTCAGCTCTGAAGCGACGTAAAACGTTCCGTTCTTGTCCCAGCCCATATAGAGTGGTATAATACCCATATGGTCGCGGGCAATTAGGTATTCATCTTTCTCCACATCGTAGATGGCAAAGCCGAATATTCCGTTTAGCTCATCGAGAAAATTGGCTCCCTTTTCTCTGAAAAGGGGCAAAATTACCTCACAATCTGATTGGGTTTGGAAAGCATAGCGTCCCTCGAACTGCTTGCGAAGCTCGCGGTGGTTGTAGATTTCACCATTGGCAGCGAGAACTAGATTTTTATCTTCTGAAAACAGCGGTTGCTTGCCCGATGTGGGGTCTACAATGGCCAAGCGTTCATGGGCCAAGATGGCCTTGTCGTTGGCGAATATCCCGCTCCAATCGGGTCCCCGATGCCGTATGCATTTTGCCATCGATAAAATTTGATGGCGTAATGTTTCCGATGATTCCTTTAGCTGAAAAGCACATACAATTCCACACATAATAGTATTTTTTGGTTAGTTGGTCAATCATTTCGGTTTCCAATGGGAAACGCTGTAAAACAAAAAGCCCGTCAAGTTTCAAAAACCTGACGGGCGGTATATCGCGACAAGTTTTTGCTACGGCAACGGGTTATTATTGTTGTTATTTAAGTTGAAGCGTACCATAAACTTGTAGAGTTTGTATTTCGTTATTGGTAAATATTCAGTAAAAAAATTGATTATTCCAAATAAAATTCAATAAAACATTGAATTTAAAATGCAGATATTGGTTTATTGCGTAAATAAAATAACTTCAGGCGGCAAGGTGCTTTTGTCTATCCTATTTCCATTTATGTCATAATACGCCTGCTGTACCAGGGCGTTTTCGCGAATTCGCACTTCATAGATTTCCCTTTTTGGTGAATAGACCGTAAGGAAGTTTGCGTGGTCAATCTCGAAATTCTTAAACTCGAACTGCAGCTTAAGACGAACTGTTTCGGGAATATTTTCTGGGGGCATATACTGGTTCTGGAAGATAAGCTCCCCGCTGGGCAGGTAGGATGCCGAAAATCCGGCCTTACCGTCGCGCTCGAACTTGGCGATGTAGCGCACGGCATCGTCTTCATTGGCATCGAAACCCTCTTCTTTTTGCCATTCGGTAATGAAGGCCGAAGGAAAGAAATAGGCTTGGGTATCTAGTACCACCTGGGGTACTTCGGCTTCGGGAATTGTGGGCACGTCAATATCAATGTCAATATCCTGCGCGAAACTCTGTAATGGGAGCAGTGCCAAAAGTAGGGCAAGGGTAAAATAGGTCTTCATAGTGCTGTGTTTCAGTTTTCTCTATAAGATACACAGATTGACCTATACTTGCGCGTACTTTATGACTATCTTAACTTCGGAAACGCACTAGGCTTGGCCTCGTGCATAATGGAATAGACCTTCTCGAACACATCCTCAACAGAGGGTTTAGTGAAATAATCACCATCTGTGCCATAGGCTGGCCTGTGGGCCTTTGCCGATAATGTTTCTGGCTTGCTGTCTAAATGGCGGTACCCATTTTGCTCATTCAAAATATGTTGCAGAATATAGGCAGAAGCCCCACCGGGAACATCTTCATCAATAACCAGTAAACGGTTTGTCTTTGCCACGCTCTTAACCATGTCGTTGCGCAGGTCTAGGGGCAATAAGGATTGTACATCTATCACCTCGGCATCGATACCCACTTGCTGCAGCTCCTTGGCAGCTTCCTCTACAATGCGAAGTGTGCTACCATACGAGACGAGAGTAATATCTTGCCCTTCCTTTACTGTTTCCACAACGCCGATTGGGGTTTTAAACTCACCCAGGTTGGTGGGCATTTTTTCCTTGAGGCGATATCCGTTCAGGCATTCTACCACCAGTGCCGGCTCATCTGTTTCAAGTAAGGTATTGTAGAATCCGGCTGCCTTGGTCATATTTCGCGGCACGAGGATATACATACCGCGCAGTAAATGTACGAGCCCGCCCATTTGCGAACCACTGTGCCAAATACCTTCAAGACGGTGTCCTCTCGTTCTAACGATTAACGGTGCTTTCTGCGTTCCGTTGGTTCTGTACCTAACCGTTACAAGATCGTCGCTCATAATTTGCAGGCAATACAAGATATAGTCCAGATACTGGATTTCAGCAATAGGGCGCAGACCGCGCATGGCCATACCAATACCCTGGCCCAAAATAGTGGCCTCCCGAATACCGGCATCGGCCACGCGTAGTTCCCCGTGTTTTTCCTGAAGGCCTTCCAGACCTTGGTTTACATCGCCAATTTCCCCGCTGTCCTCACCAAATATCAACGTTTCGGGATGTTTGCTGAAGATGGCGTCGAAGTTCTCGCGAAGCACCACCCTGCCATCAACATCCTCAGCGTTATCTGAATATTGAGGTTTTACCTCGGAAACCGTCGTTGCATTTTTTGCAGATTCTGAATATAGATGAGATGAATATTTTGGCTGAATTTCGTTGAAATAATCCTCGATCCATTGAATGACGGCTTGCTTTTCAGAACTCGTTTCCCGCACCACGTGGCGAAGGGCCTTGCGCATTGCAGCGATAATGTTGCGGCGTAACGGTTCCCTATCAGAAGCAAGGTCCTCCTTAATTTTTGAGATAAAAGTTCCGTTCGCGCTCTGCTTCGCCAAGTTTTCCAATAGGGCTATAGCTTCCTGCTGCTCCTTTTTTTGTGGTTCCAAGAAGGCATTCCAAGCTGCTTTTTTGCCATCCCTAACTTCTTTTTTAATATTTTTTTCGATTTCCGAAAGAGCTTCGTCTGTAGCGATGTTGTTGGCGATCATCCACTCGCGCATCTGTACGTTGCAATCATGCTCGGCCTCCCACTGCAATCGCTCTGCACTCTTATACCGTTCGTGCGACCCGCTAGTAGAATGTCCCTGCGGTTGTGTTAATTCACGCACGTGAATTAGGACTGGCACGTGCTCGTTACGGGCAATCTTACCGGCTTTTTGGTAGGCTTCCACCAACTCGGGATAGTTCCATCCGTCTACCCTTATAATTTCATATCCAGCTTCGTCATCCGTACGTTGAAAACCCTTGAGTATTTCAGAAATATTTTCTTTCGTAGTTTGGTGTTTCGCGTGTACCGAGATTCCGTATTCATCGTCCCACACACTCATTACCATAGGTACCTGAAGCACCCCTGCCGCGTTGATGGTTTCCCAGAAGAGGCCCTCGCTGGTACTGGCATTTCCAATGGTTCCCCAGGCAACTTCATTTCCGTTCACCGAAAAATGTGTTTTATCTTCAAGCCCCTTCACATGTCTAAAAATTTTAGAAGCTTGTGCCAAGCCTAATAACCGGGGCATTTGACCTGCCGTTGGTGATATATCGGCACTGCTATTTTTCTGCTCGGTCAGGTTTTTCCAACTTCCATCGCTGTGTAAGCTATGGGTGGCAAAATGCCCGCCCATTTGCCTACCGGCGCTCATAGGGTCGGCCTGAATATCGGTATGGCCATATAGCCCGGCAAAAAACTGCTGAATAGTCAATTGGCCGATGGCCATCATAAACGTTTGGTCGCGATAGTAGCCGCTGCGCCAGTCGCCATTTTTAAAGGCCTTTGCCCAGGCAAGTTGGGGCACTTCCTTCCCATCGCCAAAAATCCCGAATTTCGCCTTTCCTGTCAGCACCTCTCGACGCCCCAACAAGCTGCACTCCCGGCTGGTGACGGCAATTTTGTAGTCGTGGAGCACTTCGGCCTTAAAGTCATCGAAAGATAGGTCTTGCTTAGATTCAGGTTTTGCTTGCATAATGGTCTGTTTTTCCAGACAACAAAAGTAGCGAAAACAAGAATGTTTTACAATGTGGTATTTGTTCGATTCGGTAAAAAATGAGACGAACCTATTTTTTCGGCGTACGCTGGTTGATCTTGAACATTGTATAGGCTATCAACAGTAGGAAGGGAGCTCCGTGTAGGAACAGGTCAAACCAATCGGTCACGGTCATTCCGTGACCGCCGCCCGCGACCCATTTCAATTTTCCCCACAGGTGCGGCTCGGGCAGAAATGGCGCGAGGCCCAGGGTGAGGCAAAGTATGATTAGGATACGCCAGTAGTTTTGCATAATTTAATACCATTTTCGGGTGAAGAGGCCCAGTAAGGTCTTGGGACTCAAGGTTACGATAAACCGAATGCGTTGGTCATAATTGGGCAGGTTGGGCTCAAAACCGAGATTGGAATATACGGGAAAGTACAGTTCGAAATAATCTGCCACCAAGCTCAACCGAACGCCGGTGTCGTACACGAAGTCGGCTCCTTGGTTCGTATTGTGTATCATCCCCACATCCCCGTAGGCATAAATCCATTTCCAAATGTTGGTGCTAGCGTTAACGGTGGTAAGCCAACTGTTGGAAAACGCAGGTTCCAGTTGCGATTTAAAGCCACCTTCGGCGATGATTAACTGTTGGCTGAAAACCCCGGTGTCCTCGCTTCTTCCATAGTAATTATAGTCGAAAAGGTAATCGGTGGGTCTATCGAGTGCAAAGCTAAAATAATCTTCACCCAATCCCGTATCGTTGAAGAGAAAGGCCCCCGCAAAGAACCTAAGGTTTAGCTGCCGGTTGTTGAGGAACAGCTTGCGATATTCAAACTCTACGGAAACTTTACTGAATTTCGATGAAATCTGGTAATCGGCCACGCCCCTGAAATAGTTTATCAGATTCGGATTCGAGTACACATACTGAAAATTGAAAACACTGTAATCTGGGTCTTGGTCTGGATCGGCTGGATTGTCATCACGCGATACGTTTACACTGCGTAAATTTATAAACTGCTTTTCGTTGTCGCGCAAATCATCGTTATTCCTAAAGGCGAAGGTTATAAAGGGTGTGAACCGCCGGTAAAACAGATTACGATCGTATGAAAAATAACTTCCTGACAAACCGTACCTCATGGAATAGAGGTCCTTTGTGTCGACAAGCTGCGTGTATACCAAGCTACCGCTACCTACTAAGGTCTTGGAACGAAACCCGTACTGTGGTTCCAATTTATAGTGAATTCCCTTAGGGAGAACGGTCTTGTTGTACAATTTGGGCCCCACGGTAAATCCGTCATATAAATTATACTCAAAAATTGGCATAAAGAACATCTGGTTGTAGTCAGGGTCCTCAACATCCTGAAATAGCCTAAACTGCAAGGGTCTGTTAAGCAATCCGTGAAGGTTCTTGTAATTATTACGTCGGTTAAATTCGGTGATTACACCTTCCTTATTCAAGATCAGTTTTTCGACACCGGATGACGGTATTGTCACAGTGGTAGTCGTATCGAAAGGAGCTACCCAGGTTTTAAATACGGTGCTGTCACCCTTAACCCCATACAGCGAAACCGGCATCCGGTTGTGCTTTTTATTTTTTATGGCCACGCGTAGCGAATCGCCCAACGCATCAACCTTCTTTATCTTGAAATCGATGGTTTTTCGTGATCCGATGTAATTTTCAAAAAACCAGTCAACCGGCAAGGAGGAATTTCGCTTTAGAATCTCCTCGAACTGCTTTGTCGAGACAGGTTTCAGCTTGTATTTTTGGTAAAATTCCTTGATGGTATTTGAAAGGGCATCCCGGCCCAAATAGTCTTTCAAATACTGCAATCCCTTCCCGCCGTAATAATCGTTCGCGATACTCTCATTGAACTTGACCAGCGAATCGCGCGGTGTGGTGAGCGATTGGTGCAGGTTGTTGCGTGCCATATTTAAATACAGCAGCGGGTATTGGTCATTAAACTCCAAATCGGAAGCGTGGGCCCAGCGAATGACCCAGAAATTGCTCAAATTGCCAATTATCTTCATTTTTGGATAATAGGTGTCCACATATTCCATCATCAGGTGAATTTGAAGAGCGCCTATTAACCAATGGTCATTTCGACGGTGAAGGGGCAAGGTGGTTTCGAGGTATTCGCGCGTCATCGTTTTCAGCTGTTCCATATCGTACTCAAATCCATCGGGAAACGGACTGATGAAATCGGGCAGCTGATTGAGGCCATACACGGGATTTTTTCTATATTCCACTTCGCTCACCACCATCTTATCGAAGGGGTATGAACCTAGTTTTTCACTCAAGAAATGGGCAACCCGGTCGATTACCAAGGCGCGAATGGGCGGTGTTACCTTGTCGTCGCGCAAGTTGGTGAGAACGTGGAATTTATCGGTCACGACAGTTTCAAAATCGTGGAACAGATCGAGGTACAGAATTGCCTCGGTTCTGTTTTCACCATACAACTGTGTTGTTTGGAGTCCATCCTGGATACTCTCGGAAATTACGTTAAGTGCAGATACGAGGTGGTAGCGTTCTGGCGCGGAAAACCGAATATTGTATTGTGAAGGAGGAGCGTACAGGTCATCTGTATTCTTGTTGCTATATACCTGCCACGTACCATTGTAGACGGCCGGAGAGAGGTACCAGTAGCGCAGGCGAAATTCGCCGCGGTCGGTAGCCCCGAAGCGCGTAAATTTTGCATCGGGTACCTTTACGGTATAATTAAACTGAATTGAAACCGATTCATTCGGCGCAAGCGGATTGGCCAGTGAAACCCTAAGTATATCTACCGCACGGTTGCGGTCCCACTGTAAAGGCCTTCCATTCGCATCGGTAACCATAAGATTTTTGGTAGCTCCTCGATCTTCCTTTTTTTCGAAATGGAACGAACTATCGAAATTTTCGGCGAAGCGTTTCGCCAAAGGCGATGTCTTGGTGGAAAAACTATTGGCCCAATCGTTAAAGAACAATTCGTTCAAACTAGCGCTGGCCGTATTGGTGTATCGAATTTCCTGTTGCACCGTAATGGTTTTGGTCTCGGGGTGCAACTGGGCATTAATAGAAATTTCGTGCTGGCCCAGAACGGTCCAGGTTGCAGCACACCACAAGAGGGCTATGGCGAAAAACGGCTTCAAGAATATTGGGGAGATTTAACGCGCTGGGCCACCGGAACAGGGTTTATAGGTTGTGTGTTCAAGATACTTTCCAATGTTTGAACCAAGGGTGTATCAAAATTCATTCCATCAAGGGGGAAATGCTTAAAAATTGGGGCTTAGTTGGTATTGATCGTAGAAACTGTTCAAAATATCAAGCACCTCCTCTTCATTATCTACCAAGTGGACCAAGTCTAGGTCTTCTGGACTTACATTATTGGTTGCCTGCAATAGCGTGGTTTTGATCCATTCAAAGAGTCCGCCCCAAAATTCCGATCCCACGAGAATAAGCGGAAATTTATCGATTTTATGGGTTTGAATCAGGGTCAGGGCCTCAAAAAATTCATCTAAGGTTCCAAAACCGCCCGGCATTACCACGAAGCCCTGCGAGTATTTTACGAACATGACCTTCCGCACGAAGAAATAATCGAAATCAATACTCTTATCGCTATCTATGTACGGATTATCGTGCTGCTCGAAAGGCAAGGTTATGTTCAGACCTACCGAAGTACCGCCGGCAAGGTGGGCTCCCTTATTTCCCGCTTCCATTATTCCAGGGCCACCCCCGGTAATGACACCGTAGCCATTTTCGGTAATTTTCTTGCTAATGCGTTCGGCCAGTTTGTAATATTCGTGGTCTGGCTTGGTGCGGGCCGACCCGAAAATGGAAACACAGGGGCCAATACGGCTCATTTTCTCATACCCGTTAACGAATTCGCCCATTATCTTGAAGATGGCCCAAGAATCGTTTGTCTTTACCTCGTTCCAGTTCTTGCTCTTTGCTTCGTTTCTCATAAATATTTTATTAGCCAATGGCTGTTTTGTGGCCTTGCGAAAGTAATTCTTTTTTAAGGAAGCGCGCCGTATGGCTCTTGGTATTTTCGGCTACCTCCTCGGGGGTGCCCAGTGCCATTACGGTGCCGCCTTTTTTGCCGCCCTCCGGCCCAATGTCTATAATATAATCTACCGTTTTAATCACGTCTAGGTTGTGCTCAATTATAAGTACCGTATTGCCCTTACCCACCAATTTGTTCAGTACTTGCATGAGCACCCTAATATCTTCAAAGTGGAGGCCCGTGGTGGGCTCATCCAATATGTAGAAGGTGTTGCCGGTATCCCGTTTAGATAGCTCCGTGGCCAATTTTATGCGCTGGGCCTCGCCACCCGAGAGGGTTGTAGACTGTTGCCCAAGCGTAATGTAACCCAACCCTACATCCTGTATTGTCTTTACCTTACGGTATATCTTCGGAATATGTTCAAAAAACGAACACGCCTCGTTTATGGTCATTGCCAGTACATCGTAAATACTGTGGCCCTTATACCTAATTTCCAGTGTTTCACGGTTAAAGCGCTTGCCTTGGCAGGTCTCACATTCCACGTAAACATCGGGCAGGAAATTCATTTCTATAACGCGCACCCCGGCACCCTGACAGGTTTCGCAGCGCCCGCCCTTGACGTTAAAGCTAAAGCGACCGGGCTTGTAGCCGCGAATGAGGGCTTCGGGTATTTTGGCGAACAAACTGCGTATTTCCGAAAAAACACCGGTATACGTGGCTGGATTGGAACGCGGTGTGCGGCCAATGGGCGACTGGTTAATGTCTATAACCTTATCGATATGCTTTAAGCCCTTAATGGCCTTATACGGCATCGGCTTTTTAACGCCATTGTAAATGTGCGCATTTAATATGGGGTAGAGCGTTTCGTTTACCAGGGTTGATTTGCCACTTCCCGAAACTCCGGTAACGCCAATCATCGTTCCCAGGGGGAAATCTACCGAAATAGCTTTCAGGTTATTGCCTTGTGCGCCCTGCAGGCGAAGTTTTTTCCCGCTTCCCTTACGTCGCTTTTCAGGTATTTCAATGGTTTTCGTGCCATTTAGATAGTCGGCCGTCAAGGTGTGGTGTAATTCAATTTCCTTGGGGGTTCCCTCCGAAACTATCTCGCCCCCGTGCCGGCCGGCCGCCGGACCAATATCGATTACATAATCGGCACTTTCAATCATATCCTTATCGTGTTCTACCACAATGACCGAATTGCCCAAGTCGCGCAGTTGTACGAGCGAATGGATAAGCTTTTCGTTATCGCGTTGGTGCAGCCCTATGCTGGGTTCATCCAGAATGTAGAGCACGCCCACCAACTGCGAGCCAATCTGTGTGGCCAGCCGAATTCGTTGAGCCTCGCCACCCGATAGTGATTTTGAACCGCGGTCTAGCGCTAGGTACGTTAGCCCTACATCTACCAAAAACTGTAGCCGCGTGCGCACTTCCTTGATGATTTCGGAAGCAATTTTCAATTGCGTTTCCGACAGCTCATTTTCAAGGTTTTTGAACCAATGGGAAAGCTCGATGACATCCATATGGGCCAGTTCGGCTATATTTTTTCCGTTAACCTTAAAGTTTAGGGATTCCTCCCTGAGCCTGCTGCCGTCGCACTCGGGACACGAAATCTTGTCCATATAGTCCTTCGCCCAGCGACGCAACGATTTGTATTCGTTGGCCTCGAAGGTATCGCGCAAAAAGGTAGCCACCCCTTCAAAATCTATGTTGTAATTGCGAGTAATACCGAGGGTCTTAGAGGCGACCTCAAATTTTTCCTTTCCGCCGTGGAAAATAATTTCCTTGGCAATATCGGGTATCGACTCGAATGGATCGGTCAGTTTAAAATCGAAACGTTCTGCAATTACCTCCAGTTGCTTAAAAATCCAATTTTTCTTCTGCGGACCGTGCGGTGCCAGTGCTCCCTGTTTGATAGATAAGGTGGGATCGGGCACTATTTTCTGCAGGTTCACCTTATAACGCTTGCCCAGACCCTTACATTCGGGGCACATGCCCTTTGGCGAGTTGAACGAAAAATTATTCGGCTCTGGATTGGGATACGAAATGCCGGTGGTAGGGCACATAAGTGACCTACTGAAGTAGCGCGTGTTTTGGGTCTCGTTATCCAACACCATCAGTACATCGTCGCCGTGGTACATGGCCGTGGTTATCGTTTCGGAAAGCCGCTTGTCGGTCTCATTACCCTCGCCAATTTTCAGGCGGTCAATCACTATTTCAATATCGTGGGTTTTGTAACGGTCAATTTTCATTCCCTTCACGATATCGAGCACCTCCCCATCAACCCGCACCTTTACGAACCCCTGCTTGGCAATCTGCTCGAACAGCTCGCGGTAGTGGCCTTTACGCGAGCGGATTATAGGCGCAAGGATGCTAATTTTCTTACCGCTGAATTCTTCGGAAATCAGCTGCTTGATTTGCGCATCGCTATAACTCACCATCTTCTCGCCCGTATTGAAACTGTAGGCATCGCTTGCCCGGGCGAAGAGCAGCCTGAGGAAATCGTATATTTCGGTAATGGTTCCGACGGTGGAGCGCGGACTGCGGCTGGTCGTTTTCTGCTCTATGGCAATTACGGGGGAGAGGCCGTCTATTTTATCCACGTCGGGCCGTTCGAGATTCCCCAAAAATTGCCGGGCATAGGCCGAAAACGTCTCGATGTACCTACGTTGGCCCTCGGCATAGATGGTATCGAAGGCGAGAGACGATTTACCGCTGCCCGAAAGCCCCGTAATTACCACCAACTTATCCCTCGGTATTTTTACATCAATGTTCTTCAAATTGTGCACCCTAGCGCCAAGAACCTCGATAAAATCATCGTTTTTTGCCATAGTTTGCAAAGGTACTCAATTGAAATGAAATTTGAGAACAGGCTGAGTGCCACGCCTGTTAATTTTTGATGGTTAAGACAGTCGGGTACTGTTGCTTAGTTGTTAACCTCCCGCGTTATAAACGGGTAGAAAGTGGTAGCTATGAAGAAAATAGTGCTCACCACGAACGAGAAACTGATAATAAGTAATAAAGGAGCCCACGAAAATAGGAGCGAAGTGAGCGGCAGCAATACCCCGAACAACACCAATAAAAGAAATATGCCATAGAGGTAACGCATGATGGCGGGAAGCCTTTCGTCCATCCGGTCTTGAAACTGATATAATTTTGGCAATACCTCGTTGGCCATATACTCGCCCAACTTCGACAGAAATACCTCGTTGAAGGAGGAATCCTCGAATGCCTTCGAGTCTATGGTGTTTGCAAGGGTCATGATCTTTTCCTGATGCCTTTCGAACACGGCCTCATAGTCCAACGCTTCCTTGTAGATCCCGTATTTATACCCGAAATAATACCAAAGGCCCGAACCGCATTTGTGCTCGAGCCACTTTTCAACAATGGGTTTATCGTACACCTTTGGGTACGAAATCGTTTCCGGGATTTTTTTCTGCTTCGGGTCGGTCATTAACAGTGCCTTCAGCTCGAGGTAGAGGTTTTCGGTATCGGCATAATTATGGTGCTCTTGCAAAAATTCGATAGCCAATTTCGATTTTCCCTTGTAAAATTCCTTCACTTCGAAAAAGGTGAGTCCGGCATATTCCTCGTCTATGTACTCCTTGAGGCCCGGCAGCCACATTTTCGACTGCATGAGCAGTTCAATGATACTTCGGAAATGATGCATTTGTTGGGTAACCTTGCTCAGCGAATCGATTACTTGATTTCTATTTGTTTTTACAGTAAGTGCCGAGGCGGCTAGGTACACCATGATGATGGCCGAGAGAAAGCCGCTAATGCTAATGAAGACGGTGGCCAATTCGGAAAGCTTTACCGTAAACTCGGGTTCGTCAACGAGTTTTTGCCATAACAGAAAAATAAGGGCAATGCAGAGAAGCCCGCTTAGCAATAGCGGGACAAAGGCGTACAAATCTTTTATAAAAGATTTTTTTCTCATACAATCAAAGTACGCGAAACCGAGTCTGTACGGCCGATACAAAATATCGTGAGACCAATCTAAATAGGGCGTGCAAACCACTTTTTTTGAAATGGTGTAAAATAGGATTAGGAAAAAACGGAATTATATAATTGTAGCTCCCCTGTTTGATTTTGCCGTGTTAAGAGTTTGGTTTCGCGCTGTTAGTTGAAACTGCGTTCCCCCAAAATTAGCTAATTTTCCTACACAGTGTAGTATATTACTTACATTTCGATATGTGGTATTACAATTCCGACAAACAACCTTTTCAGTATCCCACAGCGGTATCATCCCCCCGCGGATCAGCCCCTCCCTCGAGTCGGCCATCTGGTAAAACTAAGATGGCATCAACCTTGCCAATTACGGGAGTGTTATTCAAATCAAGGGTATATCCTTTGGCGGTAAGCGAATCGAGCACGGAAGTGGCAAATCCATCAGGTTCAAACTGCACCACATCGGGGAGCCATTGGTGATGGAAGCGAGGCCTATTCACGGCCTCTTGCATGGGAAGGCCAAATTCATAAACGTTTAAAATTGCTTGCAGGACCGAGGTTATTATAGCCGAACCTCCCGGCGTGCCCACCACCATCCATAACTCGCCATTCCGTTCCACGATCGTGGGAGTCATGGAACTGAGCATTCGCTTTTGGGGCGCTATCGCATTGGCCTCCCCACCAATGAGCCCGAACATATTCGGAACCCCTGGTTTAGCGCTGAAATCGTCCATTTCGTTATTCAGGAAAAAGCCCAATTGTGGAATGTAGAGTTTTGAACCGTAAGCAGCGTTTAGGGTAGTAGTTGCCGCCACGGCATTTCCTTCGGCATCTACGATTGAGTAATGCGTTGTCTCGGTACTTTCGCCCATCTGGATTGAGCCCGGACCCAAGGTCGCGGAGGGTGTGGCCCGTTTGAATGAAAAGTTGGACATTCGTTCCGTCAAATAGGAATAGGAAAGAAGGGTGTCCTCTGGAATCAAAACGAAATCTGGATCGCCCAGATAGAAGCTTCTATCGGCATAAGCGCGACGTTCGGCTTCGGTAATTAGCTGAATTGCCTTTGTGGAATTATGGCCATATTCAGCGATGGGAAAGGGCTCGATCATTTTCATGATTTGCCCAAGAACAATCGCCCCACTAGAAGGAGGTCCCATGGAAATGATGCGCAACTCCTTATACTGAAATATGACGGGCTCGCGCCACACGGCCTCGTATGCCTCAAGATCCTTAAGGGTAATAACGCCGCCTCTTTCCCGAAGGTATGAAACCAGTTCTTGGCCTGTATGGCCACCGTAAAATTCGTGCCTTCCCTCGAGCGCAATGCGTGCAAGCGTTTCGGCTAGTGCTGGATTTTTCAGGGTGTCACCTTGTTGATATGCGCGTGAGAACAAGGATGATTCCCCGTTAATTTTCTCGAAAACAGGGCCGTATTGCGCAAATCGCTCTGCTTGGCTCTCGGTAATTTCAAATCCGCGACGCGCGAGATCGATCACGGGCTGCAAGATAACCTCCATGGGTAACGATCCGAGTTTTTGATGCACTGCGAATATACCGGCGACCGTGCCAGGAACGCCCACCGCGAGACTTCCTTGCTTGCTGATTTCCGATTGATAGTTGCCGTTAGCATCTAGGTACATATCTCTCGTGGCTGCCATAGGGGCTTTCTCCCTGTAGTCGAAACTTCCCAATTCGCCATATTGCGTTCGGTAAACCATAAAACCGCCGCCGCCCAGATTGCCTGCGTAAGGGTATGTCACCGCGAGGGCCATTTCAGTGGCGATCATCGCATCGAACGCATTGCCGCCAATTTGTAATATTTGAGTGCCAATTCGGGAAGCCTCTTCTCGGGCCGACACTACCATAGCACTATCGGCTATCAACCCCACTTGTGGAACGTTAGGTGCTTGCGTGCCCACTTGCGGTTTGTCCTTGCATGCTTGGAGTACAAACAATAGTAAAATGGAGAGGGACAGATGTTTCATTCGTTCAGTAATTCGTTTCTGGTGTGGTCTGCAAATTCGATTAATTCGGAAAAAAAAGCCTTGAATTCAGCTTCAAATTCAGCGTAGTAGGTTTCCAATTCAAAAACCGCAAAATTCATATTCGACTTGTTTTTTGTGCGCACGTTCATCTGGGCCAAAATGGTGCCGATCCCTTCTACCGTGGCATAACTTAGCAACCAATTATCGCGCACCATATGGGGCATCATTCGCTGAATTCGGGTGGGCAATAGCGCGAAATTACGCTGTAGCAATTGGTAAAATTCCTCAACATAGCCCATCAATGGCTGTGGGTGATATTCGTTCCAGTTTTTCGCCAGGAAATGATCGTAGAGTATATCTACAATCACGCCGCTGTAATGACTGTACTTGGGGTGAAGGCGCGCGGTGCTCTGCCGCACTATTAGGTGGGCATCGGTAAAGGTGTCAATAGCTCGGTGCAGCAATATCCCCTTTTGTATTTTGTGAGGTTGCCTAAGGTATTTGTTTCCCTTAATGCCATCGGCAATAAAATTCCCTATGGTAATTTCCTCATCTGCACCAGAGAGGTATATATGTGCCAAAAAATTCATCCGGTACAATTTACGAAAACGGCTCAAGCCATTGGGGCTAGATTTGCTATCTTTGATCAAATTTTTTTTCAGGATGACGTTAATTAAATCCATTTCAGGAATTCGCGGTACCATTGGCGGTTTACCCGGAGATAACCTAACCCCCATTGATGCGGTAAAGTATGCCGCAGCATATGGAACTTGGGTAAAACAACAGCGCAATAAGGAAAACTATCGCGTAGTGGTGGGGAGAGATGCGCGGATTTCGGGCGAAATGATACAGCAATTGGTAATAAACACGTTGGTAGGACTCGGGATTCATGTAATTGATTTAGGTCTTTCCACCACGCCCACGGTAGAGATGGCCGTAATGATGGAACGTGCAGACGGGGGCATCATACTCACCGCCAGCCATAACCCCAAACAATGGAACGCGCTAAAATTGCTTAACGAGAAAGGGGAGTTCCTCAATGCCTCTGCCGGACAGGAAATTTTGGATCTTGCCGCAACTGATAAAATCGTATTTGCCGAGATTGACGATCTTGGTGAAATTACCACAAACGATGCTTATATCGATTTGCATATCGACGAGATTCTTGAGCTGCCACTGGTAAATGCGACGGCCATTAAAAAGGCTAATTTCAAGGTAGTGGTAGACGGGGTAAACTCCACTGGCGGTATTGCCGTACCCTTGTTGCTACAAGAGCTAGGGGTGCAAACGGTAAAATTATATTGCGATCCTACCGGAGATTTTCCGCATAATCCAGAACCGTTGAAGGAGCATTTAGGCGATTTAATGGAAAAGGTGGTTTCCGAAAACGCAGATTTTGGTATCGTAGTCGATCCAGACGTAGATCGCCTTGCATTCATAGATGAGAAGGGCACTATGTTTGGAGAAGAGTATACCCTCGTGGCGGTTGCAGATTACGTATTGCAGCATACGCCCGGAAATACGGTAAGCAATCTCTCCTCTTCGCGTGCGCTGCGTGATGTTACCGAAAAACATAACGGCCTTTATACTGCCAGTGCCGTGGGCGAGGTAAATGTCGTGGCAGAGATGAAGAACACAAAGGCTATTATTGGTGGTGAAGGAAATGGCGGTATCATTTATCCCGAGCTACATTACGGAAGGGATAGTTTAGTAGGCATCACGCTGTTTCTCAGTTTCCTCGCACAGGAAAAAGTACCCGTAAGCCAATTGCGCGGGCGTTATCCATCCTATTTTATGGGGAAAAAGAAAATTGAGCTCACCCCTGGCTTAGATGTAGACGCGCTTCTAGATGCCATGGAAAAGAAATA
>NZQO01000078.1 GCA_002693605.1 Flavobacteriaceae bacterium
AGCAGGTTGCCGTATTGGTGCCAACCACCATCTTGGCCTTTCAACACTTCAAGACATTTAGCGAGCGTCTTGCCGAGATGCCTGTCAAGGTAGATTATCTCAATCGTTTCCGAAGCGCAAAGGAACGGCGGGCCGTATTGGACGGCCTCAAGGATGGCTCGCTCGATATCGTTATCGGCACCCATCAGCTTACCAACAAGACAGTGCAATTTAAGGATCTTGGCCTACTCGTTATAGACGAAGAGCAAAAATTTGGCGTGGCAGTTAAGGATAAGCTAAAGACCCTCAAGGAGAACGTAGACACCCTTACCCTGACCGCTACGCCCATACCACGAACGTTGCAGTTTAGCTTGATGGCCGCGCGCGACCTGAGCGTTATTACCACTCCCCCGCCCAACAGATACCCGGTGGAAACTCACATAATCCGCTTTGGGGAGGAAACCATTCGCGATGCAATTCGCTATGAAATATCGCGGGGCGGACAGGTATTTTTCGTTCACAACCGTATTGAAAATATCAAGGAGGTGGCAGGAATGATACAGCGGTTAGTCCCCGACGCCAAAATAGGTATTGGGCACGGCCAGATGGAAGGAAAAAAACTCGAGCACCTCATGCTCGGGTTTATGAACAACGAGTTTGATGTATTGGTGAGTACCACGATTATCGAAAGTGGGTTGGATGTTCCCAATGCCAACACCATATTCATAAATAATGCGAATAATTTCGGTTTGTCAGACCTGCACCAAATGCGCGGGCGCGTGGGCCGTAGCAATAAGAAGGCGTTCTGCTATTTTATTACCCCGCCCTACTCGGCAATGACCGAAGATGCCCGCAAGCGCCTTACCGCGCTGGAACAGTTTTCGGAACTGGGCAGCGGACTCAATATTGCCATGAAAGACCTGGAAATTCGCGGCGCGGGCGATTTACTTGGCGGCGAACAAAGTGGATTCATAAATGAGATTGGGTTCGAAACCTATCAGAAAATACTCGCCGAGGCAATAGACGAGCTGAAAGAAAAGGAGTTTAAGGACCTCTATGAAGGAACCGAACACGAAAAGAAAACCTATGTTAAGGAAACGGTGATCGACACCGATTTTGAATTGCTTTTCCCCGATGATTACATCAATAACATTCCCGAAAGGTTGAACCTGTACACAAAACTCAACGAATTGAAAACGGAAGCGGAACTTCAGAAATTTGAGACCGAATTGATTGACCGCTTTGGCGAGCTGCCCCAGCCGGCAGTAGACCTGCTTAATAGTGTGCGCATTAAATGGATTGCCATCGCTATGGGCTTGGAACGCGTGGTAATGAAGAAAAATAAGCTTGTAGGCTATTTTATTAGCGATCAGCAAAGCGCTTTTTACCAAAGCGCAATCTTTTCGCAAGTCCTGCAATATGTGCAGAGCCACCCGCAACGGGTAACGATGAAGGAGAAACAGACACGCAACGGGTTGCGGCTCTTGCTCACGTTTGAACGGATAACATCGGTAGACAAGGCCCTCTTGGCTTTGGAACCTTTTCGGAAAAGCGAATAAAATTTCGATTTAAAATTCTGGCCTGGCAATTACACTTCGAGCTCAGAAATGGTAAAATGCATTCATGATATGCTCAATTCGCTCTTCGTTTTTATTCTTTAGAACGGCGATAATATCGAACCGGACCTCGGCAGCGATCTTATTCGAAATGATATATTCATTGGCCGCCTTTACCATGAGCTTTATCTTGGACGGTGTGACGAAGGCCTGTGGATCTCCGAAAAAGGCACTGTTCCTGGTTTTCACCTCTACCATGACAATTTCATCTTTGCTTTTTTGGGCGATGATATCGATTTCCGCCTTTTCGAAGTAGAAATTGCGCTCCAAAATTTGGTAGCCCTTTCGGACGAGAAACTGCGCGGCAAGCTCCTCGCCAATCTTACCAAGTTCGTTGTGTGTGGCCATAGTATTTTTAGCGCGATTGTGGTTTCAAAAATGCAACGCTATTTCGGTGGTTTGTACGCTCAGCTCCACTTCCCTTCCCAAGATAAGCGCGCGGTTGTCGTCTATATGGCCTGCCGGAAAATTAAAACATACTGGATAATCGTATCCGGAAACGGAATCTAAGATGATTTCCTCGGCAGCTTTTCCGAAGGGCTGGTTATTGTCGTGCATTTTCGTCATACCACCCACAATTAATCCCCGTAGGTTTTCGAGCATTCCGTTGCGCTTCAGGTTCATCATCATACGGTCCACATGGTACAGGTATTCGTCTAGGTCTTCAATGAACAAAATCTTGCCATCGGTGTTTAGGGCCGAGGGGCTGCCGCAGAGCGAGTACAAAAGCGAGAGGTTACCGCCCACCAATGGGCCGGTGGCAACGCCCAATCGATTTTTCTCGTGCACTTCTTCGGAAAAAAGGATTGAATGGTTATTTCCGAATAAAATATTCTTAAGGGAACTTCTCGCGGCATCACTTTTCTTCTCGATATTCTCGCCGATCTGCCCGTGAATGGTCTCAATTCCCAAATTATGGAGGTGTGAGTGCAGCGCGGTTATGTCGCTATAGCCTATAATCCATTTGGGATGCTCAAGGAACTTTGTGAAATCCAAATCATCTAATAAGCGTACCGTTCCGTACCCCCCCTTGGCGCACCAAATTGCATTAATGTTAGGATCATCCAGCATATGCTGTAAATCTTGTCGGCGAAGATCATCGCCACCGGCAAATTGGTTTTCCTCTGCACCTATAGTTTTACCCAGGCTATAGTTCAGGTTCCAACTCTTTAGCAACTCCAAAAATGGCTCGAGCTGCTGCCGTGAAATTTTTCGGGCGGTAGACAAAATGCCTACTGTGTCGCCCTTAGCAAGGTATGGGGGTTTTTTCATAAGGAAATTTTAATGAGATCAAGATAACTATAAATATTCAACATACGTTAAAACCGATTTTTCTGTTTTGTAATATGCTAACTTTCAATAGATTTGCCGCCCCAAATCAGAAAAAAACTTAACTATGGATTATGCCTTGGCTTCCATGACCTGTAACAATGGAACCTTAAATGTTTTTCAACCCAATCAACAGAGCCCTTGGAATGCTGCAAAAATAAAACATACCTACCGGAGGTTAGCCTTTGGAGCCTCCCAAAATGAGGTAGATGAGAAGTTGACCCTAACTCCAGCTGAATTAATCGATGAGCTCGTTGATTCTGCCTATAATTTACCGCCAACCCCCGCTCCTTCCTGGGGCTATTACAGCAATGCAGATTTCCCTAACTACGTAGCCGAGAACGGACCTAATTTTAGCTACTGGAGAAATCAAACCATTCAGGATTTACTGAACGACAACTTGCGCGGCAGGCTAACTTTTTTTTGGATGAATCACTTCGTGACTGAACACGAGGTGTACGGTCACGCGCCTTACGCCTTTCAATATTATAACACCCTGCAGACGCACGCCCTCGGAAATTTTAAGGAGCTAGTACGTGTAATAGGCAAAAACCCTGCGATGCTCATTTATTTGAACGGGTTCGAAAACACGAACAACAGCCCTAACGAAAATTACGCCCGCGAACTTCTCGAACTCTTTACACTAGGAGAGGGAAATGGATATTCACAGGGCGATATCATTAACACCGCCCGGGCGTTAACCGGCTTCAACCACCGCGATGCACTGGGAGGAGCCATATATTTTGACTCAAGCACCTTTGATGATGGGCAAAAAACCATTTTCGGCCAAACAGGAAACTGGGGATACGACGATGTAATCGATATATTATTTGCCCAACGAGGCACAGAAATAGGGCTATTTATTTGCGAAAAGCTGTACGCCTATTTCGTAAGCCCTATTATAGATTCACTCGTGAGGACGAACATAATACAACCTCTGGCCCAAACTTTTGTATCGAACAATTTTGAACTAGTGCCGGTATTGAAACAGCTTTTTAAAAGTGAGCATTTTTATGATGAAAATGCCCGGGGTACCATTATCAAAAGTCCGTACGACGTTATCCTGGGGTTTATTAAGGAATCTGGACTTTATTGCGATCAAAATTATTTCGACTCACTGATTTATCACTGTATACTAATAGACCAAGACATTTACAATCCGCCCGATGTAGCCGGCTGGCAGCGCGACGAGACATGGATTAACACCTCTACGGTTACCGGCCGGTGGAAACTTTTGGAAAGCTACATTAACTATCTTATGAGCAATGGGCACGGACAAAACCTCGTGAATCTTGCAAAAGAACTTTCTAATGACAGTACCGATCCGGTATTCATTACCAAGGTAGTAACAGATCATTTTATGGCGAGAGAACTCTACTCCCAGATTGATTACGATATCGCAACCAATATTTTCAAGGCCGATGTTCCGCAGAATTATTACGACAACAATCTCTGGAACCTCGACTGGACGTCGGCGCCCCACCAAGTATCGCAATTACTGAAGCACCTAGCGAAAATTCCCGACTTTCAACTTAAATAGCAAACCTATGTACCATTATATATCTAGAAAAAGAAAAGATCAAAAACAGAAAACGGCTCACGACCGCGAGCATACCGTCTGGAATCGCCGGTCCTTTATACAGGCGTTGGGCCTAGCGGGGGCGGGGGGCATCATGTTGGGACAGGCTGCCGTAAGTGCATCGAGACCCTCTCCATTGGCCGTTGCGCTCTCCCAAAGTGAAAATGATAATATCTTGGTGATCATCAGGCTCAAGGGCGGCAATGACGGTCTTAATACCATTGTACCCGTGTATGCATACGATGATTATGCCAACCTTCGCCCAACCATAAAACATGCCCAAAACGACCTTTATAATCTGAACGCAGATTTTGCCATTCCCACTTACATGGAAAGTTTACAATCTGTGTGGGGAGAGGGTAAAATGAAAGTTATCCACGGGGTTGGCTACCAAAACCAGAATCTTTCCCGTTTTCGATCTTCTGACATATGGGCATCTGGTGAACCCGAGTTCGTTGAGCCAACGGGGTGGTGGGGTCGTTATTTTGAAGATATTTATCCAGATTATTTAGTGAATCCGCCAGCGGTTCCGCCGGCAATTCAGATTGGGAGTACCGATAATATTGTCTTGGAAGGCAACGATACATCCTACGCTTTCTCTTTTGCCAATGCAAGTCAACTGGAAAATGTCGCCCAAAATGGAAATTTGCATGACGTAGTGAACATCCCCGATTGTCTGTACGGAAATAAGCTACAGTTTCTTCGGGCTATGACCAACACTACCTATATCTATTCGCAGGTAATTCATGATGCCTATATGGCTTCCAGCAATTCCGTAAATTATGAAAACCTCCCGCTTTCCGAGCAATTGGCAATGATTGCCCGAATGGTAAAGGGCGGTTTGGGAACAAAAGTATATATGGTAACCCTAGACGGTTTCGACAACCATGCCAATCAGGTAAACGACCATCGCGCGCTCTTGGAAGACCTCTCCAAATCTATTAAGAACTTTTACGAAGACCTCGCGACGGCCGGAATGGATGACAAGGTATTGGCCATGACTATTTCAGAATTTGGCCGCAGACCTTATGAAAATGGATCAAACGGAACAGACCACGGTGCGGCGTCTCCCGTCATGCTCTTTGGCGCCGGGCTTAACGGTAGCGGATTCGTGGGCACACATCCGGATATTAACGAATGGGATGCCGATGATAACCTCATTCCCACAACCGATTTCAGGGATGTTTACTCAAGCGTATTGACAGATTGGTTCTGCCTCGACCCGTCTGTGGTGAGTAGTATTTTATTGAACTACGGATATACGACTTTAGATCTCGGTTTTTCGTGCGATACGCTCGAAACCCCATCTTTCGAGGATGTCACTCGGTTTGAGCATTTCCCTGTTTATAAAAATAATCGTGTATATATCCATTTTAAGCTACCCACCACCGCCCATGTCGATGTGCGGCTATACGATATAACGGGTCGCGAAATTGGTGCGTTAACCAATGAAATGCTTTTTCCGGGCGCGCACAACATCGACGTACTGGCAAAGGTGCGGGCAACTTTGAGTACGGGACAATACATTTATCGTATTGCCATTGGTGGTCAATTTTACAGCAAATCCCTGCTTATCAAATAAAGACGAAATGCCCTATCGAGGAATGGCAATCATCGCCTTTTATAAGGTTTCTTTTTAGCGCATAAAGATACTTCCGCAGATAAAATCGCTATTTTTGTCGCTTTTACACATACCATGAACCACACTCCACAACGATATACCATCACGGCAGCCTTGCCCTATACCAATGGCCCTTTGCACATCGGCCACCTGGCGGGCGTATACCAGCCGGCAGATATTTACGCGCGCTACCAACGGCTTCAAAATAAAGAGGTGGCCTTTATCTGCGGAAGCGATGAGCACGGCGTCGCCATTTCCATGAAGGCTAAAAAGGAGGGTGTTTCCCCACAGGAAATTATCGACAAGTACCACGCAATCATCAAAAAATCATTTGTCGATTTCGGCATCTCATTCGATAACTACTCGCGTACCTCGGCCCAGATTCACCATGAAACCGCTTCCGAATTTTTCAAGAAACTTTATGAAGAAGGAAAATTTATAGAGGAAACAACCGAGCAACTGTACGATCAAGAGGCCGAGCAATTCTTGGCCGACCGTTTCGTGGTTGGAACCTGCCCAAAATGCGGTTTCGAGGAAAGCTACGGCGACCAGTGTGAAAGTTGCGGCACCTCGCACAATGCAACCGACCTTATTGCACCAAAGAGCGCCATTACCGGCACCAAACCTGTTTTAAAGGAAACCAAGCACTGGTTCCTGCCATTGGACCGTTATGAATCCTTCCTGAAGGAATGGATCTTAGAGGGACACCAAAAAGATTGGAAACCCAATGTATACGGTCAATGCAAAAGCTGGATCGACGACGGTTTGCGTCCGCGAGCCGTTACCCGCGACCTGGATTGGGGCATACCCGTTCCAGTGGAGGGCGGTGAGGGAAAGGTACTCTACGTCTGGTTCGATGCGCCCATTGGCTACATATCTGCTACCAAGGAATGGGCCGCCCGTGAGGGTAAGGACTGGGAGCCCTACTGGAAAGGGGAGGACACCAAGCTGCTGCATTTTATTGGCAAGGATAATATTGTATTTCACTGCATCATCTTTCCTGCCATGCTCAAGGCAGAAGGGACCTACACCTTGCCCGATAACGTACCGGCCAACGAGTTCCTGAATTTGGAAGGCAATAAAATTTCAACCAGTAAAAATTGGGCAGTGTGGCTGCACGAGTATCTCAAGGAATTTCCCAATCAGCAAGATGTGCTTCGCTATGCCCTAACGGCCAATGCGCCCGAAACCAAGGACAACGACTTTACCTGGGCCGACTTCCAGGCGCGAAACAATAGCGAACTGGTAGCCATCTTCGGAAATTTTATAAACCGGGTTACCGTCCTAACGCAGAAATATTACGACGGAACGGTTCCCGAGCCGGGGCCGCTTTCCGAAGTGGATAGCAAGACCCTTCAAGAATTGCGGGCCTACCCCGCGGTTATCGCAAGTAGCCTGGAGCGCTACCGTTTCCGGGAAGCCCTGCAGGAATTGATGAACGTGGCGCGCTTGGGCAACAAGTACCTGGCCGATGAGGAGCCGTGGAAAACGATCAAGACCGATGCGCTGCGCACGCAAACAGTGATGAACGTGGCGCTGCAAATTGCCTCGGCCCTAGCCATATTAAGCGAACCGTTTTTGCCATTTACTTCTGAAAAGTTGAAGAAAATGCTTCGAATAAAAGAACAGAAAGCCACGCCCACTTGGAACGAGGTGTCGAAGGAGCAGGCCCTGCTGGCGGCAGGCCACGGCATCGGAAAGAGCGAGTTGCTTTTCAGCAAAATAGAAGACGAACAAATACAACATCAATTGGACAAACTACAAAAGAGCAAGACCGATAACGAGATCGCCAACCGCGTGGTCGATTTACAGAAGGAAACCATTACCTTCGACGATTTTACTAAATTGGACCTTCGGGTAGGTGAGATCATCGAGGCCGAAAAAATGCCGAAAACCAAAAAATTGCTGGTGCTGAAGGTAGATACGGGTATCGATGTGCGTACCATAGTCTCGGGTATTGCCGAGAGCTTTTCGCCCGAGGAGGTTATTGGCAAAAAAGTGACCGTGCTTGTAAACCTTGCTCCTAGGGCGCTGCGCGGTGTAGAGAGCGAGGGAATGATTTTAATGACCGAGGATTCCAACGGAAAATTAGTGTTCGTTAACCCCGATGCCAAAGGTGTAACCAACGGTACTACCATTAACTAACAGAAATGGCAAGACTGGCGAGTACATTCATTATGTTTTTTTGCTATGTGGCAACTAACGCCCAGACCGAAATTACCAATATCGTACACCAATCGGAAAGTGGCGCGCCCATTCTGGAAGGGTTTGTTATTAAGCAACCTGAGGAAACGGGGTTCGCAGTGCTTTTAAACGACGGGCGATCCTTGTATCTTAACAGTTTCGACGGAAATTTCAACTACCTAAACCACCTTACGGTAAATCCCCCCGCTGGACGCAGCAGCTTTGTTGCCTCCACTGCCACCGCGGATGGAAACTACCATTTGCTGTACAAATCTGCGCGCAACCCACTGCTAACCCGTCAAACGGTTAACCTTTCCAACGAAAGTGTAACTACACATACTACCGACTTGAACTTATTGGATCAAGAAATTCTCGGGACTTATGGAGATAGCGATGGGCTTCATATACTCACGGCGTCTAAACACCAACCAAAGATTTTCCACCATCTTCTTTCCCCCAATTTTGAGGGTACTTCCCAATTATTCGATCTTTCGGAACTTTCGTTCCAACTTGGGAATGAGAGCGTTCCGTTCCACGAACTGTTTTTCGAACAATGGCGTGAGTTTTACTCACTCGGGTTCGATGGGGCTTCCGTTTTTCCCACTGCCTTGCCAGAGGCTACCCGCACGTCGAAAGTATTTCGACAGGGAAGCAGATTTGTTTTCACGGTAGACCGAAATGCCGGCAGTACGCAATTGCTGACGATAGACATTATAAATGGCGAAATTGGCACCCAGGTCATTTCGCAACGCGAAGTCGTTTCTGAAAAAAACATTAGACAATCCAACTCCTACCTAAAGGATTCCGTACTTTATCAAATGGTTCGCACCAACGATAGCCTGCACCTTATGGCTACCAACTGGGTTACCGGCAACGCGGTTAACTCGTATGCCTTGGGCGCTTCGGAAAAAATCCCTATCTCGAATACCGCCACCTTGCAGGAAAAGCCAAGCAAGCGCAAACGCAAGGTGGTAGATGGCCACAAGTTTCTGCGTTCGTTAAATACCGACCCCATCGGGTTGGTCGTGAACAAGGTGAACGGCCGGCACCAAATAACCTACGGCTCTTGGAACGAATCGAGGGGAAATAATGCCAAATTGGACAATAGCCGCAACGTAGACCCGATGGTGGGTGTGATGACGGGTATGTTTGGCGTAGCGGGCGGTTTGCTTTACTATGCACTCAGCTCGGGTGGAAATTCGGCACAATCGTACGGTCTTCACCATCGCGGTATGACCACACGGGCCCTTGCGGTTTTCAATGACCAATTTGAGCATGTACCCGCTGAAGGTGTGCAGGCCACCATTTACCATAAAATTGACTATTACAACGCCCGTCGGGAGGATACCACACCTATGTTGTTATTTCAATTTAATGACCAAATTGTGTACGGGTCGTTC
>NZQO01000079.1 GCA_002693605.1 Flavobacteriaceae bacterium
GCGGGGGCCAGGGCGCAGGTGCTCATGGCCAATGCTTAGGCGCATGGTAGCGCACATCTCTCCAACGCTCTCTATCTTGCCCATTCGCTGGGGAAAGACATCATCGAGGAAGCGTTCGATTTGTTCGGCGTTCATGACGGTCATTGTTGTTGTCCTATTTGGTTATTTTTACACAATTTTGCTGCTACAAGTCAGCCTTTCAAAGAGAAAGCAATAGTGAAGTGGCTAACATTGGACACAACTGGATCAGGTATACGTATAGCAACTCCAGTATTCAAGAAAACCAATTCTCGCTAGAAACCTTAGACGAATGGCTAGCAAGCCGAAGCTTGCCATATACATCCAAGTTGGCTATTTTACTTTCAGCGAAATTCATCAGATGAATTAGTCTTGAATAATAATATAACAAGGAGTTGCTCGTGCAATCACAGCTTGCTGAACTATCGTCTAAAGAGAATTCAGAATTAAAAAAAGAACCATTCCTCCACAAAGGCATGCGCCTGCCATTCTTGTTGATAGTTGCCTGTTTTGCGGCATGGGGGTTGGCTGGAAACTTGACCGACCCGCTGGTATCGGTTTTCGGTTCAGTTTTCTCAATGAGCGCGTTTCAGTCTTCGTTGGTGCAATTTGCTTATTACGGGGCGTACTTCGCGTTAGCCATTCCAGCCGCCTGGATTAACTCGCAGCTTGGCTATAAGGGTGGTGTGCTGATCGGCCTGCTTTTGGCCGCCACAGGCGGTTTTCTTTTCTTTCCTGCCTCAATTGTAATGACCTACTCAATGTTTCTTGTCGCTTTGTTCACGCTGGCGGCGGGACTCTCTATTTTGGAGACGTCAGCAAATCCTTATGTCATGGCTATGGGGCCACGGCACAATGCGACGCGCCGGCTTAACTTTGCACAGGCCTTCAATCCTATTGGTTCTAACCTTGGCGTGTTGTTGGCTGCGATCTTTATTTTGCCCCATGTTAATCCCGCCACAGCGGTAGATCGTGCGGCACTTTCGCAACAAGAGCTTGAAAGCATTCAGTCAGCCGAGCTGCAAGCTGTGATGGGCCCCTATATAACATTGGCGTTGCTCTACATTGTTATTGCTATCGCCATCGCTATGGTGCGCGTTCCGGCGCATACGGCTTTGATGTCAGACCGCAAAGCAGACGCTGTGAAGCTGCCTGGTAGCCGCTTGGGGCGGTTGTTGAAAAATCGTCGCTACTCATTTGGTGTTGTCGCCCAGTTCTTTAATGTTGCTGCTCAGACGTGCGCCTGGACGTTTACGCTCCACTACATCACTGAAAACCTGGGCGTTAGCAATACCGTCGCAGGGTACTGGCTTCAGGCATCTCTGTTGGTCTTTTTGTTCTCCCGCTTCCTTATGGTGGGGTTAATGGGGCGCTTTGATCCACGTAAGTTAATGACGCTTATGTGTGTGCTGGGCGTAGGGCTATCCCTGTTTGCTGTAATAAGTGGTGGCATCGCTGGGTCAGTCGCTATCGTTCTGCTGAGTGCCTGTATTTCACTTCTATTTCCCACTATCTATGGCATCGCACTCACTGGGCTTGGTCAGGACACCAAATATGGTGCTGCGGGGCTAGTTATGGCGATTGTTGGAGGCGCACTTATTCCTCCGTTACAAGGGTGGGTAATCGATATGACATCGGCTCGAATCAGTTACCTGGTAGTGATGGGGTGTTTCATGGTGATCGTTGGGTACGGCATGTATGTGTTGCGTAATCCTGCACCGGAGTCAGCCAATTCTGAGGATCTAGCCTAGTGCTTATCGCCGGGGATCAGTCTTCCAGATTAACGGCAACCTGAGCCAGGTGAGTGTGCATGGCAGCATGCGCTGAAATGGGGTCGCCAGCGGCAATCGCATTCAGTACTGCCAGATGTTCATGGTGAGTCGTGTCCAGGCGGCCCCCGCGGTAAATGGACTGCCATATCCTCATTCTTAGCGTTGGACGAGACAGTGCTTCTAAAAGAGCGATAAGGATGGGGTTTCGGGAGATCCTTGCCACCGTGAGATGAAACTCCAGGTCTATCGCCATGGCAGCTTCGTGATCTTTAGCTCGAATGGCAGGTTCCGCCGTTTTGAGAAGGTGTTTGAGTTGCTCAATATCTTCCGGTGTCCTTCGCGAAGCCGCGGTAGCAGCAGACTCAACTTCAAGTGCTTGGCGCACAGCGTGCAGGTCAAGTGAGGATTTGTCGCCCTGAATGCTGGCCCAAAAAACCAGCGGTTTAAGAAGTAAATGAGGATCAAGCGTTGTAACGGTAGTGCCGGAGCCTTGCCTTGTTTCTAGGATGCCCATGGCAACCAGTGCGCGTACACCTTCTCGAAGAGAGCTGCGAGATACATTGAAACGCTCGGCAAGTAGGGACTCTACAGGGAGCCTATCACCAGGCTTGATCTCTCTCGAAGTGATCATGTCCTGGATGCCTTGAACAACCACTTCGTTTTGTGATGGGCGGCGTACAGCGTTGTCTGCGAGGTTGTCTTCACTCATGCGCTTTCCTGGGTTATTGCGGTGAATTAAGAAAGTTTGAAGCTAGCGTAAGAATTAAGCCAGAGTTAAATACATCATATGAATTTGAGGTTCAAAGATGACTGCTATTACTGCCATTGACCTTATCGATCTGCGATTTCCTACGTCAGACAGTAGCGATGGATCTGATGCTGTTAATAAGGATGCAGATTACTCTGCCGCTTATCTCCGGCTTATAACGGACAATGATGCGCTCTATGGATGCGGGTTTACTTTTACCATAGGGCGTGGAAATGATATCTGCCTTCAAGCGGTTAGCGCATTAGCCTCTCGCTTCGTCGGACGTGATGTGGCTGAGTTATGCGATAAGCCTGGGCAAGCCTACCGTGAACTTGCAGAGGACTCTCAGCTTCGTTGGCTCGGGCCAGATAAAGGGGTCGTTCACTTGGCTCGTGCCGCTGTGATGAATGCGGTATGGGATCTTGCAGCACGCCGAGCAGGGCTGCCGCTCTGGCAATATATCTGTGAAATGGAACCGGCTGATCTCGTCAATCAACTCGACTTTAGCTACCTCTCTGATGTGCTGACGGCCGATGAGGCCGTCGCCATGCTGGAAGAGCAGCGCCAATATCGTGAAGAACGAATTTCCGATCTCAAGGATCATGGGTTTCAGTGCTATACAACATCCGCCGGGTGGCTGGGGTATTCGGATGAAAAGCTTGAAAGGCTCTGCCGCGAAGCGATTGAGGAGGGCTATCAGCATATTAAGCTTAAGGTCGGTGCAAACCCTGAAGACGATGAGCGTCGGCTGGGTATTGCTCGTTCGGTGATTGGCTCGGACAGATCGTTAATGATCGATGCCAACCAGATTTGGGATGTGCCAGAAGCGATCCAGAGGGTGCGGGAGTTAGCCCATCACAACCTGCTATGGATTGAAGAGCCCACTAGCCCTGATGATGTTTTAGGCCACCGCGCTATTGCCGATGGTGTTCGCGATGAGGGCATTGGCATCGCGACCGGTGAGCATGGTATGAACCGTGTACTGTTCAAACAGTTACTGCAAGCCAACGCTGTCGATTTTGTCCAGATCGATTCCTGCCGACTCGCCAGTATCAACGAAATTATTCCTGTCTTACTCATGGCTAAAAAATTCGCGAAACCCGTGTGTCCTCACGCGGGTGGTGTCGGGCTTTGTGAGCTTGTTAGCCACTTGGTGATGATTGATTACGTCGCGGTCTCAGGCCCGATGGAGGGGCGTGTTGCTGAATACGTGGATCACCTTCACGAACATTTCGTTGATCCTTGCAGAGTTAAAAACGGGGCTTACTTGCTGCCGGAAGCTCCTGGCTACTCGGCGGAAATAAAAACGGAGTCGCTGGCGAGTTGGGCTTGGCCGAATGGTTCTGAGTGGAAGAAGCGCCGAGACGGAGCCGCTATATGATGAAAGGACGCGTTCTGCATCCGGCGTTGCTTTCTGGTCTAGCTGAGGCGGGCCATGGAGCGCAGATTCTCATTGCTGATGCGCTTTATCCGCATTCAACGGGGGCGCCGCCTACTGCTCCAAGAGTCCACTTAAACCTTTGTGCAGGAATGATTCCGGCTGCCGACGTTTTAAAGGCGGTAGCAGAGACGATTTATGTGGAGTCTGCGATTTATATGCAAACGGCCGAAGGCGGTGCCTCTGAAGCTGTTAAGGAATTTCAGCAGTTGCTGGCTTCGCATGTTCATCGTGGCGGAGAAGACATCATATGGTCGAGTTTGGCGCGGATGGAATTTTATGCGGCTTGTCGTGAGCCCGACGTATGCCTTCTCGTTGCTACCGGTGAAACACGCCCGTATTCGAATCTCTTGCTGACGGTCGGCGTGCCATGATTATCGATACACACCTTCACATCTGGGACACGTCAGCTGTCTGTGTTTCGTGGCTTGCTCAAGCAGGATTGCCATCCAAATCAGCCATCCCCGAGCGGGTTGAGAAACGCCAATACATTCTCGTTGAAGCCGATGCCGATGACCCCGTCAAGGAAGCTGATTGGCTCGCTGATATAGCAGAGAAGGACTCGCGGGTTTACGGCATCGTGGCTGGTGTGGCGCTCGAGGCACATGACGCTACTGAAAGGCTGGAAAGAGTTACAACGCCCAAGTTGGTTGGTGTGCGTAGGCTTCTACAGGATCGTAACCTCTTCAACTCGCCTTATCTCTTACAGGGAATGAAAAGACTTGCAGACAACGGCATTCCGTTTGATGCCTGCGTTAGGGCCGGGGAATTACCTGCACTCACCCAACTGCTTTCGCAAGTGCCTGAGCTTACTGTGGTGCTGGATCATATGGGAAAGCCTGAGGTTGGTAATAAACAGGCCATGCTCAATTGGCACCGAGACTTGGCATGTCTTGCGGAGCTACCCAACGTACATTGCAAGCTCTCCGGGTTGCCTGCGGAATGCCAAGGGTCTATAGCGCTGGAAGATGTTACGGCTGGCGTGGTGGGGGCCGCCGTTGCGCTTTTCGGCCCTCAGCGTTGCCTACTCGGCAGTGACTATCCCGTTAGCCTGGATACCTACGATTGGTGCTTGCGAGTATTAGAACTCTTGCCTGCTGAACACCGTGCGGCAATTGCCCACGAGAATGCCCTTCGTATCTACTCAAGGAGACCAAGTCAATGACCGTATCTTCTATTACTCATCGTTTACCTGACAAGCTCAGCACCGCCTTTAGTGAGTTAGGGTTTGGTACGGCGCAATTTGGAAACATGGGCAAAGAGGTAGCAGAGCAGGATTGCTTTAACGCTGTAGAAGCCGCATGGGAGGGCGGGCTAAGGTTCTTCGACACCGCCCCACATTATGGTTTAGGGCTTTCCGAAGAGCGGATTGGTAGAGCGCTTAGTGGGCAGTCGCGCAAGGATTACGTTATTTCCACCAAGGTGGGAAGACTGCTAAGAGAGAACCCAATGCCGCAGGGTTCTGATCATCAAAATGGTTTTCTTGTTCCCGATAATCTAACGCGCCTTCGTGACTATACCGCCGATGGGGTACAGCGCAGCCTTGAAGAGTCGCTGGGGCGACTGAAACTCGACGCTGTCGACATTCTCTGGATTCATGATCCTGAAGAGCCGACTGACCGTTTTGATGAGGCGATCAGCGGTGCGGTACCCATGCTGAATCGACTTCGCAGCGAAGGGGTTATTTCAGCGTGGGGTATTGGTTCTAAAGACGCCGCTATGCTGCGCCGTTTCGTGGACCATTCCGACCCCGATTTAATCATGCTTGCCGGTAGGTATACCCTGCTTGAGCAGGAGCAAGTGGGGTTGATGTCAGCCTGTCAGGTGAAAGGAGTGGGCGTTATTGCCGTTGGGGTTTTCAACTCTGGATTACTTGCGCGCGAAGAGCCGTCCGAGGGTGCGTGGTATGAGTACGGCCCCGCACCCAAGTGGGCACTGGATCGGACGCGGCAGATTGCTGCGGTGGCGCGTGATCATGGAGTGAGCCTTCCTGAGGCCGCGCTGAACTTTCCCAAGCGGCATCCTGCTGTCGTGAATGTTATGGCCGGTATGCGTTCGGTTGCGCAAGTTGAGAAGAATCTTGCGCTCGCGTCATCCGAAATACCCGAAGCATTCTGGAATGATCTGCGGACTCTGGGTCTGCTTAAGGAGGAAGTATGAAGCTGTTACGCCGTGGTGAACTTGGATATGAAACGCCGCTTGTTGAGATTGATGGAGTGTTGTACGACGCTTCGCCAGTAGGTGATTTTGGCCCCGAATTCTGGGCCTCTGGTGGGGTGCGGAAACTTAGTGAATTGGTTGAAAAAGGTCGTCTTACCGCTGTTAATATTGACGATAATATTCGCTATGGCTCCCCCGTGGCGACCACTTCAGCGGTGATCTGTATCGGGCAGAATTACGCCGCCCATGCGGCTGAATCCGGTGCGGAGCCGCCGAAGAGCCCTATCGTCTTTCTCAAAACGCCCAATACCATTGCAGGCCCAAATGACACCGTTACCATTGCTCGTGGCTCCCTGAAGACTGACTGGGAGGTTGAACTGGGTATCATTATCGGTAGCACGGCCGCCTACTGTGATTCTTTGGAAGATGCGGCGCAGCATATCGGCGGCTATGTATTAGCTAACGACCTCTCCGAGCGAGCGTTCCAGCTAGAAGTTTCAGGTGGACAGTGGAGTAAGGGTAAATGCAGCCCCGGCTATATGCCATTAGGACCTTGGATCGTAACGGCAGATGAATTTAATCCAGCGGATGTGAGATTGCGCTCTTGGGTTAATGGAGAGTCTCGGCAAGATTCCCGTACAGCCGACATGATATTCAGCTGTGCCGAGATCGTGCGCGATCTTTCCCAGTACATGCAACTTGAGCCAGGCGATGTGATCTCGACAGGAACGCCTCAGGGAGTCGCCGTATCTGGACGCTTTGCGTATCTGAAATCAGGCGATGTCGTTGAAGTCGAGATTGAAGGACTGGGTCGGCAACGCCAAACCTACCGGGCTTGGGAGGAGTGAATCATGTCTGCACGCTTTGAAGGTTTGGTGGCCCTTGTGACCGGTGGCGCCTCAGGGATTGGCGCAGCGATCGCCGATCTTTTGGCTAAAGAAGGAGCCAGTGTTGCCGTTCTCGATATTGTCGATTCAGGAAATCAGCACTATTGGCAAGAGTGTAACGTTGCAGATAGTACCTCCGTGAACCGTGCCGTTCAGGCGACGGTTGATAAGTTTGGGCGCTTGGATATTGTCGTCAATAACGCTGGCATTGGGGCTCAAGGGAGTGTCGCTGACAACTCAGACAAAGAGTGGGCTCAATCATGGGAAATCAATGTTGCTGGGATGGCGCGTGTGTCCCGAGCGGCACTGCCTCATCTAAGGAAGTCAGCGTCTGCATCGATTACGAATATGGCCTCTATTGCCTCTAATGCGGGGTTGCCGCAAAGAGCGTTATATTCCGCCACCAAAGGGGCTGTACTCGCATTGACCCGAGCGATGGCTGCTGATCATGTGCGTGAGGGCATTCGGGTGAATTGTGTGGCCCCAGGAACTGCTGATACTCCATGGGTTGGGCGGCTCCTGCAACAGGCGGATGATCCAGCGGCGGAACGTACAGCACTAGAGGCACGCCAGCCTCATGGCCGACTTGTTAGCGCAGAGGAAGTAGCCCAAGCGGTAGCCTATTTGGCAGACCCTGCCAATCGCTCTTCAGTGGGCGTGTGTCTTCCCGTCGATGGTGGGATGGAGTCACTGAGGTTGAGGCCACAGTAAACGATAACGGGCCCTGCCTTTTTCGCAAAGCCAGGGAGCTATTTGCCGTAGTTGATTTCTACTAAAAGCCCCTCAAGGTGCAGTCATTTCGCACCTTGAGGGGCTGTCTAATAAGCGCTATCAAGATAGGCGTTTACTTCGATTTGTGCACCTGACGCCACGCGTGCAGGAGTGGTTCGGTGTAGCCAGAAGGCTGTTCACGGCCCTTGAAGATGAGGTCTGAGGCCGCTTTAAAGGCGGTAGAGCCTTCAAAATCGGCGCTCATGGCGGTGTAGGTGGGGTCGCCAGCGTTCTGCTCATCAACCACTTTCGCCATGCGCTTGAGGGTCTCCTCAACGCGGGGCGCATCGACGATGCCATGATGCAGCCAGTTGGCAATGTGCTGGCTGGAGATACGCAACGTGGCGTGGTCTTCCATCAGGCCGACGTTGTGAATATCCGGCACTTTCGAGCAGCCGACGCCGTGTTCCACCCAGCGCACCACGTAACCCAGAATGCCCTGGCAGTTGTTATCCAGCTCTTGCTGAATCTCTTCCTCTGACCAGTTGGCGTTTTCCGCTACCGGCACGGTGAGCAGGTCGTCC
>NZQO01000080.1 GCA_002693605.1 Flavobacteriaceae bacterium
CATGAAGGCAATTGTTGAACTTGCAATCCTGTTTCCTTTCGAAAAACTCGGGGAAATAATCGCCTACTTCCTCCTTATCCATCTCTACCACGCCAAATCCGCGAATGCCCGGGGTGTCTATAAGCTGGGCGCCAAACGAAAGGTCGAACATCTCGGCAAAGGTGGTGGTGTGCTGTCCCTGCATGTGCTGTTCGGAAATTTCCGAAGTTTTTAAATCCAACCCCGGCTCGAGCGCATTGGCAAGGGTAGATTTGCCCGTGCCGCTATGGCCGGAGAACATGGAAACCTTATTTTCCATAAGTTGCTTTACCTTGTCTAAGTTCTTTCCGCTCTTGGCTGAAATGCCCACGCAGGTGTAGCCAATATTACGGTACATCGCGGCGAGGTACTTTACCTCGAGCAATTCGTCCTCGGTATAGCTATCTATCTTGTTGAACAGCAACACGGCCTCGATCTCATACGCTTCGGCAGTTACCAAAAACCGGTCTATAAAGGTTGTAAAGGTCGTAGGGTTGTTGAGGGTTACCAGCAAGAATGCTATGTCGATATTTGCAGCGATAATGTGGGTTTGCTTGGAGAGGTTCACCGATTTCCGGATAATGTAATTTTCCCGGTCCTCAATTTTCTTTATCACCCCAACCGTCTCGTCTCCCTTTTTCTCCACATCGAAAAGCACGTGGTCGCCCACCGCTACCGGATTGGTACTCTTAATGCCCCCAAGGCGAAACTTCCCCTTGATGCGGCAATTATAAAAATCGCCCTGCTCCGACTTCACGCTATACCAACTGCCGGTCGATTTGTAAACGGTTCCTCTCATTCATGCAAAATTCTGAAATTTTAAAACAACCTACACCCTTATTTAATGGTATTTACGTTCCCAGGCATATTTTTATGTCGGCACGACAATAGCGTACCTTACTCTTTCTTCGGTACCAAAAGAGCGACGCAACGTGAGCCACTATTTTAGAGCTGTTATTTTTCGCTGAATATCTTCTGTTGGTGATTTATCGATTCTTGGTGGATGGCCTTGTACAGTCGAAGCACAAATTCTTCGCTCAATTGATTTTCCTCTCCGCGCAAGATCATACGGCCCAGCACCTCGTTCCAGCGCTTTACCTGTAAAATGGCTACGTTATGGTCTTTCTTGAGCTCCCCAATGCTATCGGCAATCTTCATACGCTTGCCCATCATCTCGACAATTTTGTTATCGATGACGTCAATTTGCGTTCGCAGGGTGTTTAACTGGTTCTGAAACTCCAAGTGGTCCTCGCCTTTTTTCCGAATTCGCAAATCGATGGTCATTTGATGGAGCGTTTCCGGAGTAATTTGCTGCTGGGCATCGCTCCACGCCTTTTCCGGATCGTGATGTGTTTCGATCATCAATCCGTCGTAATTTAAATCGAGCGCCGTCTGGCACAGATCAAAAATGACATCGCGCTTTCCGGCTATGTGCGAAGGATCCAAGATAAGCGGCAAATCTGGAAATTCATTCTGCAAGTCAATGGGAATCTGCCATTCCGGATTGTTGCGGTACCTTGTTTTCTCATAGGTAGAGAAACCTCGATGGATTACCCCAAGATTCTGTACGTTGGCGGTATGGAACCGCTCCACGGCGCCTAGCCATAGTGCCAAATCGGGGTTTACCGGGTTTTTTACCAGTACTATTTTATCTGTGCCACGCAAGGCATCGGCAATCTCCTGTACTATAAACGGCGAAACCGTAGTGCGCGCACCTATCCATAAAATATCTATGTCGTGCTTAAGGGCCAGCTCCACGTGTGCCGCGTTTGCCACCTCGGTGGTGGTCAACATACCGGTTTCTTCCTTTGCGCGCTGTAACCACGAAAGTCCCTTGGCACCCACGCCCTCGAAGTTACCGGGACGGGTTCTAGGTTTCCAGATGCCCGCCCGGAGCACGGTGGCATCTGTATCTTTCAGCTTGTGCGCTATGGTAAGTAGCTGTTCCTCGGTTTCTGCGCTACACGGCCCAGCGATTACCAGCGGATGGTCTAACTGGTAGGCATCTAGCCAGGTTCTCAGTTTTTTGGTGTTTTCCATATTTAAAATGCTATTTTATGAGCATAAAAAAAGCCCCACGCCGGGACTTCATATATACATTGCTAACTAATTACACAATATTCCCGTTTACTGGCAGTTTTTGCAAACGTGCCACCAATTCGCAGAAAAAGGGTGTGTAGTTGTAGTGTTCATTGGCGCTAAAGTAGCGATTTTCAATGGTACGGCCACCAATTTTAAACTTTTTTTTGCATTTCGTATTTCGAAGGCTTCCCAAGTAAAAATGCGTAGCTTTGTGGTTGTCAATATGTCTATACAAGTTTCCAATATTAGTAAGGACTATGGTTCGCAGCGAGCGCTGAACGATATTTCATTTACGCTCCATCCCGGCGAGGTAGTTGGGTTTCTTGGTCCCAACGGTGCCGGGAAATCTACGATGATGAAAATTTTAACCACCTACCTTCCCGCTTCGCAAGGGACGGCATTGGTAAACGGTTTTGACAGTTCAAAAAATGCGAGGGAAGTTCGACAAAGCGTTGGTTACTTGCCCGAGCACAACCCACTGTACGTAGACATGTATGTACGGGAGTATCTCTCTTTTCAAGCGGAAGTGTACGATATTTCGAAAACGCAGGTCGAAAATGTCATTGCGCGAACCGGCTTGACCCACGAGGCGCACAAACTGATAAAACAGCTATCGAAGGGATATCGCCAGCGTGTAGGACTTGCAAGCGCCCTTTTGCACGACCCCGAGGTGCTCATTTTAGACGAACCTACCACCGGCCTAGACCCCAACCAACTTATTGAAATCAGGGAACTGATTAAGAAAATTGGAACCGAGGCTGGTAAGACAGTACTGCTCTCAACACATATTATGCAGGAAGTAGAAGCCATATGCGATCGGGTAATTATTATAAACAACGGCTCTATCGTTCTCGATAAAAAATTAAAGGAACTGAAATCCGGACAGCAGCAAATTGTAGAGGTAGAATTCGATTATCGCGTGGAGACCGTTGCCCTGCAACAGTTGCCCCACGTGGTAAAAGTAGAGAATCCCGGAGGGCATTTTGTGTATAATCTTTATTTTTCGACCGACACCGATATGCGTGGCAAGGTGTTCGATTTTGCCCACGACAACGGGCTAAAAATTCTTCAGCTTCACCAGAAAAACACGACCCTGGAAAAATTGTTCACCGAACTGACTACTCAAAAATAAGACGTCCGGTATAAAAAGTCTTAACATCTACAACTGGCGGACGGTTCTTGGAAATTACGTCGCCCAAACCCCGAATTTCCCCTCGTATAGATTCCATAGGTCGCACGAACATTTGGTTGGTACTTCTGTGGAACACCCATAAGTACTGTACTTCTAAATTGGCGGCCTCTACCCTGCTGTCGCCCGAATAAAGCCCAATGGAACAATGTTGCGCCGTGCCGCGCAGGAAAAAATTGGAGATTCCGCTAGAGATGATATTCAACTTGTTTACCTGAAGCGAAAGATTGAAATCGCCATCTATATGGAAGGAATCCTCGTTGTTCCTATCTTCGGAAATTAACGCTAATTCTAAATACTTCAAGGTGTTGGTACTCTGTACGGGCAACCCCGAGCTGTTGCGGATTTCAGCAATTGAGGGCGACGTAATAATAGCCTTGGTAATTCCATAGTCGCGCACCAAGTTACAGCCGTTGTTGTTAACGATAGTGAGCTGCCCATTTTTTACGGTAACCTCAATGTCGTTGATTAAATTTTCGCCAGTCTCGATAACCACTTTTTGCTCGGGGCCGTAGCCAATTAGAAGCTGTACCCGTTCCTCTACGTTAATCTTGGTAAAGGGCGAGACGGCAACTGTCTCCTGGATAATGGGACCAGCCGTTTGAAAGCAGTTCAGGCCCTTGTCTGAGTCGCAACCCATCAACAGCACCAAGACAATTCCTATCAATCCTTTTCTCATATCCTATATTCTGAAATCACAACCGTACGCCTACCCCAAATTCAACTCCCTCGGCCTTTGCCCAATGCGCCTTTACCGTTACCGATGCGAAAAGAAGGTCATCCATAAAATAGCGTTTCAGCCCCAACCGATTGTACACCCTGTTCTCGAACTCGTATGGCCAATAGACGTAGTAACCCAATTGCGACACAAACGCGACCCTGTTGAAGCGGAGCTCGTGGCCCACAAATACGCCTACGCGCCTATAATCTTCGTCGCCGTTGAGGCCATCTTCGGGATAGGCCACCGAGCGGTAATAAATTAACTCTTCCAAAAATTTGGCGTCGAAATAATCGACCCCCACCTGCAAGGTGCTCTTATAATTAATGCGCTTATCGGCGAAGGCCGAAACCACATAGAACGGAAATTGCCCCAGGCCATTAACATCGGCCTCGTTAAAGCCAAACCGAAATGCGAAATTGTATTTAATCCGTTCGGCGTGGCTGGCACTCTCGGGGTCTTCCTTCTCAATAAATTCGGGCATCCTTTCATGGTCTACCAAATAACTCAAACCCGCATTAAACGCCCACGTATTGGTACTGTTGTTGGGCGCGCGTAAATTGGCGTTCGAGTAATGGATAATGCTGAAACCTGCGTGAACGCCCAATCCTTCCCAAATATTTTCGCGTACGTAATTCACCTTTAAGAAGGTAGAGCTCAAAATATCGGTGCCGTATGCATTATTGATGAAATTCGTTTCTCTATCATAGGGTTTTGTGGCGTAGGCAATACCCTGACCCACGCGCACCACGAGATTGCGATTCAGAAAATACCAGTTATAATGACCGTAAAGACTGTAATTTTCCCCAAGATATAGGTTCTTCATATCTTGGTAGGCGAAGGTAAAACCCCAATCTGGATAGTTGTAGCGGCGTTCCCATTCGTTGAAACCGTAGGTCTTCCGGTTAAAGGAAAGGATGAGCCCGTGGGGGTGTTCGGTAATTAAATGGGAGATATCGGGATTGTGCTCCAGGATGCTTCCGTAGAAATAATCGGCTTCAAGAGATATTGGGCGCTGTTCAATTTCAGTAGGCTCCTGACCCAAGGCGGCGCAACCGAAAAATACTGAAAGGACGACCGCAAACGTGTATCTCATATTTTTTAAAGCTGCGTAAATATACACTAATCCTGAAATATTAAGCGCCCGGTAAAAAACGATTCTACCTCCACTATGGGCGGCCTGAAGAGCGAAATGACATCACCCGTTCCGCGAATTTCTCCCGAAATTTTACGCAATGGCCTAACTATCATTTTATTGGCGCTTCGCTGAAATAAATTGAGCTCACCTATTTGAAGTTGCTGCCCCTCGAACCGCGGAAACTCATCGGAAAACGACAAGCGTGCGGTCTCTGTGCTACCGGAAATATAAAAGGCGCTCTGCCCATTGGCCTCGACCGATAGTTGCTGGCACGCCACATCCAGATAAAAATCGCCGCCCTTCCGAACCTCGCTGGGGCCAACGGTAGAGTTGCTTACCAGCGATAGCTCCGGAAACCGAAGCGTTCCCGCGCTACGAACATCGTACGAGGAGCTATTTCGAATTTCGGTCAGCACGGGGGTGGTTACCCGGGCTACCGTCGTTCCGTAGTCGCGCATCAGGTTGCAGTTGTTTCCATCTACTATATACAATGTTCCATTTTCAACATGTACGGAAATATCGGGCAGTAGGTTTTCTCCGGTTTCAATCGAAACTTCTTGCGGCTCGCCTTGCGCGACCACCAATGTTACGTGTTCCTCAATGGTGATTTTGGAAAAAACAGGCACCACGAATGTTTCCGACACTAGTGACCCCGTGGCTTGAAAGCAATCTGGAGCGCTATCGGTATCGCACCCAACTGCCATCAGTAACACAACCATCGCAAATACTTTTTTCATAATCTATAGCCAATTCCAAATTCGACCGCTTCGGCCTTCGCGCCGTGCGTTTTCAGGGTAGCGCCCAAAAACCATGCGCGCGTAACGTGGTACTGCAAGCCAATGCGTTGATAGAACCTACCTTCAAAATCATATGGATAATACACGTAATAACCTGCCTGCGTTAACAATGCGAGACGGTTGAAATGCAGCTCGTGACCCAGGAAAACACCGACTCTTCGGTAATCTTCCCCACCAGTCAAGGAAGCATCTAGCCGCGAGGCCACGAGATAGTCTATTTCCTTTTCGATAAATTCGGAAAAAAACACCTCCGCCCCTGCTTGTACGCTACTCTTATAGCTCAATCGCTTGTCCAGATACCCGCCGACAACCACGAACGGATGCTGGCCCAGGTTAACATAATCGCTTTCGTTAATCCCTGCGCGCACCACTAAATGTAAGGCAATAGGTTCGGAGAAGCGACTTTCAATAGAGTCAATTCGTGCGGGGACCAGGGTGCGGGACGCCATTTCATAGGAAATTCCAATTTGTGCGGTAAGCGTATTGGCACTTGTATTCGGCGCCTTCACGTTGGCATTGCTATAGTGGACCACCCCCAGACCGGCCTGCAGACCCAACTGACGCCAGATGGCCGGCTTGTTGAAATGTAGCAACAGGTAAGTTGAGCTAAGAAAATGACTTCCGAAGGCATTGTTCTTAAAATTGGTTTCCAGATCGAACGGGTTGGTATTGTAAGCAATTCCCTGCCCAATGCGCAGCAATGCGTGGCGCTCCAAAAAATAAAAATTGAAGTGCGCGTATACGCCCATATTTTCGCCCAGTGCTTCGGTCTTGAAATTTTGGTACACCGCCGATACGCCCCAATCGGGCATATTGTACTCACGGTGCCAGCGTTTCGAGCCATTGGCATATTGGTTGAAGCCGAGAATAAAACCCTCAGGATGCTTTCGAACCAGATGCGAAATGTCCTTGTTGTGGCGTAAAACGGTACCATAGAAATAATGGGCATCCAAAAAATAGCCCGCATCCCGTTCCTGGGCATGCAGGGTGAATAAACTCCCTAAGAAGAAGAAAAAAATTAGGCAGCGCCCCATGGCTCCAAATAAACGCAAAGTTGCTCACACTAAAAAGGAAGGTTGTTCAAATCTACATTACCACCAGAGAGAATGACACCCACTTTTTTACCCTCAAATCGTTCCTTTTCTCGCAGCACGACTGCCAATGGCACCGCGCAGGAGGGCTCCACGATAATCTTCATGCGCTCCCAAATAAGCTTCATCGCTGCTAAAATTTCGCGCTCCTCGACTCGGATAATTTCAGAAACCAGCGATTTGATTATGGGGAAGTTTTTATCGCCCAATTGGGTTTTAAGTCCGTCGGCAATAGTGTTAGCGGTTGCGTTAGTCTCAATCTTTCCCGATAGTAGGGAACGGTACGCATCGTCTGCCTCGAAGGGTTCGGCGCCAATTGTCTTACAAGATTTGCCAAAATACATCCCGGCTAGGGCCGTACCCGCAATGAGCCCACCGCCCCCAACCGGTGCGAGGAGAAAGTCTAAAAGTGGTTGTTCCTCCAGTAATTCTACCGCCGCCGTTCCCTGACCCAAAATAACATCTATATCGTTGGAAGGATGGATAAACGTTGCACCCTTTTCGGTTTCAATCTGAACGGCAGCCGCCTCGCGCGCGGCCAAAGTGGGTTCAGATTCGGTAATGTCGCCCCCATACCCGCGTACAGCCTCCTTTTTAACCGTGGGAGCGTTGGAGGGCATCACGATATAAGCCGGCACCTGCAGCGTACGTGCGGCGAGCGAAATCGCCTGTGCGAAGTTGCCCGATGAATGCGTGACAACCCCCGCCTGCTGCTGTTCTTCCGAAAGGTTCAAGATGGCATTTACCGCACCTCGCATTTTAAAGGCACCCATCTTCTGAAAATTCTCACATTTAAAAAAGACCGATGCCCCCGTGAGCGCGTTAATTGTCTGGGAAGTCATCACCATAGTGCGGTGCACGTGGGGAGCCACGCGCGCCATCGCGGCCTCGAGCGCTTCTTGGGTAGGAATCATACGATACGAATTAAATGATATGAAAAATAGCTAATAACACCTCTTAATCCAATTCCTTACCGTTCAAGATAATGGCGTAGGTGATCTTCACCCCCGCCTGAAGGGTCATGGAGACCGAACAGTATTTATCGAAGCTTAACCGTGCGGCCCGCTTGGCCTTATCGGCCGCAATGTCGCCCTCCAGATAAATCTTGGTATGGATAGCCTCGAAAGGCTTAGCCAGCGCGACCTCGTGCCGGGCGCCTTCCACCTCCACATGATATGCGGTAATTTCCTGCCTTTGCTTTTTCAGGATCATGATGATATCTATGGCGCTGCATCCGCCCACTCCCATTAGCAAAAGCTCCATAGGGCTGGCTCCCTGTACCACATCACCGGTCTTATTGTCTATGAGAACGGGGATGCCCGATGCTCCCTTCGCTTCAAAATGATAGGCGTCGTTTAATCTGTCTAAGGTTACCTTCATACTTTACTCATTTATTTTTTCGTTCTTTTTCGGTTTGATTTGCTCGCGCATTGCCCCACTGTGAGCGCCAATATAGCGCTAAACTTCAACTTTTACTAGCAATCTTGAATAGTAAGGCGGGTTGGCTGCATTGTGAACTGCCCTTTTTAAAATTCTTTTTTTAATCTTATATTTGTCGCGCTAAAGAGGATAGATTTGACTGATTGCAACCTCTTCTGAAAGTACGGGAACCCGATGTTTTCCTAGTAATTTCAGAACCAAAAATGCTAAAGGCAGTGCAAACTTCCTTCCGCCCGCGCGTCAAATCTTCCCAAAGTTAACAAAATTAAAAGACCCACTATGGCGTACCAATTTACTTCAGAAAGTGTTTCTGAAGGACATCCAGATAAAGTGGCAGACCAAATTAGCGATGCCCTCCTAGACCATTTCTTGGCCTTCGACCCCAAATCGAAAGTAGCATGCGAAACCTTAGTCACCACGGGACAGGTAGTCCTGGCCGGTGAAGTAAAGAGCAATACGTACCTCGATGTACAGCATATTGCACGAGACGTCATCAATAAAATTGGGTATACGAAAGGCGAGTACAAATTTAGCGGTGACTCTTGCGGGGTCATTTCACTTATTCACGAGCAATCGCCAGATATTAACCAAGGTGTTGAGCGGGAAAAGAAGGAAGAGCAAGGGGCCGGCGACCAGGGGATGATGTTTGGCTATGCAACCAATGAAACCGAGCACTATATGCCGCTGGCCCTGGAAATTTCGCACCAAATATTGATCGAGCTCGCCGATTTGCGCCGCAAGGGCGATGAAATTGCCTATCTACGGCCCGACTCCAAAAGCCAGGTTACCATTGAGTACAGTGATGATAACGTGCCACAAAAGATTGTATCTATCGTACTTTCTACCCAGCACGATGAGTTTGACACAGACGAGGCGATGCTGAAACGAATTAAGGAGGACGTGTTGGATATTCTTATTCCGAAGGTGAAGGCAAAACTTCCAGAATATGTTCAGAAATTATTCACTGACGATATAATTTATCACATTAACCCCACGGGGAAGTTCGTAATTGGCGGTCCCCACGGCGATACCGGATTAACGGGCCGAAAGATTATCGTAGATACCTACGGCGGTAAAGGGGCCCACGGTGGTGGCGCCTTTAGCGGCAAGGACCCGAGCAAGGTCGATCGCAGTGCGGCCTATGCCGCGCGGCATATTGCCAAGAATTTGGTAGCCGCCGGAGTGGCAGATGAAGTGCTGGTACAGGTTAGCTATGCCATTGGCGTGGTTAAACCTACCTCTATTTTGGTAAACACCCACGGCACCTCGAGAGTGGCGATGACCGATGGTGAAATTGCCGACAAGGTTTCCGCTATTTTCGATATGCGCCCGGCTGCGATTGAAGAACGACTTAAGCTTCGCAACCCTATTTATACCGAAACGGCAGCCTACGGCCACATGGGACGAATTCCTGAAACCGTTACCAAGGTTTTCGATAGCCCCTACCAGGGTCAGGTGGAAAGAGAAGTAGAACTTTTTACTTGGGAAAAATTGGATTATATCGAAAAGGTGAAAAAAGCATTTAATTTATAAGGAACTATCCAGAAACAGAAAAGCAGGGCAATTGCCCTGCTTTTTTGTATCGATTTATCTTAAAAACCTAATTGGCAGCGTCTATCGCCAAATTAGCCAAAAGCGTTTTTATTTGCTGCACAACATCGTCGCTCTCGTCTAGCCCGTGGCGCACCCTCAAATATTCTGGGTTATTGTACGAAATGCGCACCTCGCCCCCATCATTTTCCCATACCAACATTTTCTGCGGAAGGTCGATTGCCGTAGTTTGCGAATCTTTCATCAGCGGGGTTCCGGCTTCCGGATTTCCGAAGATAATCAACCGGGTGTCGTTCAACTGCATCCCCACGCTTTGCGCGTTGGCTGAATGGTCTACCTCAGCGATTATGGCTAGGTCTGCATTGTCTGAAATCGCATTGCGCAACTTGTTGTAGGTCGTGCTAAAGTCGTTCTGGCTGATGGAGGTAAATACGCCTTGCCCGGCCGTAATGCTCGCACTACTATTTTCGGAAATATTATCGCCCGTGGCCTCGGTTACGAATCCGCTCAAGGCCGAGCTAATCTGCTGCAAGGTGGAAGCATTCGCCACATTGTGCCGCTTGGCGAGATAGTCGGTTGAATTATAGGTGGCAAATACGTTGTTATCCTCATCTTCATACACAAGTATCTTCTGGGGCAAATCAAGGCCTGCCTGTTGGTTTGCCTGCATTACTGGCGTGCCGAGGGCAGGATTTCCGAAGATGAGCAAACGCGTATTGCGAAGTTCCTTGCCCACGCTCTGCGCATTTGCCCTATGGTTAATTTCAGCAACTATCTTTATGTTCGAATTGCTTTGCAGGGCCGCCCTTAGCCCGTTGTAAGTTGTCGAGAAATCGGAGTCGCTCACGGCATATGCCAGTCCGGCGGGCTCCGGATTTTCAATGACCGGCGTATTATCATCATCGTTATTGCACGCCATTAAGGTCGCGAAACAGGCTAGGAAAAGTAGTTTCTTCATCGTGAAAGGGGTTTTGTTTTCAATAAAAATAGGAAGGTTGCGCCTACCCGTAAAGGGATTTGGCAACCATTAACAGGAAAATATCAACACTTTGTTAACGCTGCTATTGGCTGTTTTAGTCTATTCGATGATATTATGGTTCTTGGCCTTTTGCACAGCCTCTATCTTGCTGTGTACCTGCAGTTTTTTGTAGATGTTCTCAATGTGCTTTCTAATTGTACTGGGTGAGAGGATGAGATTGTCGGCAATGAGCGTGTAGCTTAGGCCCTTGCCAAGTTGCTCCAGCACTTCAACCTCGCGCTTGGAAAGCGAAATGTCCTCTTGGTCTCGGGGGTTTTCGATACTCAACGGGTTTCGGAGTAACTTCAGTGTTTTTAGGGCAATGGAAGGATTCATGGCGGCCCCGCCGTTCATCGTTTCGCATATTCCCTTGTACAGGTCATCGGGCTGGATTTCCTTCAGAAGATACCCGTCGGCACCCGCCTTGATCGCGTTGAATATATGCTCGTCGTTGTCAAACGCGGTAAGCATAATGATCTTGATATGCGGATATTTCTGCTTTACCATTTGCGTCGTTTCGATACCGTTTAAGACTGGCATTTCCACATCCATCAAAATGACATCAATATGATGGTTTTCCTCCAGCTTGGTAAGCAGTTCGCTGCCGTTAAGCGCCGTGTGTTTTACCGAAACATCTTCGAAAAACGACAATTTTTCCCGAATGGCGTGAATAAGGAACGAATTATCATCAACAATGGCTATTTTCAGGCTCATAGACTTCTAATTTACGGTTTTATAGAATACTGGGGCACAAGTGCTTCAGAAAGATTGTATTTCTGAAAATCGTATTTTCGCAGGTTCATTTCCCTGAATTCTAACTGCTCACGATTTCTATCAAAGGAATTCTGAAGGCCTTGCAACGTGCTATCGTGGCGCAGCCGTAACCGTTTCCGAAGGTTCGCAAATATTCCTAGCAACAGGAAACAAACCACCACGACCGTCGCAAAAAAAAGTAATGGCAGAACCATCTTTTGAGAGATTATCGTGGTAAGATAGCGAACCGATATTGATGATACAATACGTCACTTGCCCTAATTAGACCGACGGAAAGGCCACCTCGATCGTGGTGCCAAGTTGTGGCGCCGACTCGATAGTAACGGTTCCGTTTAAATCCTTTGCCCGTTTCCGAATGTTCGCAAGCCCGTGGCCATCGGCCTTTTCCTGCGGCTCGAAACCCGTGCCATCATCGTGTATGGTTAATGCTAAAGTAGTGCCCCTCTTGGCTATCTGAACCGTAATCTGCTGCGCATTTGCGTGCTTCAGGGCATTGTTAACAGCTTCCTGGATAATACGGTACACGTTCATTCCCTGTACCGAGCTCAAGCTCGTATCCATCGATACATCGTCGGCGATGGTAAAGCGAAACTTGCTCCCGTTTTGAACCGAGCCGGCTTTTTCGATAAAGTTGTGAATGCGCGCCCCCAAATCTTCCAACGTAATGTGCGATTTGTTCATCGCCCAGATGGTATCGCGCAATTCGTAAATGGTCTGTGACGTAAATTCACTTATTCGGGACAGCTTTTGACTAACGGGGGCCGAGGCCTCCTTCATACCATAGCTTAGGGTGTCTATACTGGAAATGATAAATGTGAGCTGGGAGCCAATATTGTCGTGGAGGTCACGTGATATTCGCAACCGCTGCTCCTGCAGTTTATTTTGGGTTTCAATACGCGCAAGGGCCGTTTTAAGTTCCCCTTCCTTCTGCAATTGCCTGTTCTTGAGTTTTTGCTGATTGTACACTAGATATGCCAGGAGGGCAATAATGATAACAAGGCCGAAACTTCCGTACATCAATTTGTTCTTCCGCGTAACCTCTAGCTCGCGCTCGGCGAGGTTGGCCCTGGTCTCCATTAGGTTTCGATCTTGTTCGGCCACCTTGAACCTGGTTTCAAGATTTGCGACCTTCTCGGCATTTTCGGAAGAGAAAATACTATCGCGCAACGCCATAGATTGCTGTAATAGCGCATTGCCCTTTTTCGACTGGTTTAGCATAAAATACGTCTTCGCGCTTTCACGGTAATAATCTACCGCAGCGTTTCGCTGTTCGGGAAATTCTTGCATTAGCAGGGCGCCGCTTTCCACGTAGGGCAAGGCACTGGCCGGCCTGTTCAAATCGGCATAGGCCTGGATAAGGTTTGAAATTGTCGTTACATTGGCCCGGCGGTCTATATTTTTAGCATTACGCTCCTCAACGACCTCCAAGAAGAGCGGAATGGCCCGTGCGGGTTGGCCCTGTTCGAGGTACAGATCGCCCAGTAAATTTTTGGCAACATAGTAATCGCCTAATTTACTAAGGGCCTTAGCCACCTGTGCCGATTCAAGATAATATTCTTCGGCTTCAGAAAAACGGCCCAACCTTGCCAGATTAAGCCCCATATTGTTAAGCGAGGCGGGTATTTCGTGCTGAATATTGCGCTCCCTTCGCTCATTCAAGGCCAGGG
>NZQO01000081.1 GCA_002693605.1 Flavobacteriaceae bacterium
GACAACAAGTGGTGCTACAATATCGTGTACTATCCGCGACGTAAAAACGAGCTCACCTTTAAGGGCGATTTCTGGGTTAACGACACCACCTGGGCCATCAAGGAAATAAACCTTCAGGCTAGCAAGAGCGCCAACATAAACTGGGTGCGCGAAATTTATATTGAACAGGAATTCGATGTGCTGAATGATTCCACCTTCCTAATTACACGCGATTATTTCCTGAGCGATTTCAGTATTCGGAAGAAAGAGGAGGCGCGCGGTATCTACGGAAAACGCACCACCCTGTACGATAATTACGCCTTTAATATTCCGAAGGGCGACAAGTTCTATAACCAACCGGTAGACCCGTACCAATATGACGTGTATAACCGCCCCGATAGTTATTGGCAGGAAAAGCGCATGGAAGACCTGGGTAAGGACGAGCGCGGAATTTATACCATGCTCGATACGCTCAAGACCGTTCCCCGCTTCAAAGCCCTGTATAACATTGGAGCTACTTTGGCCACGGGGTACTACGAAGTGAACAATTTCGATATTGGACCCGTGTTCTCGGTCTTCGGCTTCAACGAGGCCGAAGGGCTTCGCGTGCGCCTTGGCGGGCGTACCTACTTTGGCCAGAACGACCCATGGCGAATTGAGGTGTTTGGGGCCTATGGTTTCCGGGACGAGCGCTTTAAATATGGCATTTCCGGCAAGTGGCTACTCGATACGCGCTCCCGTCTAACCATCTTCGCGGGAAATAGGCGCGACGTAGAGCAAACGGGGGCAAGCCTTACCAACAGCAACGATGTCCTGGGCCGTAGCTTGGCGTCCTCATCGCTTATTTCGGTAGGTGCAAACGATAGGCTTACCCGAATAAATCTCGCCACCACCGGCTTTTCCATCGAGCCCCTTAAAAATTTCAACATTCGCCTAACCGGATCGTACCGCACGTTAGAGTCGGCTACCGATAGCTTTAGCCTAGATTATTTCGACGAGGACGGTTCAGTGCAAAGCACCATCTCACAACCGGAGGTAGAGCTTGCCTTTACCTATACCCCCAACCGCGAGACCTCGGGCTACGGGGTCGAGCAAACCGTTATAAACGATGGCGATTATCCCATCTTATTCCTAGGCTATACCTACGGAATTGAGGACGTGATGGGGGGCGACTTCGAATATCGAAAATTGCAGGCACTATATACACAACCATGGATTATTGGCGGGGTGGGGCAACTGTACAGCACGGTAGAGGTAGGCAAGATATTCGACCCCGTGCCCTTGGCCCTCTTGAGCCCTGTGCCCGGCAACCAGACGTATTTCAGCCTCTACAATACCTTTGCGAACCTCGATTTCTATGAATTTGTGACCGACACCTACACAAGCGTGCACTTACAGCACAATTTTGGGGGGCGCATCTTCGGAAGGATTCCCGGCCTGCGCAATCTAGATTTAAGGGAAGTAGTGGGCTTCCGCGCGGTGTATGGCGATATTTCAGACGATAACAAAGCGTTGAACGCCTCCAGCATTCCCTACCAGGCGCCCGATGAGGTTTATTGGGAATGGAGCGTCGGCATTGGCAATATCTTCCGCATTTTCCGTATCGATTTCAACTTCCGCGGAAATTACCTTGACAACCCCGATGCCCGAGAATTTGGCGTTACCGGGATCTTCGGATTTTCGTTTTAGAAGTTTCTGAAAAAATACTATTCAGAGTATGGATTCGGTGAAATACAGTGCTAAAAGAAATGTATGAAAATTGAACTCGCGCCCCTACTCCTTATCCAATAGGTGCAAAATTAGCTGCTTTTGAAATTGATTTGTTTTTTGTATTTTCCTCAGTAAGTAAAAAATTATGAGCAGAGGTTTCGTAAAAGAGGGCGACCAAGAGGAGCCGGTGGTTATTCCGCCCAGGGCAGCGTTGCCCCCGGGGGCAACCAATTATGTTACCCCCAATGGTTTAAGTCAGCTGCAGGAGGAAAAGGACTCCCTTCTGGCACAGCTAAAGGCGATGGACGGTAGCGATGAACGGGAATTGCGCCGGAAGCGCACCATGATCAATGGGAAACTGCAGGGGGTGAGTGAGCGCCTTGCCTCGGCCAGGGTGCTTCGGCCCGAAGAGCAGCCCCAGGATGAAGTTCGTTTCGGGGCCACCGTAGCCTATCGGGTAGCGCCCAATGCACAATCGGTTACGATAACTATTGTAGGCGTCGACGAGGCCGATGTGCAACAGCGCAAGATTGCCTTCGTGGCCCCGCTGGCCAAGGCATTGACCGGCGCAAAGGTAGGCGATACCGTCAAGTTCAAGTTGGGTGATGAGACTCGAGATCTCGAAGTGCTTGATATTTCATATGCGAAATCCTAGCCCATAACCCTCCCTATATCACCATTATCCCTGCACCCCAAGGCAGCTAATTTCAGTAGATTGCCTTTTTCGCGAATTTTACGTATTTTAGGGTCACTCTGTTAATACAAGTAATATGGAAACACCAGCCCGTCTAGAACACGCCATATCTAAGTTGTACAGGGCATTCCATGGCAATACCCTGCAACCCCAATGTTGCAACCACTGCGCCGTGGGCAATATCCTCGATAATACCGATGCGTGGCGCCATTTGACTGAAGGGCACGGCACCACCCGGTTAAGCTATGTGGGCATCGTGCACCAACGGCTGGGGCGCACCTTCCAGGGTTATACGCCCGCCCAGTTGCTGCAGGTAGAATCAATCTTTCTCTCGGCCTGCGGCTTTACAGCTTCTGGCACGCGTCTCTCCACACGCAATAAAATAAGCAAGGAGCGCCTTTTTCAGGGCCTCGTGGCCGTAGTAACATACTTGTGCGAGCTAGATGGCGTCCCGAATGTCATGGACTATTCCAAGCTTTTTGAGGTAGAGCACGAACAGCCTAAATATGCGTTGGAGGAGGTTGTCTAGCACATCGGAAATGCATAAAATGCTCACGTGTTCTTCTGAAAACTTCACTTCTCTTATTCGACATTGTCCCAAAATCAGTCAATAGCTAAGCACACTTCCATTCAATTTTTAGCTTCACAAAAAAATAGTGCCGTAAACATTTCGTATCCCCTTGGTTTCACTATCTTTGCACCCCCAAAAACAGCCCTGTCAGGGCCACAAGCAATAAAAGAAATTGAAATGACAGCAGATAAAGTAAAGACCTTCGATGTGCTTATCGAAATCCCAAAGGGAAGCCGCAACAAGTACGAATACGATTTCGAACTGAAGAAAATACGCTATGACCGTATGATCTTCTCTTCTATGATGTACCCCGCAGATTACGGCTTCGTGCCCGAAACCCTTGCGCTCGACGGCGATCCCCTCGACGTGCTCGTGTTGGTCACCGAGCCTACCTTTCCCGGTTGCGTTATCGAGGTAAAGCCAATAGGCGTCTTCCATATGGCCGATGAAAAAGGACCCGATGAAAAGGTGATTTGCGTCCCCATCAGCGATCCTATAGCCAATGCTGTGGGCGACCTAAGCGAACTGAACCCCCACCTTATCAAGGAAATCGAGCATTTCTTCCAGGTGTACAAGGATCTCGAGGAGAAAAAGGTAGACGTTGGCGGTTGGGGCGACGTAAACGAGGCCAAGGATATCGTGGCCAAGTGCATCGACCGTTTCCGCGAAAGCGACATTCCGGTAAAGGACGTGAGTATCCGGTAACACTTTAGCATTAATAATACGTATTAGGCGGCCCTTGGGTCGCCTTTTTTGTTGATAGCCACCTCCGCAACCGTCACGGGTATGCGGGCGGTAATTTTCATATAGCAATGGATTCAAGCCATCCACGGTGCCCCGCCAGGGCACTCGTAAGGCTCGGTCAATAGCTGCCTTGTGCCTTCCCGTGGTTTTACCTTTTTTCTTTTCAGCTATTTTGTTACTTTAGCACCGCTTTAACAAAATCTATATATAAAATGGAAGAAAACATTATTTATGTACCTATAGGGCTGGCCATATTGGGCCTTTTATTTATGCTCGGGAAAATGCGTTGGGTGAAGAAACAACCCGCCGGAAGTGAGCGTATGCAGTCCATCTCCAAAAGTATTAAGGAAGGCGCCCTCGCCTTCTTGACGGCCGAATACCGCCTCTTGGCAATCTTTGCCGTCATTGCCGCCGTATTGCTGTTCGTCATCTCCTGGGTGGTGCCCACCACGAGCTGGATGATCGTACCGGCTTTCTTTATCGGCGCGTTCTTCTCTGCCCTTGCGGGGAATATCGGGATGCGCATCGCTACCGATTCGAACGCACGTACGGCCGAAGCGGCCAAGACCAGCCTGCCACAGGCCCTGAAGGTTTCCTTCGGCGGCGGAACGGTAATGGGGCTGGGCGTAGCCGGCCTTGCCGTTTTGGGGCTCAGCTTGTTCTTCCTCTTTTTCCTCGGGCAGTTCGTCACCGAGGGAGGTAACTTCTATGCCGATATGACCGTAGTACTCGAGGCCCTTGCAGGGTTCTCGCTCGGTGCCGAAAGTATTGCCCTCTTTGCCCGTGTGGGCGGCGGTATCTATACTAAGGCCGCCGACGTAGGCGCTGACCTTGTGGGGAAGGTAGAGGCCGGAATCCCAGAGGACGACCCGCGTAACCCAGCGACCATCGCCGACAACGTGGGCGATAACGTGGGCGATGTGGCAGGTATGGGTGCCGACCTGTTCGGGAGCTACGTGGCAACCGTACTGGCCGCCATGGTGCTCGGAAATTACCTCATCCGCGATATGAGCGGCGACGCACAATATGTCGATGCCTTCGGAAATATGGGCCCCATCCTCCTGCCAATAGTAATTGCCGGGGTAGGTATCTTGGCCTCCATTATTGGAACCTTTATGGTAAGCATTAAAAATAACGATGCCAAGGAGTCCCAAGTACAGAAGGCCCTCGATATGGGCAACTGGGCGGCCATTGTGTTAACTCTTATTGCCAGCTGGTTCCTAATCGAGTGGATGCTTCCCGAAACTATGACAATGAAGTTCTTCGGTGAGGGCACCAAGGAAATTGCAAGTATCAACGTGTTCTGGTCGGCCTGTATTGGCTTGGCGGGGGGCGCCTTGATCTCGTTCGTAACGGCCTACTATACCAGCTTGGGTAAGAAACCGGTTATGGATATCGTACAAAATTCGTCTACGGGCGCGGCCACCAATATCATTGCCGGTCTGGCCGTAGGGATGAAATCCACCTTCTGGAGCGTGCTCCTGTTCGCCGCGGCCATCTACGGTTCGTATGAACTGGCGGGCTTCTACGGGGTGGCGCTCGCAGCCTCTGCCATGATGGCCACCACGGCCATGCAGTTGGCAATCGATGCCTTTGGCCCCATTGCAGACAATGCCGGGGGTGTTGCCGAAATGAGCGAACTGGAACCCCACGTGCGCGAGCGTACCGATATCCTGGATTCCGTAGGAAACACGACCGCCGCGGTAGGAAAGGGCTTTGCCATTGCATCGGCAGCGTTAACTGCCCTGGCACTGTTCGCTGCCTATGTAACGTTCACGGGTATTGATGGGATCAATATTTTCCGTGCCGATGTGTTGGCAATGCTGTTCGTGGGCGCAATGATTCCCGTCGTCTTTTCGGCAATGGCCATGAAGAGTGTTGGAAAGGCAGCTATGAAAATGGTACAGGAAGTGCGCCGGCAGTTCCGTGAAATACCCGGTATCATGGAAGGCACCGGCACCCCTGAATACGGGAAATGTGTTGATATCTCCACGAAGGCCGCCCTACAGGAAATGATCCTGCCAGGCCTGCTTACCATCGTTACGCCCATCGTAATAGGACTCCTCTTTGGGGCCGAACCGTTGGGAGGCTACATGGCCGGTGTGTGTGTAAGCGGTGTAATGTGGGCTATCTTCCAGAACAATGCGGGGGGTGCCTGGGACAATGCCAAGAAATCGTTCGAGGCGGGCGTACTCATCAATGGTGAAATGACCTATAAAGGGAGCGATGCGCACAAGGCCGCCGTAACGGGCGACACCGTGGGCGATCCGTTTAAGGATACCTCGGGCCCTTCTATGAACATCCTCATTAAGCTTACCTGCTTGGTGGGCTTGGTTATCGCCCCCATCTTGGGTGGCCATACCATGAAGGTCGATGCTACCCAAGTTTCTTCGGAAATGTACTTTATCGATGAGGACGGAAACAAAACCGTGCTCAACGATGCACAGGCCAAGCAAATCGAAGAAGTCTCCAAGGAAATTGTGGTGTCTATGTCAACCGAGAATGACGTTACCACTGCCGAGGTGACCATTACCACCACCATCGAAGGGAAAACCACTACCGAAACGAAATCCTTCAGCGGCACCGAGGCTGAGGTCAAGGCCAAAATCGAGCAGCTAAAAGATGCCAAGACCGCAAATCGGTAAGTAGCGGGCAGTGCCCGTATGGCTCTTAAAAAGTTAAAATACCTATAAAACCCCGAAATAAGCTCGGGGTTTTTTTATGGATTGTAGTATCTTTCTGTTGATGGAATACAACGACCTAATTACGCTGGGCATTGCAATAGGCTTAGGGATGTTAGTAGGCATTCAGCGCCAGCGTTCTGACAACAAGATGGCGGGTGTGCGTACCTTTACGCTAATCGCTATCCTAGGCGTGGTAAGTGGTTTCCTTACACGCGAGTACGACAATCCTTTCATCTTTCCCACCTTCGGAATTAGCATAACGGCCCTTCTAATCCTTGCCAATATGATCAAGGTAAAGCGTCTCGACCAAACTGATGTGGGTCAGACTACCGAGGTGGCCGCACTTCTTATGTTCGCCATTGGGGGCTACCTCGTACTGGGCGATCAGGTGATTGCCGTGGTGGTTGGTGGGGTGATGGCCATTTTGTTGTACGTTAAGGAAAAACTGCACGATTTTATAGAGAACCTAAAGGATAAGGACCTAGCGGCCATTATGACCTTTGCGGGAATCTCCCTGGTAGTGCTGCCCATTTTACCCGATCGCACCTACGGCCCCCTAGATGTTATAAACCCTAGGAATATCTGGTTGATGGTGACCCTCATCGTGGGTATTAGTGTTATTGGCTATTTCATCTATAAATATGTGGGCAAGAACGTGGGTATTATCTCGAATGGGGTGCTGGGCGGAATGATTAGCAGTACCGCCACCACGGTAAGCTATGCCCGAAAGACGGCCAATGCCAAGAACATCCATAAAATGGCAGCCTTTGTAATTACGGCGGCATCGGCAATTGCCCTGGCCCGGGTATTGGTAGAGGTGGGGGTAATCATTCCCGAAAAACTTCCGCAGATCATGCTGCCCATTCTTGCCGAGTTTATTTTGATGGTGGCACTCTGCGGCGTGCTGTTCTATCTCATCAGCACCGATGGGAAGGACGAGGAAATGCCGGAGCCCGACAACCCGGCACAGTTTAAAAGTGCCCTCATATTTGGCTTGCTGTATGGACTTATCTTACTTGCCGTAGCGTTCACTAAACAGGAATTTGGGAACGATGCCCTTTATATCGTGGCAATCATTAGCGGCCTCACCGATGTGGACGCCATAACCCTCTCCTTGTCGCAAACCATGAAAGGCGGCGGTCTTCCTACCGAGACCGGTTGGCGACTAATATTACTGGCGTCGCTGTCCAATTTGCTTTTTAAGGGCATCATGGCCGCGGTGCTGGGGACCAAGCAACTTATTAAATGGATTGCCATTACCTTCGGTATTTCCATTGTCACCGGATTGTTAATTATGTGGCTGTGGCCCGAAGGATGGCACTTTTAGTATGGGACTATTCACGAACGACCCCCTTCAAATTATCTGTTTCCAAAGCTATGGAACCCACGAGCACTTCTACTGCCGCGGAAGGGCCCTGGAAGACGAGAATATAGACCTTTCCAGAAAAGGGTTGGGAGCCTTGCTTAAAAATACCTGGAAACGCTTCGAAACAGATGAAATACCCCACGCCAAATTGAAGATTACGCTGCCCGATGAGCGCGTGCTGTACGCACGCTCGAACGCCGAGGGCTACTTCAAGATGGAAGAAATGGTAGACAATCTGGATGGGCTTACCAATTCAGAAGGCTGGCTTCCCTACGAGATTAGCTATGCAACCGATTTCCCGGGCAAGGTTATCCAACAGCAAAATAGATTTCCGGGCGAGATGCTAATCCCTTCGCGAAGCGCAGCGTTTGGCGTAATTAGCGATATTGACGACACTATTATCCATACCGGGGTGGCGTCTACCCTAAAATGGCGGCTCATTTTCAACACGTTCTTGAAAACTGCCGAGAGCCGGAGTCCGCTGGAGGGCGCTTCCGAATTTTACCATATGCTCCATCGTGGCCACAGCGGTACCGAGGCCAACCCTTTGTTCTACGTAAGCAATAGTCCCTGGAACCTGTACCGCTACCTGGAACACTTTCTGAAGGTGCACCAATTTCCGAAGGGGCCCATATTATTGCGCGATTTCCGTACCATGTTCGACCGTACGCCCAAGCCCGAGAAACCGCATAAGCAGCACGAAATTAGAAATATCCTGAAAACCTACCCGCACTTGAACTTTATCCTGATTGGGGATGCCGGAGAGCACGATGCCGATATTTACATGGAAGTGGCGGAGGAGTATCCAGGGCGCATTAAGGCCATTTACCTGCGTAGCGTAAAACATAAAAAGAAACGTATTCGAATCGAGGGGCTTTTCAATGAATTTAAGACCGTACCCGCCCTATTCGTAGATTCTAGCAAGGAAGCCATAGAGCACGCCGAACGCAGCGGTTTCATAGCCCCGGGAAGTTCCGTTCAATAGGGCTATTCCGCCAGCTTCTTGAAATAGTGATATGTGGCCGGCTGGGCCTGTAGGGGTGCTCGTGTGTTGGTTACATATTCGTTCTGCTGCTCGGCATCAATGCGGCGCGCCTTCACATTGTCGTTTAGCTGTATGTCAATAAGGTCGCGAATGGTCTTTTGGATATCGCGGTCCAAGACCGGGGTAGCCACCTCGATGCGATGGCTCAGGTTGCGCTTCATCCAGTCGGCAGAGCCGATGTACATCTTCTCCTCTCCGTCATTTCCGAAGATATAAACCCGCCCGTGCTCCAGGAAACGGTCCAGGATACTCGTTACTACAATATGCTGGCTCTGTCCCTTAATGCCAGGCACCAAACAGCAAATGCCCCGTACCAATAGCCGTATCTGTACCCCCGCGTTGCTCGCCTCGTACAATAGCCGTATCATCTTTTCGTCTTCTAGGCTGTTCATCTTGGCGATAATGTAGGCATCCTTGCCCGCCTTGGCGTATTCTATTTCCTTTCGGATAAGCTTTTCGAAGGTTTCGCGCATGGTGAAGGGCGATACCAAGAGCATATCGGGCTTGGGAATGATCATCTTTCCCTCTAGCACAAGAAAAACCTTATTAATATCTTCGGTAATTTCAGGATGCGCGGTCATTAATCCGAAGTCGGTATAGAGAGTAGCTGTATTCTCGTTGAAATTGCCCGTGGCGATATAGGCGTAGCGCTTTCGGATGCCATCGGTTTCGCGCTCGATGCACAAGATCTTCGAGTGTATTTTTATGGCGGGGAAGCTGTAGATAACACGGGCCCCATTCTCTTCGAAAATGCGGCCCCATTTCAGGTTGTTCTGCTCGTCAAAACGCGCCTTTACCTCTATAAATACCACGACTTCCTTCCCGGCCTTGGCCGCCTGGGCAATGGCATCGTTCAATCGCGACTCGCTCGCCGCGCGGTATATGGTTATTTTAATGGTTTTTACCTGTGGGTCTACGGCGGCTTCCTCGAGCAAGCGTATGACGGGGTCAAAATGCTGGTACGGGTAGTGTATTAATTGGTCTTTACGATCGATTGCCTCGAAACGTGAGCTACACTCGGAGAGCACCGGATGTGGCAGCGGTGGCAAATCGATATTGGAAAGTGGCTTGTTGGTTGGGTTCGGGAAGCCCAAGAAATCACGGAAATTGTGATAGGTCCCTCCCTTTATGATGTCAGTATTGTAAACGTCCAGTGCATTCATCAGGATTTCTTGGAAGGCTACGGGCATTTTCGGGTCGATAAGCAAGCGGGTGGCCTGGCCGGTCTGCCGTTTCGGGAGCGATTTCTTTATCTTTTCCTTCAGGTTTCCGGAAAACTCGTCTTCGATGTACAGTTCGGCATCCCTCGATTTCTTGATTGAATAATACGTCACGTCCTGCTCCTGTTTCATGCTCTGGCGCAAGTTGTATTTCAGGATATCGTCTATAAAGGTAATGTAGTACTTCCCGTTGTGCTTCGGAAAGGAGAAAAAGCGCGGCTCGTCCTCGGGTATTTGAACCAGCTGAAATTCATCTTTCGATAGCATCGCGCCCAGGTACAGCGATTCGTTCTTGATAAAGACGGTGTCCTTGCTTGAGCAGGGGTTGCAGCTAATCTGTAATTTTTCCTTCAGGGTGTCCTGAAAATAGGTTTTGGCAATTTCCTTTTGGGTGGCCGAAAACTCAGTATACGAAATAAGATGGATATCGTTCTTTTTAAGGTCTGGAATAATATCTTCCTTGAAGATACGCCCAAATTGCTGTTGCTGAATATCTACCTGCTTCTTGATTTCCTTTAGGACCTTGTTGGGCTTGGTAATGAGCTTTTTTCGAAGGGGTTTCTCTATTTTCTTTATTTGGCGAATGTCTGATACCCGTACCCTGAAAAACTCATCGAGGTTGGAGGAAAATATTGCCAAGAACTTAATGCGCTCGTACAGGGGGTTGCGGGTGTCTGCTGCTTCCTGAAGTACGCGGTGGTTAAAGCGGAGCCAAGAAAGGTCGCGATGAAAGTATTTGGTATTGTACAATTTTGCCATAGGAATACCTCTGTGAGACGGTACTGTTATTGGCCCAGCGTTATCATGCGACGCAGGCGCCCTATTGGCAAAGTACGTAATTATAGCCCGAAGCGGGTGTGGGCAGTATGTTAAGTTTTAACTAAAAAAGCCCGTGTAGCTCGGCATCGATCTTACTTATAACCAAGCCCAGGTCTTCGGGCGAATCGACAAAGTTGAGGTTGTCTACGTCTACCACCAGTAGGTTTCCCTTTGCATAATCGTGGATCCAAGCTTCGTACCGTTCGTTAAGTCGGCTCAGGTAATCGATGCTAATGGAATTTTCATAATCGCGCCCTCGCTTGTGAATTTGGTTCACCAGGTTCGGAATACTGCTGCGCAGGTAAATGAGTAAGTCGGGCCCCTCGGTAACGCTCTCCATCAAATCGAACAGCGAGCGGTAATTTTCGTAATCGCGGTTGGTCATGAGCCCCATGGCGTGTAAGTTGGGCGCAAAGATATAGGCGTCTTCGTAGATTGTGCGATCCTGTATAACATCCTTCCCCTTTTCGCGAATCTCCAAAATTTGCCGAAACCGGCTGTTTAGGAAATAGATTTGCAGGTTAAAGGACCAACGCTCCATCTTGTTGTAAAAATCGTCCAAGTAGGGGTTGTCCTCCACGTCCTCGTACTGAGGTTTCCACTTGTAGTGTTTGGCCAACAATCGGGTTAGGGTGGTTTTTCCAGAGCCTATATTTCCTGCAATCGCAACGTGCATATCGCTTAGTTCTTTGGGAGGGTTAGTGTAAGGGTGCGGAGGTTCTTTCCGTCGTAAAGATACAGGAAATCTTGGGTTAGGTGCAAATCCTTAAGGCTGTTTTCAGACAGGGGCAGGGCTATTTTCCGAAAGGGTGCAAGGGGTTCATCTTGCGACAGTTTCGCCACGAAAACGAGCTCGTTGCCACGCAGGGCGAAAACATTTTCGTTCTGTTGGTATATTTTGTCGAAACCGTGGGCGTCCATTTCGGCCAACAGGCTTCCGTAAATGTTGAAGGCGCGAATTTTTTTATCGGTCAGAGTATAGCAATAGTTGAAATTGCTGGCGATGGACTTTAAGCTTCCGGTGAAGGGCTGCGAGACGACGGTTTCCAACAACAATCTATAATTAAAGAGTTCCAATTGCTGCGTATCCATATTGAACAGCCACAACCTATTGTTGCCCGCATTTGTAGCCGCCCCCACATTGATGAAGTTGGGAAGGTTGTTGAAGTTGATCCTTTCAATCTCGTTCAACCTATTGTCTACAAACACCACTGTATTGGTATCTCGATAGAAAATGACCACCTTCAGCGGATTTATTATGTCAACCTGGGCTATTGGCCCAAGCTGGAAATCGTTGAAGACATAGTTCCCGTCGGTTCCGGTCTTGTGCAGGACCATATCCTTGATAAAATATAGACTTTTATAGGTGTCCACGCCCACGAACGAGGTAGCGTTAAGGGGTGTTACAGCGACCTCCTTAGCCTCCTGCGCATCGACCGTATACAGACAGAATATGATTAAAAAGGAAAATAGTGCGATGGCTTTCATAATGATGGTGAAGATACGAAATACCAACTCAACTGTGGAGCGTTCAGCGCGGTTTTAGAAAGGGCACCTTCCCCTACCGTATTCAAATAGTCAGGGTTAATATTAGTAAAAACAACCAATTGGGGCCCCAATAACTGCGCTAGGTTAAACCTTTTAGCGACAATGGTGTCAAGCTATAATGTAACAAATCTTCATTATTACTACCTATAGGATACTTAATCTAGCGTATGAAAAAAATTACCTTATTACTGGTGCTGTTAATTACGGCTACCGCATTTTCCCAGACCATTAGCGGGAAAGCCTATTACGAGTCTAAGACGACGATCGATATGGACAATATCGGGAGCCGCGAAATGAGCGAGGACATTAAGAAAATGATTGCCGATAGAATGAAGAGCATGCTCGAAAAGACATTCATCCTCACCTTCAACAATACGGAATCTATTTACAAGGAAGAGGAAAAACTGGCAGCTGGCGGGGGCAACCCATTTTTTGGGGCCATGATGAGTAGTTTTACGGCCGGCGCACAATACAAGAACCTCGAGGAAAATCTGCTTCTAGAGGAGCGGGAATTCTTCGGAAAGGAATTTCTCATAAAGGATAGCCTCTCGGCCCTTTCTTGGGAGGTGGGGAAGGAATCTAAACAGATTGGGCAATATATTGCCATTAAGGCAACAGCCGTAAAGAAAATAGACGAGAACGATTTCAGTATGGCGCGGCGTCGCAATCGCGATAACAACGACGCGGAAAAGAAGGAGGCCGCGAAAGATCAGGATACAGTGAAAAAGGAAGCGGGAGACCCGTGGGATGAAATTGAAGTGCCCAAGGAGGTTATAGTAACGGCCTGGTTCACCCCTCAAATTCCCGTGGGCAACGGGCCGGGCGAGTATGCTGGCCTACCTGGCCTCATCTTGGAGCTTAATGCCTATAGAACCACGATACTCTGTTCCAAAATTATCCTCAATCCTTCCGATGCCGAGACCATCGAGCCCCCCAAAAAGGGCGATAAGGTAACCCGTGCGGAATTTAACGCATTGGTGAAGGAGAAAATGGAGGAAATGCGCGAGAATTTCCGAGGGCGCGGCGGCCGTCGTGGCGGTAGGGGATAAATTCGGTACAACGAATTTCCGAAGCAGTAGGAATTACTTTTCCGAAGCCTGAAAAATAGTCCACCTTATAGATTTAATTCGAGAACGAGCATTGCAAGACCGCTCTCACCACCAACCCATTTTATGAAAAATATAATTGTAAGCGCCCTTCTCACATTCTGTATAGGTAGCGTGGCCCTCGGGCAGTCTATTACCGTACGCGGATTTATAAAGGACAGTATTGGTGAACCGTTGGAACTCGCCAATGTAATTGCTACCGAGCCCAGCTCTGGAGCAATCGAGTCGTACGCCATTACCAATTACGAGGGACGCTACCAGCTGGACCTGCCCGTGGGTTTCAGCTATGTGCTGCGGGCCAGTTTCCTGGGGTACGAGACCCAGGAAAAACAGCTTACCGTGCCCGAAAATGCCGATGACCTATCGCTCAACTTTACGCTAAACAGTTTGGCCGATGAGCTGGAAGGAGTCGAAATTGTATATGAAATGCCGGTAACCGTTAAAGGCGATACGATTGTCTACAACGCCGATAGTTTCAATCGGGGCGATGAGCGCAAATTGGGCGATGTATTGAAGAATCTGCCCGGGGTCGAGGTAAACGATGACGGTGAGATACAGATAGAGGGGAAAACGGTTCAGAAGGTAATGGTGGAGGGGAAAGATTTCTTTGACGGCGACTCCAAGCTGGCTACCAAGAATATCCCTGCCGATGCCGTAGATAAAGTAGAAGTACTGCGGAATTACAACGAGGTAGGGCAAATGCGCGGCCTTGGAAATGACCAGGATAACATCGCCATAAATATCCGGCTCAAGGAAGGGAAGAAAAAGTTCTGGTTTGGCGAAGTAACGGCGGGCGCCGGAATTTCCGATAGCGACGAGCGCGGAAGGTACCTTGCCCACCCGAAACTCTTTTACTACAGTCCTGATTATAGCTTGAACTTCATTACCGATTTTAACAACATTGGCGAGGTGCCGTTCACCTTTCGCGATTATTTCAACTTCACCGGCGGTTTCCGAAATTTCAACCAGGGGGGCGGCACCCGTTTCGATATCAATGACAGCGGACTCGGTTTCGCGGTAACCCAAAACGATAGGGCAAACGAAATCGAGGCGGGGTTCCTTGCCGGAAATTTCAGTTGGAACACGAGCGAGGCGCTTAGTTTGAGCGGCTTCGGAATACTTTCAGACAACAAGACCGATATAGTGAACAATTCCGTAAGGCAGTATATTGCCTCGGGTATAACCGAGACCACGCTATCGGCCAATGACCAGCGCAATCAGTTAGCGATGCTGAAGTTGAGCGGCGTCTATAAACCGAGCTCCGATTTCCAATTAGATTATGATGCCTTGGTGAAAACGGCCAAGCAGACCGAAGATGCCAATACGCTCTCTCAGTTCCAGGCTATCTCCAACGATATCGTGGAAGAAAAGGAAAACCGGCCAACCTCGTTCAACCAGAACATTAATGCGTATTATACGTTAGACGAGAAGAACATCTTTGCCGGGCAACTGCAGCATCTGTACCAAGATGAGGATCCGTTTTACCGCGCCGTACAGGATGTGCTCCCCTTTCCGGGAATCCTGCCGGTAGATTCCACCCAGAATCGGTTTAACATCAATCAACGCAAGAACGTGGAAACCCACAAGGTAGACGGGAAGGTAGACTATTATTACGTGCTGAACAACACCAGCAACCTAAACTTGACCTTGGGTGCTACCTATAGCCGTCAGCAATTCGATTCCAGTATTTTCCAGCTATTGGATAACGGTACTTCGGAAAATTTAAGCGAAACCCCCGAAATAGGGGGCGAGAACCTACCCTTATCCAATGATGTGCAATTTAATTTCACCGATGCCTTTTTCGGGCTGCACTACAAGGTGAAGCTGGGCGAGTTTATAGTTACGCCCGGTGTTACCCTGCACAATTACAACGTACGCAATGAGCAGTTGGGCCTAAGCACCGAGCAGGAAAATTGGTTGCTGTTACCCGATGTGAATGCCATCTGGGAAATTAAGAGTAGCGAGAGCCTGCGTTTTAACTACGCGATGGCTGCGCAGTACACCGACGTTAACGATTATGCCGAGGCATTTGTTTTTAACAACTACAACCGGCTGTTTCGCGGTAACCGCTTTTTGGAAAATGCGCTGTCGCACTCCTATAACTTGACGTATTTCAGCTTTAATATGTTCAACTATACCAATGTGAGTGCCAATTTGAGCTACACCCGCAATGTTGAAGGGATTAAGAGCAATACCGAGATCATTGCCATTAACCAGGTAGGTTCGCCATTCAATATAGATAGCAACTTTCCAGACGAAACTTTTTCCGCTTTTGGAAGATTTAGCAAGCGCATCAAGAAGCTACAGTTTAGCCTCAATGCGAACCTGAGCCTCAACAAATCGAACAACCTCATTAACGACGCCATTAGGGAGAGCGAGAGTTTTACCCAAAACTATCGGGCCAGCGTACGCAGCAGTTTTCGGGAGTGGCCCAATTTTGAAGCGGGCTATCGCGTAACAATTAACGACTACGATAACGGCGGGCTGCAACAAACCTTCTATACACAGCGCCCCTTTGCGAGCGTAGATGTAAATTTCCTGAAGCATTTCAGCTTCAGTGCGGAGTGGGACTATTACGACTATACCAACGAGGCCAATACAGTTGAGAACAACTATTCGTTCGTGAACGCGGATTTGTTCTACAAAAATGGCGACAGCCCGTGGGAGTTCAAGCTGCAGGTTGACAACGTCCTGAATACCGAGTTCATTAATAACGATAGCTTTAACGAGCAGTTCAATACAACCACGCAGTATTTTGTGTTGCCGCGAATTATGATGTTGATTGTTCGGTACGAACTTTAGTTTCGGAAACTTTCAGAAGCAATTGCCATTACCATTTTTAGTATCTTTCACCTAAAATCGTACTATGCGCAATATTGTCTTCGGAATGGTTCTCGCCCTGCTAATCGTCTTCGGTTTTCGTTATTGCGAGCACCAGAAGGACGCGCGCGAAACCCTGCAGGCCAATACGGCACTGCTTGAAAAGGAATTGAAGAACGTGGGGAAGTTAATAGTTACCGAAGGCAGCTATGCCCAGGTCTTCACCTATGAAGATTGGAAGAAGTTTTATATCGATGTATTCTCGGCGAGAAAAAAGGCGCTCGTGGTCGTAAATGCCAAGGCGACCATCGCCTACGATTTGAGCAAGGTAATTACCGAGATAGACGAGGCGAACAAAACGGTAACCATTACGCACATTCCCGAGGCAGAGCTGAGCATAAACCCCAATATTGAATATTACGATGTACAGCAGGACTACCTGAACCAATTTGAGGCGGAAGATTACAATAAGATAAAGGCGAGGGTAGAACGCGAGCTACGCCAAAAAATAACCGCTTCCACCTTGGTCACCAATGCGGAAAACCGGCTCCTCTCAGAACTTCAGAAAATTTACATCCTCACCAACAGTATGGGTTGGACCCTGCGGTATAAAAACGACGCCATCTCTTCGGAAGAGGCGCTACAGGAGATTCTCCCTTAAAGAAAGAATGTTATTTCTTCTTCGGAAATAGTAGGCCAAGCCTGCTCGGCAAGTTCGTTATTGAAGCTTTTCGTACAGCGATGCATAGCCCCCGCCGTTCATGGTCTCCACCCCGTTTTTGCGCAACAAGGCGGCCGCTGTTGCACTGCGCATACCGCTGGCACAGCACGTAATGACGGGTTTGTTCCATTTTTTTACGTCCGAAACGCGAGCGCCCAATTGCTGTAGCGGGATGTGCCTAGAACCTGGAATCGCTCCCGATTCGTACTCCGCCTTGGTGCGCACGTCCAATATGACCGCCTCGCGGGCTTGAAATTCCTTGACTTTTTTTGATTTGTTTCCGAAGAGAAAATCGAATATTCCCATAGCAATGTTTTTAGTAAATGTTATTTTCCTTCGCGCGGAGGGAGGCCCTGCCGCCCTTTTCGATAAGCAGTAAGCCATCATCAATTAGGTGTGCCACCTTGGGGCGCTTGGCCTTCAAATCGATCAAATGTTGGCTTACCTTTTCGCTAAAAGGAGTTCCATCCTTGGCTATTATTTCGAATATTTCCAACGGTAACAACCAATCGTTCGGGTAATTTGTGGCCGCCGCATCAAAGATTGGGGTGAGAATTTCCTCTTTCTTGCCGTCCTGATTGGATCTTAAATCCCGCACCTGTTGATACATCCCATGCAGTGCCAAATCACGAGCGCTAACCTTGGCTTTAGTCGTGGCAGTCGCACTGGGTTGGTGCAGGGCGTGGGTAAAGCTGAGGTAGTCTGCCGCCCCGGCGAAGGCCGAGACGATATCCTTGCCAACGGCCATGTCGAAATCGCCCATCTCGGGCGTAAACAGCACTTCGTCCTTGTAGCGCACGGTGCAGTTTGTAAACTGAATGAGCATGAGCTCGCCCCGAAGATTTCGCATTCCGGTAACGTTGAGCCCCTTTACGGTAATGCCGCTTTCAAATTCGAATTCAATGGGTTTGCCATCGTAAAAATTATATGCTTGCAAATCGCGCGGACCCATATTCTCGATGGCAAGGTTTATGCCCTTCAACTTGCCTAGGGGAGAGCGAAAGCCATTGGCGTGGCGACTCACGCCGTGACCAATCACTTCCTTTTCTCGGTAGGCGAGGGCGGTTTCGCCCTCCGTTTCGAAATAGACCACCTCGTTGTCCTCATTTTGGATCATGCGTGAAAAGGTTCCGCTAATCTGCAGTCCGGTGCTAATCTCAATGGAGCCCATTTGCTTCGACTCAATGAGTTTTTTCAATCCGCGCCAGCCACCTTTCCGGACGGCCATGGTATTCGCGAATTCTTCCAAGACTTCTTGGAGGTAGGCGAAATCGGGCGTTACGTACAGCTGGGGCTGCGGTTTGGTAATGTCGAAATCCTGGTATGCCGCATCGATGGAGTAGGGGATTTTCTTCACTTCTTCCTTCATGCACCAGGTACTCTCGCCTATGGAAGAGAGCAGGCCGGCGCCGTATATCTTGGGATTTTCCACGGTGCCTACCAAACCGTATTCTACGGTCCACCAATGCAAGTTGCGGATTAATGAAATTTCGGAGGGCTCCACTTTTTTCTGCTGTAGGGTCTCGACACGTTCCTCGGCAGAACGTATTAAGTCCTCCGAAACGCCTTCAGCTTCCTTTAAGATGGAAAGTTCGCGAACCGCTTCGTACATATCGATGTCGTGGGCACTGCTAATGGCCTTGGCACCTACCTCGCCAAATCGGCGCAAGTACTCTGCGTAATCTGGGCTTGCAATAATTGGTGCGTGCCCGGCACCCTCGTGAATAATGTCTGGTGCGGGGGTGTATTCGATATTTTCCAGTTGGCGAATGTCGCTCGCAATAACAAGAACCTTATAGGCCTGGAACTCCATAAAGGCATTGGGCGGAATAAACCCGTCTACAGCTACGGCAGCCCATCCAATTTCCTTTAAGATCCGGTTCATGCCGTACATAGAAGGAATGTCATCGATGGATATCCCGGTTTTCTGAAGCCCCTCGACATAACTCTCGTGCGCCACCTGCGAGAGGTAATCGACGTTCTTGCGCATCACGTAGCGCCAAACAGCCTGGTTTATGGGGGTTTACTGCTCATATTCCTGTGGTTTAATATATTGCTTTAGGTGCGGTGGCAGCCGGTCTATTAGCTCGTTCGTTTCTATAGTATCTTTCATTACCCTCAAAATTAAAAACTAATTCGCTTTTAATACCCAAAAATCGAGACTAATTGGAAGATTTTTGGGAACGGCGCGACACCGTATAATTTCGTAAATTGCACAGGTATGAAAATGGCAACCCGAAAGGAGGAAATTATGGAAGTCTCTGCCCGGCTTTTCAAGGAAAAGGGCTACAACGCGGTTTCCATGAGAGATATAGCGAAAGCCATGGGAATGAAGGCCGCGAGCCTCTACAATCACATCTCTGGAAAGCAAGAATTGCTCTCTACCCTTATCTTGCAAGTAGCACGGGCGTTTACGCAGGGCATGGATGCCGTGATGGCCGATGCCATTTCACCAGTCTCAAAAATCGAGAAGATCATTGAACTGCACATCGAAATTACCATTAACCATTCGGAAGGCCTGGCAGCGCTAAACAATGATTGGATGCACCTGGAGAATGATGACCTAGCCGACTTTCTGGGCATGCGTGAACGGTATGAGTCCAATTTCCGAAGCATTATAAAGGACGGTATCGATTGCGGCGAGATTAGTCCGCGGCATCCAGAGGTCATCCTGTTTTCCATTCTTTCAACCCTAAGGACGTTATACGTTTGGTACCAAAAACGGGGAAAGCTCGATGCCAACGTGCTGAAGAAGGATATGGTGGCCATTTTCCTGCAGGGTATCGTGGCAAAATGAACCCTTGCACAACTAACTAACAATTGTTAGTTTTGTGTTTCTAATACGACAAATATACTGTGGCAGCATTCCATAAAATAAAAGTGAAGGACGTTTACAAGGAAACCGACGACTGTTCGGTCATTGCGTTCGAGATACCCGATACGCTATCGGAACGTTTTAAGTTTCGGCAAGGACAGCACCTTACGCTGAAAAAGGATATTGACGGGCAGGATACACGCCGCTCTTACAGTCTTTTTTCCAGTCCCGTGGACCACGAATGGAAAGTGGCCGTAAAACAAATACCGGGCGGGAAATTTTCGACCTATGTCAACGAGACACTACAATCTGGCGATACGCTGGAAATTATGGAGCCCAGCGGCATGTTTGGGGTAGATGTGCAACCCGATAGCGCCAAGAATTACCTGTTTTTCGCTGCTGGCAGTGGCATTACGCCCATTTTATCTATGATACGCACCCATTTGGCGCTGGAGCCAAATGCCACTTGCAAGCTGTTCTATGTGAATAAGACGGCAAAATCTATTATCTTTAAGGAAGAGTTGGAACAACTTCGCAATCGGTACTTCGGAAGGCTGGAAATCTATTATTTCCTCACCCGCGAGCGACGCGACATAGAACTGCTCAACGGGCGTTTCGATGCAGAGAAGATGGATATCTTGACGAACACCTTCATCGATATACCCGATACCAGTGAGGTGTTCTTGTGCGGCCCCGAAGAGATGGTACGGTTTGTGTCTGGATACCTTGAAAAGGCAGGACTCCCAAAAGAATTGATCCATTTCGAACTATTCGTCACGGGCCTTTCGGAAGAAGACAAGCAACGGGCCGAACGCCTGGCGAAACAGAACGTGGAGGGAGTTGACCTAACCATCGTCGATGGTGGGAAGGAATTCAACTTTACCATGACAAAGGAATTCGATAACATCCTCGACGCGGCCCTAAGTGCGGGTGCCGATTTGCCCTTCGCCTGCAAGGGAGGCGTGTGCAGCACCTGCAAGTGCAAGATTTTGGAGGGTGAGGTGGAAATGAAGATAAATTATGCGCTCGAGGAGCACGAGGTGGCCCAAAACTACGTGCTGAGCTGCCAGGCAGTACCCCTGAGCGAAAAGGTAAAAGTAGATTTTGACGTTTAATGGACCGGGATGGCCCGGTGTTTAAAACAAGTTGATATGAAAGAGAAAGAGGTTAAGAATTTAGAGGAAATATTCGAAGCGCGCATTGCGCGCGACGAGAAAATTGAGCCGAAGGACTGGATGCCGGAAAAATACCGGCAAACACACATCCGGCAGATTTCGCAGCATGCCCATTCTGAAATTGTGGGAATGCTGCCGGAGGGAAACTGGATTACCCGGGCACCTTCCTTGCGGCGCAAGGCAGCTTTACTGGCCAAGGTGCAGGATGAGGCAGGCCATGGGCTCTATCTGTATTCGGCTTGTGAGACCTTGGGGATTTCTCGGGATGAGCTGTACGAGCAACTGCATAGTGGCAAGGCGAAATATTCGTCAATTTTCAATTATCCCACCGTTACCTGGGCAGATATGGGCGCCATTGGCTGGTTGGTAGATGGGGCGGCCATTATCAATCAGGTTCCGTTATGCAATACGTCGTTTGGTCCCTATGCACGTGCCATGGTGCGCGTTTGCAAGGAAGAAAGTTTCCACCAACGCCAAGGGTACGAGATTATGCTCACCCTCTGCAACGGAACCGAAGAACAGAAGGAAATGGCACAGGACGCCCTTAACCGCTGGTGGTGGCCAAGCCTGATGATGTTGGGTCCCACCGATGCCGAAAGTGTGCATACCGAACAATCCATGAAATGGAAACTAAAACGAAAAACCAACGATGAACTGCGCCAACAGTTTATTGACCAAACCGTTCCACAGGCGGATATATTGGGGCTTTCCATTCCCGATCCCGATTTGAAATGGAACGAGGAAACCGGTCACTACGATTTTGGCGAGATTGACTGGGATGAGTTCTGGCAGGTTGTAAAAGGTCACGGTCCCTGCAACAAAGAACGCCTCCAGGCGCGAGTGGATGCTTGGGAAAATGGCGAGTGGGTGCGCGATGCGGCCGTTGCCTATGCCGAGAAACAAGAAAAGAAAACGATAAAGGAGGCTGTATGATCTTGCAAGCTATGCATGGAGAAAACAGCGTTACCCTTAAAATGAAAAGTTATGAGTAAAAAAAATTGGCCTCTCTGGGAAGTATTCGTCAGGAGCAAGAACGGGTTAGAACACCGGCATTTTGGTAGTCTTCACGCGGCAGATGCCGAAATGGCCCTCGAAAATGCGCGCGATGTGTACACTCGTCGCAACGAGGGTGTAAGTATTTGGGTGGTAGAGAGCAAGCATATAACCGCGAGTAACCCTTCTGACAATGGCGAACTTTTTGAGCCCGCCCAAGACAAGGTTTATCGCCACCCCACTTTCTATGAGTTACCCAATGAGGTAAAACACATGTAATAGCCGCGAAGACGGCGAGGGCGTCTCGGTCAATTACATGCCCGATGGCTTGCCCGCAAAGAAGTATGCAAAATGAAAAACGAAAATTTATACAGGTATATTCTCGGTATTGCAGATAGCAGCCTGATTCTTGGGCAGCGCCTAGGAGAACTGTGCGGCCACGGCCCAAGCCTGGAAACCGATATAGCGCTTACCAATATCTCACTCGATTTAATAGGCCAGACAAGGAGCTATTATCAATACGCCGCAAAACTCATTGGCGACGGAAAATCGGAAGATGATATTGCCTTCCTGCGTATTGAGCGCGAGTACCTGAACGTACTTTTGGTAGAGCAGCCCAACACCCATTTCGGCTATGTGATGGCGCGTCAATTTCTTTTCGACGTATACCACCTTATGCTGCTTTCCGAACTAAAAAACAGTAGCGATGAGACCCTTGCGGCAATCGCGGCCAAGGGAATTAAGGAGGTGAGCTACCACAAGCGCTTTTCGGGCGATTGGATAAAGCGTCTGGGCGATGGAACCCAAGAGAGCCACGACAAGATGCAAGACGCCATTAACGATTTGTGGAGGTATACCGATGAGCTATTTACCATGACCGAGGCAGATGCCGAGATGTCACGCAATAATAGTGGGGTTGACGTAACCCGATTCAAGGAAGCGTATTATGAGGAAGTCTCCCGCCTATTGCGCGAAGCGACCCTCGAGGTGCCGGAACGGAAGTACTTCCAATACGGTGGAAAAAAGGGCGTGCACACCGAGCACATGGGGTATCTGCTGGCCGATTTGCAGTATATGCAACGCGCCTATCCCAATATGAAGTGGTAGTTAGCCGAACGCAGAGTTTGAAGAAAGAAATATGATTGAAACCGAAGCGAAAATACAATCACATTTAATTCCGATTCTGGAAACAGTCTCCGATCCGGAAATCCCGGTGTTATCTGTATTGGACCTGGGTGTAATTCGCGAAGCTTCCGAGGAAAACGGCCACGTTACCATTAAACTAACGCCTACCTATTCGGGCTGTCCGGCTATGGATGTCATTGGCGACGACCTTAGGGCGGCCTTCCAAAAGGAGGATATGACGGCCCAGATAGAACTGATCCTCGCGCCGGCCTGGTCTACCGATTGGATTTCCGAAGAAGGAAAACGCAAGATGGAAGCCTACGGCATAGCAGCGCCGCTGGGCGAAACGGCCGATAAGGCTGCGCTGTTGGGCAACCAGAAAATCGTTAAGTGCACCAATTGCGGAAGCACCAACACACATTTGGTAAGTCAATTTGGATCTACGGCCTGCAAGGCGCTTTTTAAATGCGATGATTGCCAGGAGCCGTTCGACTATTTTAAATGTTTGAAATAAATTAAAACTGCTACCCATAGCCTGGGCTATGGGTTTTTATATGGAAAAATCGATACAGACAAGAATAGCTAATAACATTGCCACGATTACCCTGAACAGGCCCGAAGTGTTCAACAGCTTTAACCGTGAGATGGCACTTTTGCTTCAAGACGAGCTGGACCGTGCCGCGGACAACCAAGACGTACGGGCCATCGTGCTCACGGCTAACGGCAAGGCGTTTTGCGCGGGGCAGGAC
>NZQO01000082.1 GCA_002693605.1 Flavobacteriaceae bacterium
AAAAAACAGGGGCCGATACGACCATTATCTTCGTGCCGCCCGCCTTTGCCGCAGATGCCATTATGGAAGCCGCAGATGCCGGAATTGGTGTTATCATTACGATTACCGAAGGAATTCCTGTAGGAGACATGATTAAGGCTGCCGATTATATTAAAGATAAAGAGTGCCGATTAATCGGGCCCAACTGTCCTGGTGTAATTACCCCAGGCGAGGCCAAAGTAGGCATTATGCCCGGCTTTGTATTCAAAAAAGGAAAGGTGGGCGTTGTTTCAAAATCTGGAACGTTAACATATGAAGCTGCAGACCAAGTGGTAAAGCAGGGGCTGGGTATTACCACAGCCATTGGTATTGGTGGCGACCCGATTATCGGAACAACCACCAAAGAAGCTGTGGAGCTGCTTATTAATGATGATGAGACCGAAGCGGTGGTAATGATCGGTGAAATTGGAGGTCAGTTAGAGGCCGATGCCGCACGCTGGTACAAGGAAAGTGGAAGCAAAAAGCCTATCGTTGGCTTTATCGCTGGCGAAACGGCCCCAGCCGGTCGTACAATGGGCCACGCCGGTGCAATTGTGGGCGGTAGTGACGACACTGCGCAAGCGAAGAAGAAAATCATGCGCGAGTGTGGGATTCACGTAGTAGACTCTCCCGCCGAGATCGGAAAAAAAGTAGCCGAGGTTTTAGGATAAGCCCAGCGCACCATATAAATGGAAAAGTCCTGTTAGTATTAACAGGGCTTTTTTTATATTTGGGGTGCACGCCATCAATGCCAATCGTGTGCGTGGATAAACCAACCAAGATACAAGCAATATGAAATTACTAGAGGGAAAAACAGCGATTATTACTGGCGGAAGCCGCGGAATTGGAAAGGGAATCGTAGAAACTTTTGCAAAACACGGGGCCAATGTTGCCTTTACCTATAACTCTTCGAAGGAATCGGCTGAGGCTATCGCCAACGAACTTTCTAAGGAAGGCATAAAAGTTAAGGCTTATCAAAGTAATGCCGCCAATTTCCAAGAAGCGCAAGACTTGGCTACCGAGGTGCTAAATGACTTCGGAAGTATCGATATTTTAATAAATAACGCAGGTATTACAAAGGACAATTTGTTGATGCGTATTTCCGAAGAAGATTTTGACAAGGTAATAGAAGTTAACCTCAAATCGGTGTTTAATATGACCAAGGCCGTGCAGCGGGCAATGCTCAAGCAACGCAAGGGTTCCATTATAAACATGAGCTCGGTGGTAGGGGTTAAGGGCAACGCCGGCCAAACAAATTACGCTGCCTCCAAGGCGGGGATACTCGGTTTCACGAAATCGGTTGCGCTAGAGCTCGGGTCGCGCGATATTCGCTGCAACGCAATCGCCCCCGGATTTATTGAAACGGAAATGACCGGCAAGCTAGACGATGCGACGGTACAGTCTTGGCGCGATGCCATTCCGCTGAAACGCGGAGGAAGCCCTGAAGATATTGCCAATGCCTGTGTGTTTTTGGCGAGCGACCTCTCAGGATATATCACCGGACAGGTACTTAATGTTGACGGGGGAATGCTCACCTAGCCGCACCGCTAGCAACAACGCTTAAAACAATACATGCCGCAAGACACAATAATCTATATTTTAATGGCCGGTACCGCTTCCTTGGTACTGGCTATTTTCATGTATGGATTTAGGTCGAAATTGCCACTGAAGCTGCGTTGGAGTATCGGTGTACTTCGATTTCTTACCGTGTTCGGCGTTTTACTGCTCCTAATAAATCCGAAGTTTCGCTCTGAAATTATTTCAATAGAAAAACCTAATTTGCCCATATTATTAGACAACTCTGCATCGGTGCCCGAACTAGGACAAGAATCAAATCTATCAGATGTATTGTCTCAATTGAAAACACATGAGCAGCTCAATGAAATATTCGATATTTCCTATTATACTTTTGGAAGGCAAGTGACCGAGGGAGACTCGCTGACCTTCGCTGAAAAAAATACCGATATCTCATCGGCACTTGCCACCTTGGGCGAGGTGTATAAAAATAACATTGCGCCCGTAGTGTTAATTAGCGATGGTAACCAGACCCTCGGCCAGGATTATGAGTTTACTTCGCCCGGGTTAAATCAGCCCATTTTTCCGGTGGTGCTGGGCGATTCTACGCAATATACCGATCTGCAAATTTCACGTTTAAACACGAACAGGTACGCTTTCCTGAAAAATCAATTTCCGGTGGAAGTGCTCCTAAGCTACAGTGGCAACGAGAATGTAAATTCGCAATTCACTGTTAAACAAAACAATACAATAGTATATTCGCAGTCGCTCCAGTTTACTTCCGAAGAAAACACCAAAACGGTTTTGTTCACGCTCCCGGCCACGTCTGTTGGACTTCAGAAATATGTTGCCACGATTTCGCCGTTACCCCAAGAAAAGAACAAAACGAACAATAGCAAGCGCTTTGCGGTAGAGGTGATAGACCAGGCCACGAACGTTTTGATAGTTAGCAAATTGATGCACCCCGATCTAGGGGCGCTAAAAAAGGCAATAACCACGAACGAACAGCGCACGGTACGGCTTGCAAAGCCATCTGACATTGATCTCGATTTCAACGATTACCAATTGGTGATACTGTACCAGCCCGAGGGTAGTTTTGGCTCGATTTTTTCAGAGCTGGAAAAACGGCGGTCAAATCTGTGGATCGTTACCGGCACCGAAACCGACTGGACGTTCCTGAGTAGGGCGCAACCTTGGTTTAAGAAAGAAACTACACGGCAAACAGAGGAGGTCCAAGCGCAACTAAATAACAATTTCAACAGTTTCTCGGTTGTTTCATTGGGTTTTAATGAGCTTCCGCCATTAACAACTACTTTTGGTGAATTACTAATTGGTGCTCCGCATGAAATTATTTTGGAGCAGACGGTAAGCAGGTTTACTACTGGCAGTGCACTTGTTGCCACGACCGACATAGACGAACGGCGAACCGCGATTTGGGATGGCGAGGGGATTTGGAAGTGGCGTGCGGCAAGTTTCTTGAACACTGATTCATTTCAGGATTTTGACGCGTTCATCGGCCAGTTGGTGCAGTACCTGTCTTCCAAAAAGCAGCGAAGCCGCCTAGAGGTGGCCAATGAATCGTTCTATTACAATAATAATGCGGTAACCGTTTCGGCGCAATATTTCGATAAGAACTTTGAGTTTGACAGTGGGGCATCGGTACAAATTACCATCACCAATGAGGAAACCAACAAGAAGACGGTTTTTCCGCTATTGTTGAAGAATAATTTTTACGAGGTAGATTTAAATAGTTTGCCGGCGGGGGAATATCGTTTTACAGTTTCGGTAGCCGATGAAGGAATTTCGCGAAGCGGAAATTTCAGTATTTTGGAATATAACGTCGAGCAGCAATTTTTAAATGCCGATATTGAAAAGCTTCGGCGTACAGCCGAAAGGACAAAAGGCGAACTTTTTTTCCCTGCCGAGATTGACGCGCTTATTTCTACCTTATTGGACGATGAGAGGTTCGTGTCCATTCAGAAAAGCGAGGTAAAGGTTGTGCCGCTAATTGATTGGAAATACCTTCTTGCCTTTATCGTCTTGACCCTTTCCTTGGAATGGTTTATGCGTAAATATAACGGATTGATATAATTTTTAAACTAAACATGCTATGGACAAATTACCTAAAATTGGAATTCCAGTAATTATTGGAATTATCTTGCTAATAATATTAATTGCCAAATCGGCAATTACGATCGACTCTGGTGAAGCAGGGGTTCTATACCGCACCTTTGGGGGTGGGGTAGTAACCGATGAGCCACCGCTAGGCGAGGGGTTCCACATTGTGGCCCCGTGGAACAAGGTGTTCGTTTATGAGGTTCGCCGCCAGGAAATATTTGAAAAAATGAAGGTGCTATCCTCTAATGGACTTGACATTCAGCTTGATGCGAGTGCATGGTATATGCCCCGTTATGAGGACCTTGGCAAGCTCCACCAAGAAATTGGGGAGAATTACCTTCAGCGTATCTTATTGCCTACAATACGGTCTGCCGCACGAAGCGTGGTAGGTCGTTATACGCCAGAACAACTATACTCGAGCAAGCGCGACGCCATCCAGCGGGAGATTTTTGAGGAAACGAAAAAAATTGTCGATGACCAATACCTCGTGCTAGACGAGATTTTAGTGCGCGACGTTACCTTGCCGCCTACCATTAAGGATGCCATTGAACGTAAATTACGACAAGAACAGGAATCACTGGAGTACGAGTTCAGGCTTGAAAAGGCCTCTAAGGAAGCTCAGAAACAGCGCATCGAGGCACAGGGAAAGGCCGACGCGAACACTATCTTGAGCGCGTCACTTACCGATAAGATTCTGCAGGATAAAGGAATTGAAGCCACCATGAAACTTTCTGAATCGCAGAACAGCAAAGTTATCGTTATCGGCTCGGGCGATAGCGGTTTGCCCATTATCCTGGGCGACCAATAAATTTTATTGATTAAGATGGAAAAGCCGTTTCGTGTGAAACGGCTTTTTTCGTTTAGTTACGCTTCCAAAGCTTAAATATTATTAATGCCGAAACAGCTGCGATGCCCAGTAATATTATAGCGCCTAACCAGTTTCCGTAGATAATATAACCCGTGGCAAATAGTGAGGTATAAACAAAGACAATGCCCAGAAGCATACAGGCCAAGTCTATCGTAAATCGGTCGTTAGTTGATTTAAGAGGAATATCATTCTCCGCAGCAATCTTTTTAAAGGGTCGCCACCCTTTACCGTATGGGGTAACTATATTGTAAAAATTTGCGAGGGTCTTCGTGGCGGTAGGCCGAGTGGTCAAGGTAACTGCAATCCAGCTCACGGTAGTAATGGCAACCCCGTAGACCAGCTTTTCGTAATCTTCTAGGCCAAAATCTATAAATTCGAAAGTGAGGGCTACGATAAAGGACACGACCATGCCGGTAATTTCACTATAAGCGTTTATGCGCCACCAGAACCATCTAAGAATAAAAATAAGCCCCGTACCGGCACCTATTTGAAGCAAAATGGCAAAGGTGCTCAGCGCACTGCTTAGCGCTAAGGCAAGCAAGGCAGCCAATGCCATAAGCACCACGGTAGAGAGGCGGCCTACGTTTACCAATTCTTTTTCTGATGCTTCCGGCTTTACGAAGCGTTGGTAGAAATCAAGTGAAATATAGGATGAGCCCCAGTTTAGGTGTGTGGAGATAGTACTCATAAATGCGGCTATCAATGACGCAACCACTAAGCCTAGCAATCCGGCCGGTAGGTTGGTAAGCATCGCCGGATACCCAAGGTCATGACCAAGTACCGCATTCGGGAATTGAGCGCCAATGTCGCTTAACTGAGGATAAAGAACCAAGGAGGCTAATGCGATTATTATCCAAGGCCAAGGACGTAACGCATAATGTGCCACGTTGAAGAGTAGGGTGGCGCCTATGGCATTTTTCTCATCTTTTGCTGATAGCATGCGCTGTGCGATATAGCCACCGCCGCCCGGTTCGGCCCCCGGGTACCATACGCTCCACCATTGTACGGCCAGCGGAATGATTAACAAAACAAGCAAGGACTTGGTGTCGCTGAAATCGGGTAAAAAATTAAGCTTATCGGCTACGTTCTCGTGGGTCAACAAATTTTGCAAGCCCCCAATTTCGGGCATTGATACAATATAATAGGCCGCCCAGACTGACCCGACCATGGCAATAATAAACTGTAAAAAATCAGTAAAGATAACTCCCCGTAAGCCTCCAATAGAACTATACGCTACGGTAATTGCCGATGCATAGAGGACCGATTCCCACGCCTCTAAATTGAACAAGATGCCACCGATCTTGATGGCGGCCAAGCACACCGATGCCATAATCATTACGTTAAAGAACACCCCAAGGTAAATGGCACGAAATCCGCGCAAAAAGGCTGCTTCCTTACCGCTGTAGCGCATTTCATAAAATTGAAGGTCGGTAAGCACCTGAGAGCGGCGCCATAATTTTGCGTAAACGAAGACGGTAAGCATTCCGGTTATTAAGAAAGTCCACCAAACCCAATTTCCGCTTATTCCGTTTTGGCGCACTATATCGGTAACCAGGTTTGGGGTGTCGGCCGAAAAAGTGGTGGCCACCATTGAAATACCGAGCAACCACCAAGGCATATTTCTTCCGGAGAGAAAAAATTCCTGTGTGTTTTTGCCAGATTGCCTTGCAACGATAAGACCAATTAATAGGAAAAGTGAAAAGAATGAGATAATTAGAATCCAGTCGAGCGTGGCTAATTGCATAGGTTTCGAGTTAATACACTGCGGTAAGTGCCTTGGCCTGGCCAACCCAATTGTCCCGTTCAATGCGACCGGGGAAGAAGTCGATCAAGTCGGTAATGATGCGAATGTCTGAATCGTTGAGCTTACTTATTTGGTCAAAGGTATAGATGCCAATTTCGTTCAGTTTTTGCTCAATGTAGGGACCTATGCCTCCAATTTTGGTGAGGTCATCCTTATCACTGTAATCTGCATAGCCAAAACTGTCAAAATCCAATTCCGGTCTTTTTTTGTGGTAGGAGATATAACTCGTGCGCGCTTGTTGGGCAACGACTTCCTGTGGTTTTTGTGGCGAAATTTCCTCTTGGGTTTGTTTTACCATTTCGGCAATTCGAGGTTTTATTTCGGTAAATATAGTCTCTATATCTCTTATCTTATTATCCGTTTTCGAAAGGTTAACTTCCTTTTTCAACCTATCGATAGTCTTGTGATACTTAGTACGGTGCAACCAAAGGGCAGAAAAGTAGCCGATTAGAAAAGCACTTAGCATGAGCCCGAATATGCCCACAATATCGGCCGAAAAAGGTAAAAGAGTGCTTAGTTCGTTCATTTAGTTTAGGTAAAATACAACTTCAATACGTTGGTTGGCCATTCGTCCGCGCTGGGTATTGTTGGTGTCGATTGGGTCTTCCTCACCCCTAGAGGTGGCCTTTATACGGCCGCTATCAATATTGCCCTTACGTATAACGTACCAACGAACCTGACGGGCAAAATCCAGTCCTGTTCTATAGTTATCTATGCTGTTGCCAATATTGTCTGTATGGCCAATAATTTCTACCTGTATGTCTGGATTGTTGGTCGTAACGGTCTTAATTTCTTCCATCAAATTACGCAAATTATCATTCGCCATGATGCCATCTATGGAAAATTTAGGGTAAAATGTCTTGGTCTCCGGTATCTTGCTCTTTAGTGATTCGATACGCTCTACATCTAACGGTTTGAAGGATAAAGAAATAGCCTTGGTAAAAGTGCTGTCGTCTTCGAAAGAAATATCCTTAATTATGGGTTTAATTACAATTTTATTGGCGGGTACTCCCGTTCCAATTAGCTGTTCCTTTATGAAATTACCACGCTGGATTCCCAGGTTTGGCGATTGTAACCTTTCCGAGGCACTGTAAACCGAAGCGATGTGCACCTCACTTTCCGGATTTTGCAACATATAGGTGTTGACCTTGTATTTATAGTCCTGGAGCGATGCAGGAATAATGACATTGGGGTTATTCTTGTTAATTTTCATTCCTTCCGAAAAGTAAAAAACAATATCGCCCTCACTGTTAATAGCCTTAAGGCCGCTTAATTCACTGTCATTAGTAAACTCGGACGTCGCTATCGTAGTATCGGTTTCCTGATTATTTGTAGCGGGTGTGGCTGCCGTACTGCTCTTTGAGGTCCTAACTGTGCTATCGGCCTTTCCGAGATTATTATGATCCTTTTCGGAAATAACGGAATAGAGCCATAGCCCGAAGACCGACCAAATTATGAAAACCGAAAATGCAATTAAAAAATTTTTCATGCGCACAAATGCAATGCCGTACCACGTGAATACTTTGGGAAACACGCGTTTCACAAATCTATGAAAAATACACTCTATAAACTCCGTTAAATTTTATATGTTTTTAACACAGTTTTAAACTATAAAATTTATAGATTTGTACCATCATTATGAGAATTATCTTTACACATCATCACCATATGTACCCCTGCGCTCACGCGAGGTGATATGGCTTTTGTAAAAATCCAGATATCTAAACCCGTTTGAGCTATTCAAGCGGGTTTTTTTATTTTTCAACTTTAAAGTAACCAACGACTATGAAAAAACTAAAAATTGCGGTACAAAAATCGGGTAGGCTCAATGAGGCCTCACTCGCTATGCTAAAAGATTGCGGCATTAGCATTGACAACGGTAAGGACCAACTAAAGGCGCCCGCCAAAAACTTTCCGCTGGAGATTTATTACTTGCGCAACGGGGATATCCCTCAGTACTTGAAGGATGGCGTGGTAGATTGTGCCATTATAGGGGAGAACCTCTTGGTGGAAAAAGGACAGGAAATCACCATAGTCGAGCGACTGGGCTTTTCGAAATGCCGGGTTTCGTTGGCCGTTTCCAAATTTTTCGAGTATGATTCCATCAACGACCTTAATGGGAAGCGAATTGCCACCTCGTACCCTGAAACCACAAGAAAATTCCTCAATGAAAAAGGCATCGAGGCCGAGCTGCATATTATTAACGGAAGTGTTGAAATTGCTCCCAATATTGGCCTTGCCGATGCCATTTGCGACATTGTGAGTAGTGGGAGTACCCTGTTCAAGAATAACCTAAAGGAGGTAGAAACACTGCTAAGAAGTGAGGCGGTGCTTGCGGTTTCGCCGAGTATTCCAGATGATTTGTCACCCATTCTCAAAAAACTGCTGTTTAGGATTCAGGCTGTTTTAAGAGGCCGAGAATCGCGGTACGTGCTCCTAAATGCGCCCAACGAAAAACTGGATGAAATTATCTCAATCTTACCAGGAATGCGAAGCCCAACGGTACTTCCGCTCGCCAATGAGAACTGGAGCAGTTTGCACAGCGTGGTAAATCAAGATGAATTCTGGGAAATTATCGATAGGCTAAAGGCCGCTGGGGCCGAGGGAATTTTAGTTTGTCCAATAGAGAAGATGGTCCTGTAATTTTATATGACGATGGAAAGAATAGAAAATCCACCCATGTCCAAATGGTCGCAGATACTTCAACGGCCAACGCAAAAACTGGAAGCTATCGAGGCTACCGTCAGTGCCATTTTTTCTGAAATTGAATCAAGAGGTGATGTCGCCGTGGCGAAGTACACACAGTTATTCGACGGGGTTTCACCAGATACTATCTTGGTAAGCGATGATGAGCTGGACAATGCTTCCCGGCAAATTTCCGAAGATTTAAAACGTGCCATTAAACTGGCGTATGATAATATTAATCGCTTTCACATTGCACAAAAAACCGCGCCCGTTGCGGTCGAGACACAGCCTGGTGTACATTGTTGGCAGGAGAAGCGACCTATTGAAAAGGTAGGCCTCTACATTCCAGGAGGAAGTGCCCCCTTATTTTCCACAATTTTAATGCTTGCCATTCCGGCCTCGATAGCGGGTTGCAGTGAAATCATTTTGTGCACCCCACCCGCAAAGGATGGCACAATCAACCCGGCGATGCTGTACACCGCCCAATTGTGCGGAGTTCGTAAAATTTACAAGGTAGGGGGTATACAGGCGATAGGTGCTATGACCTTCGGAACTACTGAAATTCCCAAGGTTTACAAAATATTTGGACCGGGCAACCAGTACGTTACCGTTGCCAAGCAATTAGCAACAAAGCACGGGGTGGCAATCGATATGCCGGCGGGACCATCAGAATTATTGGTGTTCGCTGATGAAACAGCGAATCCTGCCTTCGTTGCTTCCGATTTGCTGAGCCAGGCCGAACACGGGGCCGACAGCCAAGTGATACTGGTCACCACTTCCCGAAAAACAATAGATGATGTCACAGCTGAAATTGAAATTCAACTATCGGAGTTGCCACGTGAGGAGATTGCGCGCAAGGCCATGGCCAATTCCAAGTTGATATTCGTGTCAGACAATGAAACTGCGCTGCGGTTGATAAACGAGTATGGACCCGAGCATTTTATCGTTGTTGCGAAGGATGAACAATATTTTGTTGAGAATATACTAAATGCCGGTAGCGTTTTTATTGGAAATTATACCCCTGAAAGTGCCGGTGATTATGCTTCGGGTACCAACCATACGTTGCCAACTAACGGATATGCCAAACAATACAGCGGTGTTAACCTGGACAGCTTTAACAAGAGTATTACCTTTCAGAAAATTTCGGCCCCAGGGCTTGAGCTAATTGGCGGTGCCGTAGAGCAGATGGCTGAGGCTGAAGGGCTGCAGGCTCATAAAAATGCGGTAAGCATTCGTCTTCGGCAAATTTCAAAAGCAAAAAAGAACCAATGAAAAAGCGAACTATGAAACTAACCAATTTGGTACGGCCATCCATCGCTGCGCTAAAACCGTACAGCTCGGCTCGCGATGAGTACCAGGGCAGCGCGGCCTCTATGGTTTTTCTGGATGCCAACGAAAATCCTTTCGAGACAAAAGTCAATCGCTACCCAGATCCGCAGCAACAGCAGCTAAAGGGGGTTTTGACCGAAAAGCGAGGAGTGACTAATGCCCAAATTCTCTTGGGCAATGGTAGTGACGAAGTATTGGACCTACTTTTTAGGGCTTTTTGTGAGCCCTCCCAAGACAATATAATCACGTTGCCCCCCACCTACGGAATGTATTCGGTGTTGGCGGGAATTAATGACGTAGAGAACCGGGAAGTACTGCTAACGCCAGAATTTCAGCCCGACATAGAGGCTATCCTGAACGCGCAGGATGCACGGTCAAAACTGTTATTTATCTGTTCGCCGAACAATCCCACGGGCAATTCAATTTCCGAGGAAAAAATCGTCGCGCTACTTGAGGGCTTCAATGGGTTGGTTGTCGTGGACGAAGCCTATATCGATTTTGCCGAGACGCCAAGTTGGGTTGCCCGGTTGCACGAGTACGATAATCTCGTAGTTACCCAAACCCTGTCTAAAGCGTATGGAATGGCAGGCATACGGTTGGGCATGTGTTACGCAAACCCGGAGGTAATTTCCATTCTGAACAAAATAAAGCCACCTTATAATGTAAATGTGCTTACCCAAGAATATGCACTACGGTACCTTCAGAACGAGGAGAATTTCGACAATCGTAAAAATCTCATTTTAAATGAGAAAGAACTATTATCTAAAAAGTTACTTCAGGTAGGTTTTATTTCGAAAATATATTCGTCTAACGCCAATTTTATATTAGTTAAGGTAGATGATGCCAACCGCCGGTATACCGAATTACTGAATGAAGGAGTTGTGGTAAGAAACAGAAGCACACAACCCCTTTGCCACGACACGCTGCGCATTACCGTCGGCTCTCCCGACGAGAACAAAAAACTGCTAACCGCTATGAAAACTATTTCCTAATGAGCAAAAAAGTACTATTTATTGACCGTGACGGAACCTTGATTATGGAACCGAAGGATTATCAGATAGATGACTATTCGAAATTATCCTTTTACCCCGACGTCTTTGGATATCTGTCAAGAATTTCCGCTGAACTTGACTATACGCTGGTAATGATTACCAACCAAGACGGGCTAGGAACCGATTCCTTTCCGGAGGATACTTTCTGGCCCGTGCATAATTTTATGCTACGGACTTTTGAAAATCAACGCATTAAATTCGAAGATGTATTTATTGACAAAACGTTTCCCGAAGAAAACGCTTCCACCAGAAAACCAGGTACCGACTTACTTAAGCCATATATGAACGATGATTACAACTTGGCAGAATCGTTCGTGATAGGTGACCGGATGACCGATGTGGAACTTGCAAAAAACTTGGGCGCTAAGGCTATCTTCATCACCTCTCACGAAGAACTTGGAGCTTCCGAGACTACGAGCAGCCAAAGCGAATTGGAGGAAATTATCGCACTTAAGACCACCGCTTGGAAGGAGATTTATGAATTCTTGAAAATGAAACAGCGCACAGGGAGCATTACACGGAATACCAACGAAACTAACATTTCCATAGAATTGAACCTCGACGGCACGGGGCAAAGCGATATTGAAACGGGAATCGATTTTTTCGATCATATGCTAGACCAACTGGCGCGTCACGGTAGTATGGACTTGAAAATTAGGGTAAAGGGAGATCTGGAGGTTGACGAGCACCACACTATCGAAGATACGGCAATTGCACTTGGCGAGGTTTTTAACAGTGCCCTGGGCTCTAAACTGGGGATGGAGCGCTACGGTTTTACATTGCCTATGGACGACTGCCTGGCCCAGGTCGCAATTGACTTTGGAGGTAGAAACTGGCTGGTATGGGACGCCACCTTTACCCGCGAAATGATAGGGAAAATGCCTACTGAAATGTTCTACCATTTCTTTAAGAGCTTCAGCGACGGTGCCAAGGCCAATTTGAACATCAAGGCCGAGGGAACAAACGAACACCATAAAATCGAAGCTATATTCAAGGCTTTTGCAAAGACCATTAAGATGGCGGTAAAGCGAGATCCGGAAAAATTAATATTGCCTTCAACTAAAGGGGTACTGTAAACGGAAACTATGAAAATAGCTATTATAGATTACGGTGCGGGAAATATAAAGAGCCTTCA
>NZQO01000083.1 GCA_002693605.1 Flavobacteriaceae bacterium
GTTGCAGTTCGAGTGGGTAGCCATTACGCCAACGCTCCCGTATCCGGTAAAGCTAAAGTGGATAAATATTGTAATTGTCCTCGGAACTATTTCCGTATTGGGAATATTGGCCTCGCGTATTGCATCTAGCAGGGTAAGGCGCAATTTACTGCACTAGGCAAACTCATAGTCGCCAAATTTTTCCAACACTTCATCGAAGGCGGCGAAAACATCTGCGCTGTCATCACTCGTAACCATTTTTGCACGATAGTCCTTAAAGTTCGGAATTCCCTTAAAATAGTTGGTGTAGTGCCGTCGGGTTTCAAATACGCCCAGCTTTTCGCCCTTCCAGTCAATGGCCATCTGCAAGTGCCTTCTGGCCGCGGTAACGCGCTCTTCCATAGTGGGCGGCGCGCAATGCGTGCCCGTTTCAAAATAATGCTTTACCTCCTTGAAGAACCACGGATACCCGATACTGGCCCGGCCAATCATGGCACCGTCGAGCCCGTAGGTGTCTCGCATTTCCATAGCGCGCTCGGGGGTATCGACATCGCCGTTGCCAAATACGGGAATGTGCATTCGGGAATTATTCTTAACCTCGGCAATTGGGGCCCAATCGGCATTGCCCTTGTACATTTGCGCACGGGTCCGGCCGTGTATGGCTATGGCCTTGCAGCCAACGTCCTGCAGTCGCTCGGCCACCTCAACAATTTTAATGCTATCGTGGTCCCAGCCCAAGCGGGTTTTCACGGTTATGGGAAGGTTTGTATGCTTTACCATGGCCTCGGTTAGCGAGACCATCAGGTCGATATCTTTCAAAATTCCCGCTCCGGCGCCCTTAGAGACGACCTTTTTTACGGGACAGCCGAAGTTGATATCGATAATATCTGGACCGCTGGCTTCAACAATCTCCACGCTCTGCAACATCGAGTCGAGGTTGGCCCCGAAAATCTGAATTCCCACGGGACGTTCCTTTTCGTAAATATCGAGCTTCATAACGCTTTTCGCGGCATCGCGAATAAGCCCTTCAGAAGAGATAAATTCAGTATACACCACATCGGCACCCTGCTCCTTGCAGAGCGCGCGAAAGGGCGGATCGCTTACATCTTCCATAGGGGCAAGCAGTAAGGGGAAATCGCCAACGTCTATTGATCCAATTTTTGCCATGGGGGCAAAATTACGGAAAATTTAGCCGATTAAAATAGTTTCGGTCGATGGAGGCTTATTTTCGCAATCGGTCCCGTTCTATGGCGTCAATGGTACGGCGGTTATCGCGCAAGCGGAAATTTCCGAAGTTATAGGTAAAGCCAACCCTGAACAGGCGCGACTCTATCTGCGGAAAATAACTGTTGTCCTGATTTAAATATTTCGAAAATACCCGTACATTATTGGTATTGAACACATCATCTATCCCGGCCGAGATGCTCGCGCGGTTGTTCCACAGCGACTTGCGGGCCGAAAGCGAAAAAATGAACTGATTGCTGAAATGGGTTGAACCTGTAATAAAGTCTGAAATATACATGCTGGAAACGTCTAGCGTGGTAGTGCGGTCTGGCGTTAAGGTAAACTCACTATAGAACTGCGCGAAAAACCCGAAAGTGTCGTTCGTGAAGGTCACCGGCTCACTTTCCACTGCAAAAAATTCGCTTTCCAAGTAATAGCTAGAGGTTACGAGGCTCATATACCACCAATTGGTGAGGGAGGACGCGTAAATCAAATCCAAGCTGTATTGCTGAAACGCCACCGTATTAGCATCCATTTGCCGTAGCGTTTGGTTTTGATTATCCTGAAAGGTCAGCAGCTCGAGCGCCTGGTCTATTTTTTGGTAATACCCATCAATGAAAAACGTGTTGTTTAAATTATAGCTCAGGGTTATTTTCTCCTCAATAGAAGGCATAAGGTTCGGGTTTCCCTGGTTAAAGTTGCTCTCGTTCAGAAAATACCTAAATGGATTCAAACTTTCATAACGGGGCCTGTTAATGGCGCGCTTGTAGGCAATGCCGAAACTATTGCTGTCGTCGTATTGATATTGTAGCGATACGGTGGGGAAAAGCTCGAAATACTCTTGGGTGTTTACCAGCCCCAATGACTGGCTGTCGCCCTCGACATCGGTATATTCGGCCCTTAGGCCAAGATTTACCCCTAGCTTACCCCAAACATTATCGTAGTTAGCGTAAGCCGCGTAAATGCTCTCTTCGTAAAAGAACAAATCAGATTTTGAAGCGTCTAATAGGGACGTTCCGTTTTCAGTGTCGAAAAATTCGAGGCCACTTTCAGTGTCGATATCCGAGTATTTGGCGCCAGTTAGAAACGTACCGCCACCTAGTGGAACGGTCGCGTCCATCTTTCCGATTACGATTGTCGTTTCCTGTTGCGCATCGGTAAAAAAACTGTTGGTCCTAATGGGTGATCCACCGGCGAAAAAATAATCACTGCGTAAATCTTGTTCTTGGGTGTTTCTGTAATCGATATAGTTACCCGCGGTTACCAGCTGCGCACCGTTTTCGCCAATCTGCAGGGCATGTTCGAGGTTAAACGCCAAATTATGCTGGTCCATCGCCACATCACTATGGGTTAGGAAAAATGAGTCGAGCTGCCGTTGCGCGTTAAATATCTCGTTGCGCTGCGAATTTTTATACGTCTTGTCGGGCGATACGAATACATTTGCAGTTGCACTCAGGGTATTCTTGTCGTTCAGGTTCAAATCGACCACCAAATTTCCTTGGTGCCCATAGCTCTGCGTAATACGGGTGAAATCGCTCTCCCAAATCGACTTCGTGGTACCGTTGGGGTTGAAGAAGCGCACGAAGTTATCATCTTCCTTAATTTCCTTGCGCGGGCTGAAGCTATAGCTGCCGTACAAATTAACAAGATTATTCTTATAGAAATGCGAGGTCCCAAATTGGTACTTCGGAAAGGTGGCCTGCTCATACGTAACGTTCACGCTGCCCTTATAGCCAGGGCTAAAGGCTTTTGAGGTTATGATATTTAGTAGCGTGCCGGCCTCTGCATCGTACTGCGCAGGGGGGTTGGTAACCACTTCGACCGATTTAATAAAGGAAGCGTCCAAGTTTTCTAGGAAAGTCGATGTTTCGGCCGGCGACAGATAAATTCGCTTTCCGTTCAGGTACAGCGTGGTAGGTCTGTTCTTTATTGATATAGCCTCGCCAATAACCCCCACACCCGGGGTTTTTTGAAGTAGGCTGAGCGTGTTTCCTTGCGATAGCGATGTATTTTCTACATTGAAAACCAATTTGCCCGCACTTTTTTGAATAGTAGGTTTCTTCGCGGTAACCACTGTTTCGTCGAGCGTTTCGGTACTCTCGGCAAGTACAATTTCACCAAGGCTAATATCCGTTTCCAACACAATATCACTCGTGAGGGAATTATACCCAATAAAACTGAAGGTTACTTTATAGCTGCCAGGATCTATCGGCCCCACGGTAAAGGACCCGTCCTCGTTGGTGGTCGTACCCACTATGGGCGATTCGGCATCGGGCGATAGTACCACGACGTTTACAAAGGAAAGCGGTTGTTGCAGGTCATCTACGACTGTTCCTGAAATCGTATACTGTTGGGCGAAGGTTGTGGCCGCTGTAAATAGCATACCACATAGCAGGCATAATCCTCTCATAGGGATAGGTATGGTTAGGTTGTTTTTCTCCAAGCGTCTTTAAGGGGGAGGTGAACTAAATTTCACTTAAATACACTGCTAGCACAAATATGTTAAATTAATGCTAAACTACAACCAAAAGGACAAAATTTTCGATGAATGGTTTCCATGCCACCAAATCGAATCATTTTAAGCTATATTTGCAGTCTAATTGCTACGGAAGAAGAGCCCTATGAAGAACATCCGAAATTTTTGTATCATCGCCCATATCGACCACGGAAAAAGCACCCTGGCCGATAGACTGCTAGACGCCACCGCTACGGTTACCGACCGTGAAAAGAAGGAGCAGCTGCTGGACAGTATGGACCTTGAGCGCGAACGCGGTATTACCATTAAGAGCCACGCCATACAGATGGAGTACACCTACCAGGGCGAAAAGTACATCCTCAATCTCATAGATACCCCGGGTCACGTAGATTTCTCGTATGAAGTTTCGCGCTCCATAGCCGCCTGCGAAGGCGCCCTGCTCGTTGTAGATGCCGCACAGAGCATACAGGCGCAAACCATTAGCAATTTATACCTCGCGCTCGAAAACGATCTGGAAATCATTCCCGTCCTCAATAAAGTTGACCTACCCTCCGCAAATCCAGAGGAAGTAACCGATGATATTGTAGACCTTCTGGGCTGTAGCCCCGACGAGGTAATTCCCGCCAGTGCAAAGACTGGAATTGGGATCGAGGAAATCCTAAAAGCCGTCATAGAGCGCATACCTGCCCCCAAGGGGAATCCAGACGAGCCTTTGCAAGCACTTATATTCGACTCGGTTTACAATCCCTTCCGAGGGGTGGAGACCTATTTTAGGGTGCTCAATGGCGAAATCCGCAAGGGACAGAACATTAAGTTCATGGCCACCGGAAAAAATTATGGCGCCGATGAAGTAGGTACACTGAAACTGAAGCAGCAACCCAAGCAGGTTATAAAAACAGGCGACGTAGGCTATCTAATTACAGGAATCAAGGATGCCCGCGAAGTTAAGGTGGGCGATACCATTACAGACGCCCAGACCCCCACTACCAATATGATTGAAGGGTTCGAGGATGTAAAACCGATGGTTTTTGCGGGTATTTATCCCGTCGATACCGAAGATTACGAAGAGCTTCGAACTTCCATGGAAAAGCTACAGCTAAACGATGCTTCGCTAGTATTTCAACCCGAAAGCTCTGCAGCCTTGGGCTTTGGTTTCCGTTGTGGGTTCTTGGGAATGCTTCATCTTGAGATTATCCAGGAACGTCTTGAGCGCGAATTTGATATGACGGTGATCACTACCGTCCCCAACGTTAGCTACCACGCCTATACCAACAAAAATCCAGACGAGGTGGTTTTGGTGAACAACCCGTCTGACTTGCCCGAACCATCTACCCTTAACCGGGTAGAGGAACCTTATATTAAAGCGACTATCATTACCAAGTCGGAATTCGTGGGCAACGTAATGTCGCTCTGTATCGAAAAGCGGGGCGAAATTACCAACCAGACCTATCTTACCACCGAGCGGGTAGAGCTTTCGTTCGATATGCCCTTGGCCGAAATCGTCTTCGATTTTTACGATAGGCTAAAGACCGTATCTCGTGGCTATGCCTCATTCGATTACGCACCTATCGGAATGCGCGAGTCGCATTTGGTGAAGGTAGACGTACTTCTCAACGCCAATACCGTAGATGCGCTATCGGCACTTCTGCACCGTGATAATGCCTACGATATTGGCAAGCGCATGTGTGAAAAGTTGAAGGAGCTCATTCCGAGGCAGCAATTCGATATTCCAATCCAGGCGGCCATTGGCGCCAAGATTATTGCACGCGAGACCGTAAAGGCACTTCGGAAGGATGTTACCGCAAAATGTTACGGAGGCGATATTTCCCGTAAACGAAAACTATTGGAAAAGCAAAAGAAAGGTAAGAAGCGTATGCGAGCCGTGGGTAATGTGGAAATTCCGCAGGAAGCGTTTATGGCCGTGCTAAAGCTGAACGATTAACCCTCGCACTGCACCCCTTCCTCCTGTAATCCGGAAAGGTACGCGTCATATTCCGTGTCGGTGTCCTCCCCGTTGACCGATGCATTGCCGTTGGACTCCTTACAGAGTTCAAACGCTGCTGTTACCGACGAACTGCAGGTGGTACATGACCGCCCCTCGTCTTCCTTACAAGAAATCAGAAAGACACTACAGCTAATTATTAGGCATAGCGATTGCCTGTAAAATTTATTCAGGTAGTGCATTGGCCTCTTCTGTGTTGGTTACATTCATTACATCTTCAAAATCGATAGGCTTGCCCAAATATACCAGGTGATAGCCTTCCCCCACGTTCATTTCGGTGGGATTATGGACAAATTCGATATGGTTTGTATCGTCCTTGAGAAAGAGGGCGATGGCGTTGAATTCCTCTTGTATATACCCCAGTAACTTGAGGAATTTTTCCTTGGAGTCTACCGCAATTTCCTGAATGGACGGAAACTCTCGCGCCACTTCGGTCATTTTAATGTAGTCATGCGTTTTCGAAACGAGGTTCTCGGTATTAACGGTATCCTTGATCTTCATTTCCTGGGAAGTCATTAAGCGAAAAGCCCCGTTTTCTCCCAGGGAACTTGAAAAACGCATGAGGGCTTGTTTGTTGATCTCGTCATTACCTGTCATTGCCATGAGGTAGCCTACATCGTTCAGTTCGATATTGTCGGTGAGATCATCGGAATAAATATTCGCATTTATGGCTTCCAAACCCAGCTCCTTTGCGCGTTCAATATTAGTGCGGTTTGTGTCAACCAAAACCACGTGCCTATTGTTTTTTTGTAGATATGTACCCACGAGGCGCGACACCTTAGAGGCGCCAATAATAACGATTCCATTAGAAGATTTCAGAAAAACGCCAATGAGCGATGCAAAAAATCGGGCGGTGGTCGCGTTCAGCAGTACCGTTACCAATACCACCACGAATACCAGTGGCGTGATGTACTCGGCCCCAGGCACCCCATCGCGCACCAGCTTGGTGCCAAAAAGTGAGGCGATACCCGCGGCAACGATACCCCGTGGACCCACCCAGCTTATAAACAATTTTTCATTCGTCTTGAGGCTGCTCCCCACCGTGCTGAGAAAAACGCCCAAGGGCCTCAGCACGAAGATAATTATGGCCAACAGGATGGCCGTTTTCCAGTTGTAAACCAACAGTAGGTCGTCCAGCCCGATGTTGGCAGATAGTAGTATAAACAGTATGGAAATGAGCAATACGCTAAGCGATTCCTTGAAATAGAGTAGTTCCTTTAAGTTAGGCAGGTCGCTATTGCCAAGGAACATACCCATAACCACCACCGAGAGCAGTCCCGATTCATGGGCAAATACATCGCTTTCCACAAAAATTAATAGCACTACCGAGAGCGCCACAACATTCAGCAAATAGTGCGGAATCCACTTTCGCTTAATGGCAATGTAGAGCGCATAACCACCGGCGATTCCGAAGGAAAAGCCAATAAGCAAGATTTTCCCGAACTCTACCAAGGCCTGCTTGGTGAAGCCGGCATCGCCCTTCACGCTAATGAATTCGAACACCAAAACAGCCACCAGGGCACCTATTGGGTCAATAAGGATTCCCTCCCATTTCAGTACGGCAGAAACATCCTTTTTAAGTGGTATGTTCCGCAAAATTGGAGTAATAACCGTAGGGCCCGTTACAATAATCAATGCCGAAAAGAGAAATGAAATACGCCAATCTAGCCCGAACACATAATGCGCCGCAACACCCGCGCCAATAAATGTCACGGCCGAACCGAGACTTATTAACTTCCCGATAACGCTGCCCACTTTTGAAATTTCGCCGCGCCGAAGGGTGAGTCCGCCCTCAAAAAGGATAATCCCTATTGCAAGCGACACGAAGTAGAAGAGCCCTTCACCGGGAAACAACCCTTCCTCCCCATTCCAGATGGGTTGGATCCATTGCGAACCATCCTCTGAGATGAGGGTCGAAATCGGCCCCACGAAAAGCCCGATGAGAATAAGGGGTAAGATAGCGGGGATTTTAAACTTCCAGGCAACCCATTGTGCCAAAATTCCCAATACAATGATTCCCGCAAGTTCTAACATAGGTTAATTTTTCGGTTAAAATAGAAAGAAACAAGATAGCCCAAAAATAATTAACAAAATACTAATAGGCGGTAAGGCCCATAATCAGTACCGTACGCCGAGATAGGCCTAAAATCTTAATAATCCCTTAACAGGTATGTACATTCGCATCAGTTTTAGTATTTTGCAGCACCTATGACACTCTATCCCATTGAATCTGGAAATTTCAAGCTCGATGGCGGCGCCATGTTCGGGGTCGTCCCTAAATCGCTCTGGTCGCGCACCAATCCGGCCGACCAGAACAATATGATCGATATGGCCGCCCGCTGCCTGTTAATTGAAGATGGCAGTCGCCTGACGCTCATTGACACCGGCATGGGCAACAAGCAGAGTGACAAATTTTTCGGGTATTACCACCAATGGGGAGACCATACCCTGGAAGGTTCGCTGCAAAGGGTCGGCTTTCATCCTAACGACGTTACAGATGTCTTCATGACGCACCTCCACTTCGACCATTGCGGTGGAAGCATTCAATGGAACAATGCCCGAACAGGCTACGAACCCGCCTTCAAAAATGCAACGTTTTGGAGCAATAAAGACCATTGGCAATGGGCCACCCAGCCAAATAGAAGGGAGAAAGCCTCTTTTCTGAAGGAAAATATCCTGCCTATGGAAGAAAGTGGACAATTAAAATTCGTAGAAACCCCTTCGGACTCCTTTTCGGAATCGACTCCTCTCGATTTCGGCATTCTATTTGCGGATGGACATACCGACAAGCAAATGCTGCCCCACATTAGCTATCAAGGAAAAACCCTCGTGTTTATGGCCGATTTGCTGCCAACCGCCGGCCATTTGCCGCTGCCGTACGTGATGGGGTACGATACGAGACCACTCCTTACGCTTCCCGAAAAGGAAGCATTCTTGAACACCGCAGCCGATAAGGGTTACTATCTATTTTTGGAGCACGACGCCCATAACCAGGTAATAACCGTAAAACATACCGAAAAAGGCGTTCGCCTAGATCGAGTTTTCACTTTTGAAGAATTGTTTAATTAATACTGAAATATGAATTTTATTAAAACTTCCCTTTTCGCCACCACCTCTGTGTTGGTCCTTGCGGCTTGTGGTAGCTCTGTAGCTCCGGTCGTTTCTTCTCCTATTGAAAATATAGACACCATTCCGCTCAAGACGGCACCGCTAAACGACGCGCAGTACGAGCGCTGGGGCGCAGCCGATTTGATTACCGATACCATTCCCGGTATGAGCGTAGATAAGGCCTACGCCGAAATCTTGAACAAACGGAAAGGCCAAACGGTAATCGTTGGCGTGATTGATAGTGGCGTTGATATTGAGCACGAAGACCTTAGGAACGTTATCTGGACCAATGACGACGAAATTGCCGGAAATAATATAGACGATGACAACAACGGTTATATAGACGATATGCACGGGTGGAACTTCCTCGGAAATATCGTTGAGGAAAATATGGAGTACGTGCGATTTCTGAAGAAATTAGGCCCTAAGTACGATGGGAAATCGGAAGCTTCCATTAGCGCGGCCAATCGCAAGGAATACGCGTTATATAAAAAGGCCAAGGCCGAATACGAAAAAGAATACCAGCAAGCTATGGCGCAAAAGACGCAGTATGAGCAAATCTTGCAACAGCTAAAGCCGGCGCACCAAGCAATGAGCGAAAAATTGGGCACGGCAGATTATTCCGCCAAAGATTTGGCCGCAATCGAAAATCCGACGGCTACCGAGCAGCAGCAAATCGCGATGCTCAACCAAATGCTCAATTTTGGCGACAGTGTTCCAGAAGTGCTGAAGGAACTGAAGGGCGGTATCGATTATTTCGGAGCGCGGCTCAATTCTCATTTCAACCTTGAGAAAGATTTCCGAAGCACCCTGGGCGATGATCCAGACGACCTTAGCGATACCGGTTATGGGAACAACGACGTGGACGGGCCCGATGTAAAGAAAGAAGATGCCCGTCACGGTACGCACGTATCGGGAATTATAGCCGGGGAACGCAATAACGACATAGGTATAGACGGCGTGGCACAGAATGTCGAAATCATGGTATTGCGCGCAGTACCAGATGGCGATGAGTACGATAAGGACATAGCCCTTGCCCTCCGCTACGCAGCAGATAATGGTGCGAAAGTCGTAAACACCAGCTTCGGAAAATATTATAGCGCGCACCCAGAGTGGGTTCGCGAGGCTATTTCATACGCAGCATCTAAAGACGTACTAATTATTAATGCCGCCGGAAACGAGGGGTTAGACCTAGATACCACCGAGGTATATCCCAACGACCAAACCCTAACGGGAGCAGAGTATGTGAACAATGTATTAACCGTAGGCGCCCTTAGCTATAAATATGGGGAAGAAATGGTAGCACCCTTTTCAAATTATGGCGATAGCAACGTGGATGTCTTTGCGCCGGGCGTTAAGATTTGGGCTACGACACCGCTAAACACCTACGAATTTTTACAAGGCACATCGATGGCGGCACCCGCCGTTGCAGGGGTAGCAGCTACCATTAGGTCCTATTACCCTTCGCTCACCGCTGTGCAGGTTAAGCAGATTATAATGGATAGCGGCCTTACCTCCAACAGTACCGTGGTTTTGGGAGGCGATTCGTCCAATACCGAAAAGTTCGGAGCCATTTCAAAATCGGGCAAAATGGTAAATATGTACAATGCATTGATCATGGCCGATAGAATGGCCCGTTCCAACTAACCCATTCAAAAATTGATAGTATGAAATTCAAGAATTTGATCATCGGAAATATCCTCTCCATAGTAAGCGTTGCATCGGTTACGGCTCAGAACACGAACTCGTACTGGCAGCAGCACGTCGATTACAAAATGCAGATCGATATGGACGTGGACACCTACCAATACAAGGGTAGGCAAGAGCTTACCTATACCAACAACTCGCCCGATGTGCTAAACAGGGTGTTTTACCACCTCTATTTTAATGCATTCCAGCCGGGAAGTGAAATGGACGTTCGCTCTAGGACCATTTCCGATCCGGACGCCCGCGTGGCCGATAGGATTTCGAACCTATCCCCTTCGGAAATAGGTTACATTAAACCTACGATGCTAACCCAAGATGGGGAACCACTACAATATGAAGTAGTTGGCACCGTGCTGGAGGTAGAACTAAATACTCCCATCAAACCGGGAGAATCCACCGTGTTCTTAATGGAGTGGGATGCGCAAGTTCCTGTTCAGATTCGCCGCAGTGGCCGAAACAACGAAGAGGGGGTGGCGCTATCGATGACACAGTGGTACCCGAAATTGGCCGAATACGATTTTCAGGGTTGGCACGCAGACCCGTATATAGGTCGTGAATTTCACGGGGTATGGGGCGATTATGACGTAAAGATTACCATAGATGCCGACTATACCATTGGTGGAACGGGGTATCTTCAAAACACGAATATTGGCCACGGCTATGGTCCAGCGGGCCAAAAGGCAGTAAAACCTGTAGCAGGCAAGTATACCTGGCATTTCAAGGCGCCCAATGTGCACGATTTTACCTGGGCAGCAGATGATGAGTACATCCACGATACGGTAGCGGGACCCAACGGTGTAACTCTTCATTTTTTCTATAAGAACAATCCCGATATTATCGAGAATTGGAAGAACCTCCAGCCCAAAACCGTTGAATTGCTTAAGTATTTCAATGAAAATATCGGCCCGTACCCGTACGAGCAATATTCTGTAATCCAAGGTGGCGATGGCGGTATGGAATATGCCATGTGTACCCTCATTACCGGCGAACGGGAGTTCGGCAGCTTGGTAGGGGTTACAGCACATGAACTTGCCCATTCATGGTTCCAGTTTTTACTTGCCACGAACGAGGCCAAGCACGAATGGATGGACGAAGGCTTCACCAGTTATATTTCGGCCCGTGCCATGAACGAAGTAATGGACGAAAAGAGCCCAAATCCCTTTGCAGGATCCTACCGTGGCTATTATTTCTTGGCCAAAAGCGGACAGGAACAGCCGGCTAGTACCCACGCAGACAGATATGCATCCAACAGGGCTTACGGGATTACCGCCTATAGTAAGGGCGCGGTATTTTTGGCGCAGTTAGGGTATATTATTGGCGAGGAAAATTTAAATAAAACCTTGAAGCAGTATTTCCAGGATTGGGCATTTAAGCACCCAACACCTAACGATTTTATTCGCGTTGCTGAAAAAATTTCCGGATTCGAGCTCGACTGGTACCTGATGGACTGGACCCAAACCAGCAATACGATTGATTATGGCATAAAGGGTATTGAGCCAGCAGGCCGCAATACCAAAATCACGCTCGAGCGTATTGGATTAATGCCAATGCCCATCGATTTATACGTAACCTATGAAGATGGCTCGGAGGAAATTTTCCACATCCCACTGCAAATGGCACGTGCCGAAAAGGAAAATCCCTACCCGGCTATGACGTGGACCGTGCTTCCAGATTGGGCATGGGCGTACCCTACTTACAGTTTTGAGATTTCAAACGGAAAAACGGTTAAAAGCATAATGATAGATGCCACGCAGCGTATGGCAGATATAAACCCAGAGAATAATACGTGGGGAATGCAGCAATAATAAATCTATTTCATTATTCAAGACCCTACAAGTTACTATACCTGTAGGGTCTTTTTATATCTTTACCCGTGTGAAACATTCATTTCCGAAGTCAGAGAAGTTAAAATCCAGCAAGACCATTCAACGGCTCTTTGCTGAAGGTACGGCGTATAAGAAATATCCCATTAAGGTGTTGGTAGTGCCGGTTGCCACTGCCATGACCCATCAAGTCGCCTTCGCTGTTCCGAAGCGAAATTTTAAGTTGGCGGTAGACCGAAATCGCGTAAAGCGGAAACTGAGGGAAGCTTACCGACTTCAAAAACACGGTCTTGACACCAATAAGGAGGTTAAATTTGCGTTGATATTCTTATATATCGGCAAGGATATACCTACCTATGAGAAAGTGGAAACGGCTGTCGGTTTCCTGCTAAAAAAAGTAAATGAGGCTTCCTATTAGCCGGGAGAATGAAAAAAAAAGACTTACAGATGAAAAGAAAAATAATTATTCCGCTACTCGCAGTGGGCATTTTTGTAACCACCACGGCCTTTAAGAACGATTTTTTCGAAATTGCAAAACAGATCGAAATCTTCACCACCCTATTCAAGGAGCTGAACATGAATTATGTTGACGAAACGACTCCAGCCAATTTGATGGATAAGGCCATTAAGGGTATGCTCTCTGACCTCGATCCCTATACGGTCTACTGGAACGAACAGCAAGTAGAGGACGCACGCATTAGCAATTCTGGCGTATATACCGGTATTGGCGCGACGGCACGTACCGAAAAAGATAAAATAGTTATCGTTGAACCGTTCCAGGATTTTCCGGCAGATAAGGCGGGGCTCAAGGCCGGCGACGA
>NZQO01000084.1 GCA_002693605.1 Flavobacteriaceae bacterium
ACTTCGGAAGGAGAATAAGGGGGGCTTTTTCAACAAAGATCTTAGTAATGCATTTAAAAATGAACTAGTATGAAAGAACTTCTCAAAAAATCTGTAGAGGCAGCAATGTCTTATTCCGAATATATCCTTTTGTGCAGGCAATTGGTTGCCGAGGGTCGCACCACGGGCGAGCCTACTGCCGAACGAATAAATTTCACGAAATTAAATTTGAGTCGCACCAAAAGATTGGATAAACTGAGCTTTATACCCCAGCCCAAGCAGCAACTCTTCCAAAAGGATTGCGCACCCTGCTTTTGGTTGGCAATTAGCGAGCCGTGGTGTGGCGATGCAGCGCAGACGCTTCCGTACCTCAACAAGTTGGCACAGCTTTCAAACTCCATCCAATTGGCCGTGGTATTGCGCGATGAGCATCCTGAATTAATGGATGCATTTTTGACCGATGGTTCAAGGGGGATCCCCAAATTAATTATCCTTGACGAAGATTACGAGGTTCTGGGTACCTGGGGACCCCGGTCAAAGAACGCTACCCAATTGGTCGTAGATTATAAAGCGGAATACGGGATGATTGACGCGCGGTTCAAGGAAAATTTGCAAGTTTGGTACAATCAGGATAAGGGTATGTCAATTATAGAAGATATTTCAGATTTAATGCGGGCCGTCTGCAATTCGGAAACAATAGTCTAATTCGATTTTGATATCACATTTTGAAGAAACATCCAGCCAATGGCAAGCATTAGCAAACTACTGGCTACCCCCAGCCACAAATTTAGGTGAGGCAAGGGTGGAGCGTCGAAGGCCGCAACGGCACCGCGGTAAAAAATAAGCACTTCGGTGGTTAGGAACGCACCCATGTATGCGACTGTGACATTTTTAGAAATAGTTGCCAATTTAAAGTGATTCAAGAAGGCGAATATTCCCACCGACACGAATCCCAGAAACACCCAGTGGAGATAACTAATCACGAAATCAATATTACCCGATATGATCTGGGCCGGTGCCGGGAAAACTCCCATTACCTGTGCTATCAATTTTATGGCTAGGCAAATGGCTGCCAATTTTAAAAAATATTTGGTTGATGAAGGTAATCTTTTCGCCAGCGTAAATCGGTTATTGAGCACCTTGGCAAAGAGGAGCGTAAATGCCCCAATTTGAAGCACCCCCCCTAACGCGGCGAGTCCGTAGATGACGGGGTGAGGCTCCATCCACAACAATGAGATAAAAAACGTGAGGATTACGCCAGCATTCAGGAGATTGTAAAATAGCCTGAAATTTTGCCTCGATAGGGTAACGCTCATACTTTCTAACAGGTAAAAGAACAAGGCGACGAGGGCTACCAAAAACCAACCGTTATACTGAAAATGGAGGTAAAAATAAATTGCATTCTTATACCAATGCGAATCGTTCCCCAGCGTCACCATAATTATTCCCAGTGCCCACGGGCCAATACTCGAAAGTACCATATACCAAAGGGCCGTGCGCAATAATATGTGCGAGGGCCTATTGCGCTGAACCGCTGCGCTGTGTTTCAGAAATAGAAAGGTGAACACGTAAGACGTCAACAGGAAAAGGGTGGAAAACAGGATGGAGAACAGGGCATACCCCGTAAATGGGAACGAGATCAACATTCCTATAAGAGTGGTTTGGGTAGCCCAGAATAATATCCGGTATTTACGGCCCAGGTGTTTTTTTCGCAAAAACAGAAAGTACATCAGGGTGGTGAGGCCGGTATAGACCCACCCCAATAGGGCTATATGCGAATGGCCGTGTACGACAAATCTGTAGGTAATGGGCATGTCGAATACCGAAAATAGCCGAAGCGCTACCCCCAGTGCGGCAATAATCAAAAAATAACCCAATGCAATCTGGGCGTGCTTTTGAAGGAAAACCATTGTAAAATTTACAAATTAATTCGGGAAGCACCGCAAAGATTCAAAAATGAATGTATATGTAGTATGATATTCCTCATTTAACGATTGAGTTTAAATGTGCAATTTTGCACCGTTGAAAATCCAATAGTAAAATCAAGTTTATGAGCGATACCAGTTTATCGATAGTTTCTCCTCAAGAAGCGGTTTCCGTTGTGAAATCTGGCAACCGGGTCTTTTTCCAAGGAGCTGCCATGACGCCCAATTTGTTAATTGATACCTTATGTGAACGTTACGAAGAATTGTCTGATGTAGAAATAATGCAAATTCATACGCACGGGAACGCCCATTACCTACAAGCGCCTTACCATAACGCCTTTCACCTTAGCGCGTTCTTCGTGGGCGGCAATGTCAGAAAAGGCGTCCACACCCCCTATGGCGATTACGTGCCCGTGTTCTTGAGCGAAATTCACTGGCTGTTTCGCAGAAATATCCTACCCATAGACGTAGCATTCATACAAGTGTCACCACCCGATAAGCACGGTTATTGCTCTTTGGGCGCCTCGGTAGACATTACACTGCCGGCCATTTTAACCGCAAAGAAAGTCGTTGCCCAAGTGAACCCGAATGTCCCGCGCACCCATGGCGACGGGATTATACATATCAAAAATATACATGTTGCCGTTGAAATCAATGACCCTATACACGCTTCTAGTATGGAGACACCTACCCAGGTAGAAGCTACCATTGGCAAGCACGTGGCCGGATTGGTCGAGGACGGCGCAACCCTGCAAATGGGGATAGGAAATATTCCCAATGCTGTGCTGAATAACCTTTCCAACCACAAAAGGCTAGGCATTCATACCGAAATGTTCAGCGATGGTATCCTTCCCTTGGTAGAAAAAGGCGTTATTACCGGCGAGGATAAGCAGGTAAAGACCGGTAAAATTGTAACTTGCTTTGCCATGGGAACCCAAGCCCTATATGACTTCATTGACGATAACCCGTTGGTACATTTCAAGGAAGCAGGATATACTAACGATACCGCAATTATTCGCCAAAACCCTAAGGTAACGGCAATTAATAGCGCCATAGAAATCGATTTGACCGGGCAGGTATGTGCAGATTCTATCGGCACGTATCAATATTCGGGAGTTGGAGGGCAAATGGACTTTATTCGCGGTGCCTCGCTATCGCCCGGCGGGAAGCCCATTATCGCCATGCCTTCCTTGACAACCAAGGGAATTTCGAAAATCACTCCCTTTCTAAAGGAAGGTGCCAGCGTTACCACGACCCGGGCGCACGTACATTATGTCGTGACAGAGTATGGTGTTGTTAACCTGTTCGGAAAAGGGTTGGAACAGCGTGCCAAGGAGCTCATCTCCATCGCCCACCCAGACCATCGCGAAGCATTGCAGCGCGAGGCCCACAGGCGCTTTAAGAATTAGATAAAGAAGGAAATTAGTAGTTATCGTTGGGTTTGAAGTTTAATTTAAGAATTTTCGATATCACCACATGCAGCACGAAATAAGTACTTTGCGGGATATTAAACTGTTAGTCGATTCGTTCTACGGAAAAATTCGCGAGGATGGCCTCTTGGGACCTATTTTCAATGGGGTTATTAAAGATAGGTGGCCGGAACATCTGGAGCGAATGTACACTTTTTGGCAAACTGTCTTACTGGGCGAGCATACCTATTATGGGAGCCCGTTTCCCCCACATGCCAAACTTCCCGTGAATAAGACACACTTTGATAGGTGGCTATTTCTCTTTTCCGAAACGGTGGACGAACATTTTACCGGGGAAAAGGCCGCGGAAGCCAAATGGCGCGCCGGCAAGATGGCCGAAATGTTCCAATTAAAGATTCAGCATTTGCAGAAAGACCAAACATCGCTAAAATAGAACCTATGGAAACAGACAAGCAGCACCCCCAAGCCCATTAAGCGCCACGTGGCCTTGCAGCCCCTTAGTCGCCAGCACCACTTTGGCTTGCTCTTCTCCTGGAAATTAAGGAAGGGGTTTGAACGTAATATCTCCATCAAGCGCCTTCAGGCGTTTCGCGATTGGTTCTTCGTAACCGAGATTCGGCCTCACTTCGAGGCAGAGGAGCGCTTTCTATTTCCGTTGCTAGAATCGGAGCATCCGTTGGTGCAGCGCGCGCTGGCCGACCACCGTACGCTTGAAACGCTCTTTACCACGACGACCGATGTGGAGCGAACCCTACGTGTATTGGAGCTTCAGCTAAAGGAGCACATCCGGTTCGAGGAAAGGGTTTTGTTCAATAAAATACAGGAGGTGGCGACCCCGGAGGAGCTCGAAAAGATCGAGCAAGTACACGCCAATGAACCAACTTCGGCCTATTATGTTGATCCTTTTTGGGAGTGATATTATTTTCAAATGCTGGCTTAAAAAGGTACATTTACCTAAAATAGGCCTCTCTTATGCGCGAGCTATTGCAACAACATTACGGCACGTTATTTGAACCCGAGTTACTCGATGAAATCGGAGCGGTGGGAACAATCAAAGAAGTAACCGAAGGCGATAAGCTAATCGAAATTGGCACCTACGTAAAATCCATGCCCCTTTTAATTGCCGGGGCCGTCAAGATTTTACGGGAAGACGAAGAAGGCAACGAACTGTTGCTCTATTTTTTGGAACGGGGCGATACCTGCGCCATGACCCTTACCTGCTGTATGGGCCAGACTCGTAGCGAGGTTAGGGCCGTGGCCGAAATGGACACCCAACTTATTATGGTACCTATTGGAAAAATGGAGGAATGGACCGGTAAGTACAAGAGCTGGCGTAATTTCGTGTTCCAAAGTTACCACGACCGGCTTCAGGAAATGCTCGATACCATCGACAGCATCGCCTTTATGAAGATGGACGAACGGTTGCTGAAATTTCTTCGTAATAAGTCGAAAATCAACAATAGCGTTATCCTTCACACCACCCATCAGGAAATTGCCCACGAGTTAAATACCTCGCGCGTGGTGGTTTCCCGATTGTTGAAAAAACTAGAGAACTTGGGAAAGATAACCCTTCACCGTAATAGTATCACGTTGGAAGGTGACCCAATCTAAAAGGGTTGTAAAAATGTTTAAATCGAATATTGGTTACATAGTTTTTAAACAGTAGAAATGTCGTTGCCAAAGCTGATGATTTTCTATTTAAATCCTATAGCTTTAAATTTCCATAAAATTCATGGTATGAAGTATTTAATCGCAATAATTATAAGCATAAGTATTTTTGGAAGTGCCGCTTCGCAGTCTTCTGAAAATATCGAAGTCTTGGCCCCGCTTGTTTTTGAACGGCGCATTGAGGCCCAGGACGTGCAATTGCTCGATGTGAGGACCCCGCAGGAATACGCCGCCGGGCACATTGTGGGCGCCAAGAATCTAGATTGGTTGCAACGTGATACGTTTGTCGAAAAAATTAAAAATCTGGCCAAGGACCGCCCGGTTTACCTGTATTGCCGCTCGGGCAATCGCAGTCAGCAAGCCGCCCAGTATCTCATTTCTGAAGGATTTGGGGAGGTAGTCGACCTACGTGGGGGGTATATGGCATGGCCAAAAAAACAATAAACATGGAACATAGTATAGAAATTCAAAACCTCAAATGTGGCGGCTGCGCCAATACCATAGTAAATTCATTGGAAAAAATTCCATCTATTTCTAACGTGCAGGTGGATGTCGAGAATGCCACGGTACGTTTTACTGCAGAAACGGATTCCGATAGAATTTCCGCCGAAACAAAACTCGCCACGTTGGGCTACCCTCCAGTGGGGGCTGAAAACCCCGTGCTGGCTAAAACCAAGTCGTTTATAAGTTGTGCCACGGGACGATTTTCGAGATAACATAGTTTAGTTGAAAATGGACCTTAGGGAATCCTTCTGGAATCAAAAGTACGAAAGCGGGGATATGGGCTGGGATATTGGCTACGTTTCTACGCCGTTACAAGAATATATTGACCAACTTCATGAAAGAGAACAACATATTCTTATACCCGGTGCCGGAAATGCCTACGAGGCCGAATATCTGCTCGCCAATGGGTTTACACACGTCGTGGTTGCCGATATTTCCTCCATTGCATTGAGAAATTTTTCGAGCAGGGTTCCGCATTTTCCGAAGGAACATTTGCTGCACCGCGATTTTTTTGAGCTCGACGGCCAGTTCGACCTTATCTTGGAACAAACCTTTTTCTGTGCGCTCGCCCCGTCGCTGCGCGATAAATACGTGGAAAAGATGTGGCAACTGCTTAAACCGAATGGAAAGTTAGTTGGACTCCTGTTTTCCATCCCACTAAATGAGGATAGGCCCCCTTTTGGAGGAAATAGAAAAGAGTACGAGGAGCTATTTTCTGGGAAGTTCCATATTGAAACCATGGAAATCGCCTATAATTCCGTAGCCCCACGTCGCGACAATGAACTGTTCATTAGTCTGCGGAAAAAATAATCTCGACATTGTGTTGAGGTCGCTCACTTTTTCCTTTGCATAAACTTAACTTCAATACAATAACATGTTAAAGTTTTTTGAAACGTAACTCTTGTTACTGAAGTTCCCTCGAAGGATTTGTATTTTAGTAGGTAAAATAAAACAACCAACATCATGAAGATAAAACAATTTGAATACGCACCGCTTTCCCATTTTTCATACGCTGTAATTAGCGAAGGGAAAATGGCGGTAATCGACCCAGAGCGCGACCCAATGCAGTATTATACATTTGCAGAGGAAAACGATGCGCAAATAGTGGCTGTTTTCGAAACGCACCCCCACGCCGATTTTGTGAGTTCCCACCTCCAAATACACCAGGAAACGGGCGCCACGATTTATTGCAGCAGCAAGACCGGTGCCGATTATCCACATTCCGGGTTCGACGATGGGGAGGAGGTAACTGTGGGCGCGATTACATTTACCGCACGCAATACGCCGGGCCACTCGCCAGATAGCATAACCATCATAGCCCGGGAAGATTCGAAAACAGCGCTCTTTACGGGCGACACCCTATTTGTGGGTGATGTTGGGCGTCCCGATCTTCGCGAAAAGGCAGGGCACGTAAAGGCAAAGCGAGAGGAACTGGCAAAGATGATGTACGATACGATGCAGAATAAATTTTCAGATTTGCCCGACAATGCCTATGTATATCCGGCCCACGGGGCAGGTTCTCTTTGTGGAAAGGGAATGAGCAAGGACGCCACGTCTAGTACCCTGGGCAATGAGCGGGTGAGCAACTGGGCATTCAAAGATCAGACCGAAGCGGAATTTATGGACGAGTTGCTAGATTCCCAGCCTTTCATTCCGCATTATTTTGGCTATGATGTAGACATTAACAAAACAGGTGCCGAAAAGGTAGGTCGCCTTTTGGGCGAAATTCCGTTACGGCTAAACCAGACCAAAAAAGACGATTCGCTATTGGTAATCGACACGCGCAACGAAGAAGCGTTCAAGGAGCATCACCTGCCAGGCAGTATAAATATTATGGGAACCAAGGAAGGACATAAGTTCGAAACGTGGCTGGGCAGTATCGTACAGCCAGATGAAAGATTTTACCTCGTGGTGCCCAGCGTATCACAGGCCAGAAATATTTTGGAGCGCACTTCCAAGATTGGCTACGAGACCCAGGTGGAAGCGATAATGACATTGGGCGAAAGCAACTTGAAAGCTATGGACGATTTCAGCGTTGGTCTGTTTAAGAAAAATCCGAAAGACTACACGGTGGTTGATATTCGTAACGAAAGTGAGGTCGCCGACGGAAAGTTCTTCGAGCACGCCATTGCCATTCCGTTGCACGAACTTCGCGAAAGAACCGGTGAAATTCCAACCGAAAAGCCGATCGTGGTGCATTGCGCCGGTGGCTACCGAAGCGCGGCGGGCAGTAGTATTTTAGATAAGGAATTAGACGGCGCTACGGTCTACGATTTAAGC
>NZQO01000085.1 GCA_002693605.1 Flavobacteriaceae bacterium
GAAGGGAGCTTCGGTGCAAAATCGTTCCGCTTTCCCAAACGCCTCGGCCAAGGTAGTGGTCCGTTTTACGAAAATATCCTCGAAGAGCGAATAGCGAAGGGTATCGTGCTGTTCATTAAGGCGTTGGAATAGCGCTTTGGAAGTATAGTTGCGGTGCAGCCCCAAAATATAGTAGCGGTCAAGATACCCTTGCGCTGCGGCGTGCGAAAACCCGTTTCCGCTATGCCGGTGCTCCAACGCCCTAAAATCGGAATGCGCATCGAGGTTGATGCAATGTATCGCGGTATCCAGTGCCTCGGAAGTGCCCTTGAGGTTTCCGAAACTGTTGTTATGCCCGCCTCCAATGAGAATGGGGGTCTTTCCCATGGCTACCAGTTCACGCACCACTACAGCTACCTTGTCGTCAATTTGCGTTACCAATGCGCCCCATTTCTCGAACCGGTGCGCATCGTCTTCCGAAATTTCCAAAGCCTGGGCCATTTGCCTGCTGCAGTCTATCTCGCCCAACACTACCAGCTTGGAAGGGTTTGTATAACTATTGGCCTGTATGTTCAACAGCGCAGTGAGCGCCGTGCGCCACGCGCCCGATGTGCCCGCAATGCCCCGGTTGGCCCGAACGCCAATATCCTCGGCAATACCTACCAAAACGTACGGGGCCGGATGCGAGGCCAGCTCGCCCCAATTCTCTAAGCTACCTACCGCTTGCCCAAATTTTTCCTCGCCGGGGCGATTGTTTATAAATGAGGCGATTGTTTCCTTGGTGTAAAGTGTTACATAGCCGGTCATACTTTCTTGCCGTTTATGAGTACCGTGTCAATTAAGTTGCTTCCGAAGGAATAGGGCAGATAGTGATACGATGGAATTTTTTGGGTAATGATAAGGCTTGCCGATTTGCCCTTGGTGATGCTGCCGTGGGTCTGGCTTACGCCCATTGCATAGGCCCCGTTAATAGTGGCGGCATTAATGGCCTCGGCCGGGGTGAGTTTCATCTTTATACAGGCCGCTGCCACCACGAAGTTCATGTTTCCGCTCGGTGCCGACCCGGGATTGTAGTCGGTTGCAAGGGCCAGTGGAAGCCCGGCGTCTATAAGCGCCCTGCCCGGGGTGTAGGGGATGCCCAGAAAGAACGAACAGCCCGGCAGTGCAACGGGCATGGTGTCTCCCTGTTTAAGAATTTCCATATCCGCATCACTCAAAACTTCCAAATGGTCTACGGTCAGGGCATTATGCGCCACCGCGGTTTTAATTCCGCCAATGGAATTGAACTGGTTCACGTGTATCTTCGGAACCAAACCAAACGATTTTGCCGCGGTCAACAGCTTATCGGTCTGGGCCACGCTAAAATACCCTTCCTCGCAAAATACATCGATATATTTGGCCAACTTTGCCTTCGCCACCCGCGGCAGCATCTGTGTGCAAATATGTTCCACATACGCGTCGGTATTCCCCTTAAACTCCTTCGGAACGGCGTGGGCACCCAAGAAGGTGGGCGCAATGGTAATTGGGTATTTCTTGGCCAGGGTCTTGGCCACCCGCAACATTTTTAGCTCGGCTTGGGTGGTAAGGCCATAGCCACTTTTAATTTCAATAGCCCCCGTTCCCAATTTCATTACCTCTTCAAGGCGTATGGAAGCTTGTTTTAGCAGGTCTTCCTCGCTCGTCTTTTGTAGTTTTTCGGCACTGTTCAGAATGCCGCCGCCCTTTTCAGCGATTTCCTGATAGGTAAGGCCCTTTATTCGGTCTACAAATTCGTGTTCGCGGTTGCCGGCGTAAATCAAATGGGTGTGGGAATCGCACCAAGTGGGCAAGACGATTTTTCCCGAACAGTCGATGGTCTTGAATCCTTCAAAGGGGGGTAATTTTTCCATACTGCCGTAATCGGCGATGGTGCCCCCCTTTATGAATAGGTAGGCGTTCTTGAGGCTGGGTAACTGGTCCATGGCCGCGCCGCTCACCTTTTGGGTGCCATCCTCACGAACCTGTAACAGCTCCTTTATGTTAATGAGTAATAACTTCATACGTGGTTGGTTGGTTGTGGGGCAATTCGGAAAAGGGCAGGGGTTCGCACCAAGCCAGATTCCGAGTTGCCGGGATATTTCGTTCGATAAAGATAGCAAACCTTCTTAGGAATTTATACCTTAGTCCTTCAGAAAAATAGATACCTATGAAAAGAAAGAACCTTGGTGTCAACACCATTTGCACCCACGTGGGCGAGGTAAAGGACGAGCAGTTTAAGGGTGCCATATCGCCCCTCTATATGTCCAGTAGCTACGCTTACGAAGATGTAGCCGTAAAGCGCTACCCGCGCTATTTTAATACGCCCAACCAAGAGGCGCTCTGCAAGAAAATTGCCATGTTGGAGCACACCGAGAACGCCCTTATCTTTGGAAGTGGCATGGCCGCTGTAAGTACCGCGATGCTGGCCTTCCTGCACAAGGGAGATCACGTGGTATTGCCGCAAACCCTCTATGGGGGCACCTACAATTTTGTGGTGGAGGAATTCGGTAAATTTGGAATTGAATATGATTTTGCCGAGGGATTTACCGAAGCCGATTTTACTTCGAAGATTAAGGAAAACACCAAGGTCATTTACGTGGAGACCCCCTCCAATCCGCTGATGTTGCTGACCGATTTACAGATGATTGCCAATATTGCCAAGCCGCGCGGTATTATCACGATGATCGACAATACGTTTGCGAGCCCCATAAACCAAATTCCTGCGCAGTTCGGGATCGACGTTATCCTTCACAGTGCCACCAAATATATGGGGGGCCATAGCGATATTTGTGCCGGGGCGGTTGCGGCTTCCGAAGAGCACATACAAACTATTTGGAACATCGCGAAAAATCTGGGCGGCAGCCTGAGTGACTATACCGTTTGGTTGCTGGAGCGCAGTATGAAAACCATGAAGTTGCGCGTAAAGGCCCAAAACCGCAATGCCAAGCGCATGGCCAAATGGCTCGAGGCGCATTCCTTGGTGCAACAGGTATATTATCCAGGTTTGAAGTCGCACCCAGACCATGCCCTGGCGAAGCGGCAAATGATGGGCTACACCGGGATGCTTTCTTTTGAACTAGTCCCTTCCATCGATACCAAGAAGTTTATGGACGCGCTGAACTTAATCAAGCCCTCGATGAGCCTTGCTGGGGTAGAGAGTACCATCCTGAGCCCGGCCAAGACCTCGCATTCGTTGCTTTCGGCCGAAGAACGGGGCAAGCAGGGAATTAGCGATGGATTGTTGCGGTTCTCGGTAGGTATCGAGGAGAAAAAAGATTTGATTGCCGATTTCGAGCGGGCCTTTGCCGCCGTTACTTCCGAAAAATTACAAACCGAACAGGCATGAAAGTAGATATACTGGCCATTGGCGCCCATCCAGACGACGTGGAAATGAGCTGTGGTGGAGTGGTGGCCAAGGAGACTTCCCGTGGAAAAACCGTGGCAATTCTCGATTTGACCCGGGGGGAATTGGGAACGCGCGGTACCGCCGAAGTGAGGGAACAGGAAGCCAGGGAAGCAGCCAAGGTGCTTGGCGTGGCCCATAGGGAAAATCTTGGATTGAAAGATGGGTTTTTCCAAAATGACCACGACTCACAGTTGCAGCTAATTATGATGCTGCGAAAATATAGGCCCGAGATTGTGCTGTGCAATGCAGTGGACGACCGACATATTGATCATGGAAAGGGAAGTAGCCTGGTACGCGATGCGTGCTTTTTAAGCGGTCTTCGGAAAATTGAGACTACGTACAACGGCAAGTCGCAGGAGGCCTGGCGCCCCCGGGCGGTGTACCACTATATTCAATGGAAAGAACTGCAGCCGGATATTGTAGTGGACATTTCCGGATTCCTAGCGCAGAAAATGGAAGCGGTAAAGGCGTACCGAAGCCAATTTTACAATCCGCATTCAAACGAACCCGACACGCCAATCTCATCAAAAAACGCGACCGATAGTATTGCGTACCGCAACCGGAACCTGGGCCGACTGATAGGCACCGAGGCCGGTGAGGGCTTTACGGTAGAGCGCCACCTGGCGGTCGATTCTATTTTCGACTTGCGTTAATTTTTTTGTTTTGGCTATTGTACAAGCGGCGTAAATGCGCTATATTTGCATCCGCTTTTAAAGCGATTTTAACATGGTGGTTGTAGCTCAGCTGGTTAGAGCGCTAGATTGTGGTTCTAGAGGTCGCCGGTTCGAAACCGGTCTTCCACCCAAGACAAAGCCTTTCCTTTAGTGGAAGGGCTTTTTTTGTGCCCGTGTTCCGGTTACTTGCTACCCTGGTAACCTCCTGTTTTTAAGAAATCCTTAGCTATTTTGCCCTCAAAGTTTTGCTATCTTGAAGCAAAACCAACCTTATGGCAGTAGCTACCAAAAAATTGATCTATTACTTCGCCGCCCTCTCTGTGGGTGTTTTTTTCTTTGTTTCGGGAATTGTCGATGCCAAGGGCTTCCTGGCACCAATAGTAATCGCAGTCATTCTCACCTTGCTGCTCATACCCTTGTGCAACCGATTTGAATCGTGGGGGCTGGGCCGCACCCTGGCCTCCTTCCTCAATAGTTTTTTGGTGCTCGTGGTCTCGCTCGGGTTTTTCGCCCTTATTACCTATCAATTGAACTACGTGGTAGAAGATTGGCAAAAAATAAAAGACACCATGGCCCCTAAGGTCGAACATTTTACGCAATTCGTAATCGATAATACAGCTTATACCCAGGCCGATTGGGAAGAGTTTAAGGAGGACCACTCGATCACCGATATCATCTCGGCGAAGCAGGGTGGGCAAACTCTGCTAACCTTCCTGAAAATGTTCCTCGGATTTCTAGGCAGTTTTCTTTTAACGTTTGTGTACATCTTCTTTCTCCTTCGCTATCGACATATGTTCAAGATATTTTTACTGAAGCTCTTTCCCGAGGAGCGGCGCAAGGAAACCAAGGAGACGATTGACCAAATAGCAGAGGTGGCACAAGGATATTTGATGGGCCGCCTTATTTTGATATCGTTATTGGCAGTGCTATACAGCATTGGTCTGGGCATTTCGGGGGTAAGCAATTTCATCATCATTAGTATCCTGGCTGCGGTTTTAACGCTTATTCCGTATTTGGGAAATTTAATCGGGTTTACGCTGGCTTTAGTCTTCGGCTACGTGACCCAAGGAGAGTTCTCAATATTGGTAGGAATAGCCATAACCTTTACTGTGGTACAATTTGTAGAGAGCTACCTGCTAACGCCCTATATTGTAGGCGATAAGGTCGATGTGCACCCGCTTTTCGTTATTATGGTGGTTATAATTGGCAATATGCTTTGGGGCATTATTGGGATGGTGGTGGCGATACCGGTACTGGGCATCATGAACGTGATTTTTATGCACGTTCCGAAATTGAAACCGTTTGGATACCTCCTCAGTAAGCGGGAATAAAAAAACCTGCCCTCTCGGGGCAGGTTTCTAGTTAGGAAAAACTGTTGTTATAATTTATCGGCAGTAATGCGTTCGTCTCTGTTTGCAATCTCCCAAGCGGTCTGGAAAATAAGCCGTGTACGTTTCGCCATTAGGTCATACTCGATCTTATCGGGCGTATCTGTTGGCTTATGGTAATCTTCGTGGGTTCCGTTGAAATAAAATATAACCGGAATGTTATTCTTCGCAAAATTGTAATGGTCGCTACGATAGTAGAAACGATTCGGGTCGTTTTCGTCATTATAGGTATAGTCCAATTCCAAACCTACGTATTGCTTATTTACTGCTTCCGATAAATCATGGAGATCCTGGCTCAGCTTATCGCTGCCTATTAGGTAAATATAATTTGGGTTGTCCATTTTGTCTGGATCAATACGGCCAATCATATCGGTGTTTAAGTTGGTTACCGTGTTCGCCAAGGGATAAATTGGGTTTTCGGTGTAATATTTTGAACCGTAGAGGCCAATTTCCTCTCCCGTAACGTGCAGGAATAAGATAGATCGCTTAGGGCCGTTGCCGTCTTCCTTGGCCTTTTTGAAGGCTTCGGCAATTTCCAACATAGCTGTGGTACCGCTACCGTCGTCATCGGCGCCGTTAAAAATGGTACCGTCCTCGCGCATCCCTACGTGGTCGTAGTGTGCCGAAAGGACAATAATCTCTTCTGGTTTTTCGGTGCCCTCGATAAAGGCAACCACATTTTCAGAACCCACGGGCTCCTTCATGCGGCTAAAATACGATGCGGGTATTTCCTGGAAATAATCGGGTTGCGCCTCAGGTGCCGCAATTCCTATTTCCTGATAGTAGTTCTTAAGGTACTGGGCGGCCAAGCGCTGGCCCTCGGTACCTGTCATCCGGCCCTGCATGGCATCGCCGGCAAATATCATAAGGTGGTCCCGTAGCTCGGCCGCGGTTATGGTGTTGGCATAATCGGTTCGGGTCATTTTTTTCGCCACTGCGTTCTGGGCAGTGTTGCACGAAACGGCCAATACAGCGAGGCCAAGTACTAATAGTTGTTTCATAGAGTTGGGTTTAATATAGTATTCAAAAGAAATTAATTCATAATCGTTCGGCTCCAATCAGCCCGCTCTCGCCTTCCGCAAGGGCAACGGACATACCGTATCAGATATCATTGCTGAAGGTATCCTTCCCGGCAAACGCCGGTAAATATACATTAAGTTGAAAACCGAAACTCAAAAAATTTTGTGAAAAAACGGTAACTATCCACTTTAAAAAGGAAAATACAGCTGACAGCAATATCTATTTTTGCGAAAACACCAATTATGACCATAGCGCAAATGGATACTGGCTGTCTTTCCCAGGGTGCCTATTTTATGGAGAGTAACGGCGAGGTTCCTATCGTAGCGGCATAAAAAAAGCCCCTTCGCAAAGAAGGGGCTCTTGAGTTGATTTCGCGCCTAATTACAGCTTATGGTCGTCGGCCAGATCTTCCAGGTTCTTTACCTTCGAGAGGGTTTGGCGAATTTCGGACGCTTGTTTGGTTAAAACCGATTCGATGTTATTTGGAAACCTGTTGTTCTTTAAGGTTTCCTCATATTCCTCCACGCTGGCTTTTTCGCCACGGATGCATTCCTCGAGAACGGCTTCGTCATCGTTGCCGGCAACGGCACTTTTAATGTCGATCCAAGTTCGGTGCAGGCTTCCGGTAGTGCTTCCGCTATCCTTGGGGGTTTCGTTAAGGTTGCGCAATTCATGGGTAAGCTCGGTGGCAAAACGATTGCGCTGTGCTGCCTGCTGCTTGAGGAAATTTTTGAGACGGGCGTTCTCGGCATTGTCCATCGCCTTGGAAAAGCCTTTTTCGGCATCGTAATTTTTTTCTAGCAATCCCTGCAGGTTGTCCACTATATTGTCGTGTGAATCTTCCCTGGCTTCTTCTCGTGTTGTTTTCATAATCGAATAATTTTTTAAGTTTTTATGAAGATACAAAGGCACTTCAAAAAAAAATAGTAACGTTTTGCCAATTGAGAACTGTTTAACATTTAAAGGGTTAACCATCAAATTCAGAATTTAATGCTTCGTTAACATGTACTTGTTAAGGTATTATAATATTCTTCGCGTATCGAGGTAATAAACGTACCTTTAATAGGAACCCAAAAATATTGTATTATGAAAAATAGCGATAAGGATACCGAGCGAAAGCGCAAGCAGGGCATTGAGGAAAGTGCCATAAACCATAAGGAAAAGGAAAGTGACGGGCGCGAAATCAACTACCAGCAAAAGCAGCGCCAGGAACAACATCAGCCCCGTGACACGGCCTAACGGTTAGGCCAAATCATACTAAAATGTCCAACCTCCCAGTACGGGAGGTTTTTTTATTAAATGTTAAATAAAACATAACCAACAGTTTCCTAGCTTTAAAAGTGTTTAACTTTGAACCGAAAACATTAAACAACATAAAGCTATGAAAAATCTTATCTTATTAGTACTGACCTTGGGAATGATCCAAGCCCTGCTTGCCCAAACGGCAAGTGTGCAAGTAATCCATAACAGCGCCGACGCCCTAGCGGCAGAGGTAGATGTGTATGTAAATTCCGATTTGGCGCTCGACGATTTCGCCTTTCGTACAGCTACCGAATTTCTTGAATTGCCCGCCGGCGTGCAAATCGAACTCTCGGTGGCGCCCGGTAACAGCACAAGTGTAAACGACGCCCTGCTAACGGTACCCGTAACCCTAATGGCTAACGAGAATTACGTAGTAGTGGCCAACGGAATCGTGAGCGCTTCGGGGTACAATCCTGCGCCCCCACTGTCGCTCGATCTATATCCTATGGCGAAAACTGAAGCCGCTACAGCAACGAACACCGAAATCCTCGTACACCACGGGTCTACCGATGCCCCCACAGTGGATATCGTGGAAACTGGAGCGGGAGCCGGCACTGTCATAGACAATATATCGTATCCCGAATTTGAGGGGTACCTTGACTTGCCAACGGCCGACTATGTTATCGCAGTTACCGATGAAACGGGTAGTGTTACCGTAGCCTCATACGACCTTCCACTGGAAACATTGGGGCTGGATGGAGCCGCTGTAACTGCGGTTGCTTCCGGATTTTTAGATCCATCGAGCAATAGTGATGGTCCCGCCTTCGGAATTTGGGTCGCTACCGCTGCGGGTGGACCCCTGGTACAATTGCCTACCGCTACCGCACAAGTACAGGTTATCCACAACTCACCCGATGCCCTGGCAGAGGAAGTGGACGTATATGTTGATGGTGCACTAGCATTGGATGATTTTGCTTTCCGAACCGCCACCCCATTCATCAATTTAAACGCAGGGGTAGAGATTGAACTTGCCGTTGCCCCTGGAAACA
>NZQO01000086.1 GCA_002693605.1 Flavobacteriaceae bacterium
AAAAATCGTGAACCACATTGTTGGGTCCCTTCAATAACCCGCAAAGCGAAAGTTTAGCACGTTTCGTATTCCTGTGTAGAGCTCTGGAAACTGTGCTTTCAATTCGGTTGGCGATTCAATAAAATACTCTGCCAAGACCGCCATGAACTCATATTGGTTGGTAAATGCATATTTCCGAAAATAACGCGAATGCTCCAACCGTTCCTTGATCTCTGTGCGCGTTAATTGTTCCAAGATGTGCTGGAAATGCTTCGAGAATCGCGCAGAATCTAGATCGTTGGACTGCTTAGCCTCCAATTGCATGGCGTGCATGAATTCGTGGATTCCCAAGTTAATGTTGTCATTTTCAATCTGGAAACCTCGTTCGAAGTCTTTCCATGAAAGAACCAGCGCCCGTTCGCGCGGGTTGAATTCACCCTTGTGGTAAGCGTCGTTCGCCTTACTGTAAAATTGCCCCGGATATATGAGAATGTGCTCAATCAAACCATAGGTATAGTTTCTTCTTCCGAAGCTGAGCATGCAGCCGATTGCCGCGACCATGGTTTTCATTCGGTCAGAAATTTGAAGGTCCTCCCTTCCCACGAACGATTTCACTTTCAGAAAAGTCGCCACCCGATGGCGGAATTGCCGCTTATGCCGTTTAGAAAGTTTCCGGTAAAAAGCAAATTCATTGCTTAAAACCGTTTCTTGCGAAGCAGCTAAATTACGGTGCACCAAAAAATGGCGATAGAGCGGCCTATTGTGAACATCTGCGTACCAATTCTCCACGATGCGAAACAGTACTATCAGGAAGCCCAGGAGTACAATAGCGTAAGCATACGGGGCCAGCCAGGCGGCATTATCTTCAAGTTGCAGTATTAGCACACATTTGGTTTTGGGAATAGAAAGATACGCATTTATCGCGTGTCCAATCCATTATCCCCAGCTGAGGCAAATCGCCTTGGCTAGCCCACCCTCAATTTTAGCTTATGGTTTATGCTAAGAACGCTTGCCCCCTTCTCCCTTAAATTGCTGCGAATTATTTTTGAAAAGCACGTTAAATGTGGTCAAACTGCCATAGCAGCGCGTAATATACTGTTGCAGGTCTATCTTTTCCTGGTTGTCCAGATTTTTACTACTGTTTATTTTCTGCTCCATAACCCGCAGGCGATCGCGCAGCATTACTATTTTATGAAAAAACGTATCGATGGGCAACTCCTTATTGGCCAGGCCAGTATCTGCAGGTTGCAACACCAAGGTTCCGCCCTTGAACTTATCGGCAATGGGCACGATCTCACTTACATCGCTCCATTTTTTCAAGAGACTGCGCAGGGTACGTTCCACTTCATAAAAACTGACAGTATCGAGGTCGTCGTCGGAGGCCTCAATCACCTCGAACTCGGCATTTATAGATATCGTCTCGAGCCCGCTGTCGATAAATGTTACCCAGTACATCGTAGAATCTACATTGGTTACGACCCCCTTTCCATACTCGGCGTGGTCAATACGGCTTCCTATTCCTAAAATTCGTTTCATTTGCTTGTTTTTGGTAACGAAAAATACGCAATTCTACACGTTGGGGAAAGGCAGCATTCCCTAATAATTAAAATATCGTAAAAATGTACCGGTATTTTCTGTTCTAGAAAAAGATATATCTTTATCCTCGTGGCCGAAAATTATAGCAGAAACAGTATGGAAAATACATCCCACCAAATAGGAAAGCACTTGACCGATGTCTATTTTGGCGGTAACTGGACCGCCGTTAACATTCACGACTCTTTGGTTGATGTGACTTGGCAGCAGGCCACACAACCTATAAGCGATTTTAATACCATAGCCACATTAACGTTCCACACCCATTATTTCGTGGCGGCCATACTCGATGTGCTTGAAGGTAGGCCCTTAACTGCCAAGGACAAATATAGTTTTGACCACCCCCCCATTCATAGCCAGGAAGATTGGAAAAATATGCTGCAAACGGTCTTTACCGATGTACGCCGGACCGTGACACTCATTGAGGACCTCGATCCGCAGAAATTGCATGACACTTTTGTCGATCCAAAATACGGCAATTTTTACCGTAACTTACACGGCCTAATAGAACACACCCACTACCATTTAGGGCAAATTACGTTTCTAAAAAAGATGGTTAAACAGGCCAGGGGAAAAAACCAATTAAGTCAGCGCCGTTGAATTGGATTGACGTGAGGTTTAGTAGAATGCAGTAACATTATATCTCGGCCCCAGGTAACAGAATACTTTATTGAAAGATAAAATAAGTATTGGCCCGCGTTTCACTTTCTAAAAAATACCTTGAGTATAGAACCGACTTCCCTTTTTGAATGGAGCGAATGGCTTATATTTGGAGACGCCTAAGCCACTGGAATATTTCATTTCAAACTAGCCCGACAGGCAGGTAAAATGGGCGATTATAACAACGAGTATTAGCCCTGGCCGGCGCACCGTTCAGTATGAAGAACATCAATAAGGAGCTAGTTTCACTGTTACTGATTGTTATATCGGGACTGCTCATTTTTAGTTTGGCGGTTGGGGTGGCGTACCTTTTTATACGCTTTATTGAACTGCCGCACAGCGGCTGGTACCTGATTCTCTATACCACACTATGCGTGGCCTCGGTAGCCCTGCTTCGTTGGCAACAAAGCCACTTTACGCGAACCCTCCAAAAAGCAATCCTGTTCCCGGTTAGGGCACTCCTAAAGTTTATTACCATTGGCAGTCCCTACATCGTACTGCAGATACATTTTTTACTGTATGTGGTTATCTCGGGATTAATTCCTTTGGCATTTTTCACGTTCGATTATTTCTCACCGCTTCTAGACCTAACTACCGCAACGCATATCTACATTAACGTCACACTTTGCGTAATAACCGCCACCCTTCTAAACAAGCAGGTTACGCGCATTACTTACTATTGTAGTCCAATTCGGTTAATGAGCTCACAGAAGCTGAAGAAAGTCGAGATCAAACGGTTGACAGATTATTTGCTGTCGGAAAACAATATTAAATTTATTATTTACCTGCTCTATTTTGTGTATCTGTTAATCGTGAATCTTTTCAATTTTCAACAAAACAGTTTTTACTCCAGTCCGGAGTTAGACAAGGCGGTACTACAGTCGTTCATAACCTTCATTGCGCTCGAGCGGCTCATTTCAAACTTGAAGGACCTGGATTTCAAACCTTCGGAAATGGTCAGGAAACTGCTAACGGCAATGACGAACCCGCCGGCTGGAGATAAAACGCAACTTCCGAAGGCATAGACAAGGCAAAAGGTGTTTGTCGTTTCAATTAAAAATTGCGGCTCGAGCTATTCCAAAAAAAAACTTTCAAACCGAGCGAACTCGATTTGAAAGTATAGCGCTAACGCATTTTGTGACCGCGGGAGGATTCGAACCCCCAACCCTCAGAGCCGAAATCTGATATTCTATCCAGTTGAACTACGCGGCCGGAAACTTTATGTTATGATGACAAACGTTGCTTTACTATGGCAGAGATTGTCTTTCCATCGGCCTTGCCCGCCAATAACTGATTGGTCCTGCCCATTACGGCACCCATATCCTTCATCGAACTTGCGCCGGTCTCGGAAATTACCTGATCTACCACTTGTGCCACTTCTTCTTCACTCGCTTGTTCGGGCAAAAAACGCTCAATAACGGCGGCTTGCTCCACTTCCGGCTCCGCCAGATCGGAACGGCCTTGCTCATTGAAGATCGCTGCGCTATCGCGACGTTGCTTTACCAGACGTTGCAACAATTTAATCTCTTCGTCTTCGGTTAACTCCTGCTTGGCGCCCGTCTCGGTTTGCGCCACGAGCATAGCTGCTTTTACCGCGCGAAGGGCTTCCAGATCGTTGGTCCGTTTTTCCTTCATCGCAGACTTCATTGCGTCCATTACCTGCTTTTGTAAGCTCATATTCTCGGGTGTTAACAGGTTGCGAAGATAATCAATAAACCGGTATTGCAAAAAGGGAATTAACGAAAAAACCCGAGCAAACTAATTTGCCCGGGCCTTCTGAAAAAAGTAATTATAGCAGTAGGTTAATCAACGTTATCGTGAAGAAAGGAATTGTTGCTGCGCAGCTCGATATCGTCATTATCTTCGGTGCTTACCGACGTTCTCGACATACCGCCCTCGGTTCCGGAGGGTTCCTCCAGATCGATGCCCATACGTTTATAGGCAGGCTGCTTTTCAATATCCTCTATCTTTGTGGTGTTATTCCTGAATTTGTAGTTAAACTCCTTCATCTTGCGTTTTCGTTCTTCGGTGCGGTCGCGCAATAGTTTCGAAATAGGCGAATTTATAGGATCTACCACGTCTGAATCTGAACTATCCGTTTTCTCTGGCCTTGCCACGGTTTTTTTCTCGAAAACGATTTCCTCTTCCACCGGCGCTTCTTTTTTAGTTGGTTTCGCCTCATTCAAGCGGGTTTCCATCTCCTGGTAATCGTCCAAGCTGTAGCGTTTAATCTCTCCGCCAGATATTTCGGTTATGGGCACCACTTCTACATGATCGTTTACCTCGATTTCCTCTATGCGCGAAGTTATGGTCTCCTGCGCTTCCGTTTCCTTTTTCTCGATTGGTTGAAGTTTCTGCGCTGGTTTGGCTGCTTGCACCGGAAGGTCGAAAATTAGCATTTGGTCGTCGTTAGCGGCGGTCGACTTGCTTTCAGGTGCGGCGGGAGCCGGTTTCTTCGGCTCAATGATCACGAAATCGTTAACGTCAATTTCGTTGATTACGATTTGCTCGAACTCGGCAATATGGTGGATATCGATTTCCTCGTAAGCCACGTCGATATTCTTCAGCAATTCAGAAGTTTCAATAAACCCTTCGAAGGGAATTTCCCTTTCGGAAGGGCGCGCGGGCATTTTGGCCTGCGGCGCTTGCTCCTCTTCAAAAAGCGTATGTCTAATTACGGGTTCCTTCTTCGGAACCGAAGGCTGGGTGGGTAAGGATACCTTGGTGGCGCTAGGCTTTGGGGAAAGCTCCTGCTCTGCCCGTTGCTCTTCCTCGAGCGTGTGAATAATTTTCTTCGACTCGGTATTTACGATATCATCCTGTTGCTCGGCATTGAAGCCCGTGGCAATTACGGTGATGCCAATGGCACCTTCCAACGATTCGTCTTCGCCTACACCCATAATGATGTTTGCACTGTGCCCCGCTTCATCCTGGATGTGGTCACTGATTTCACCAATTTCGTCTATGGTAATTTCTTCGGTTCCCGAAACGATAAGCAACAGTACGTTTTGGGCCCCTTTTATTTTATTGTCATTGAGCAAGGGTGAATCGAGCGCCTTGTTGATGGCCTCCTGGGCCCGGTTGGCCCCGCTGGCGCTGGCGCTTCCCATAATGGCGGTACCGCTGTTGGCGAGTACGGTCTTGGCATCTCGCAAGTCAATGTTTTGGGTATAATGGTGGGTAATAACCTCGGCAATTCCGCGGGCGGCGGTGGCCAACACCTCATCGGCCTTCGAGAAACCGGCCTTAAAGCCAAGGTTTCCATATACCTCACGTAATTTATTATTGTTGATTACGATTAGCGAATCACAATTTTGACGCAATTTTTCAACCCCAATCTGCGCCTGCTCGTTACGGGTTTTTCCTTCAAATTGAAAGGGAATGGTGACAATCCCCACGGTTAGTATGTCAAGTTCCTTCGCCATTTTTGCGATAATGGGAGCCGCACCCGTACCCGTACCCCCGCCCATGCCAGCGGTGATGAAAATCATCTTGGTATTGGTCGTGAGCATCGATTTAATTTCCTCTATACTCTCTACCGCAGATTGCTCACCGATGTGCGGATTGGCACCGGCGCCCAATCCTTCGGTAAGGGATACCCCGAGTTGGATCTTGATAGGCACGGCACTGTTTTCCAGCGCTTGGGCATCGGTATTGCAAATCACGAAGTCTACGCCCTTGATGCCTTGGCTAAACATATGATTTATTGCGTTGCTGCCCCCGCCGCCAACGCCAATTACCTTAATGACGTTGCTTTGGTTTTTGGGCAAATCGAACGAAATGCTGTCAAAATCTGTGTTGCTGCTCATAATATGTGGTATTTGTGAGGTTGTATTTTTACTAGGCCTTTCGGCCCAGGTTGAATTCTTTTATTCTGCGTTATCTAAAAAATCTTTAAACTTCTCTGCCCAACGGTCGAAGAAACCACGTCTCTTTTCGGTTTCTACGTCGGTTTCTGTTTCCTCCTCGTTCACTACAGAAGAAGCGTCTTCCTTCTTCGGCGAATTATCGAATACCGCCGTGGCAGGATAGGGCTTATTGGTTTTATTCTTGGTTTCCAGGCTATTCAGCACCAACCCAACCGCGGTGGCGTACATTGGGCTTGTGGTTTCAGCATCGCTGTCGCCCGCCAAATGCTCGTTGGGATAGCCAATGCGCGTGTCCATTCCGGTAATATACTCTACCAATTGCTTGATATGCTGCAACTGTGCGCCGCCACCGGTTAATACGATTCCGGCTATCAGTTTCTTCTTCTGCTCCTCGTGGCCGTAGTTCTTTATCTCCAGATAAACCTGTTCAATAATCTCTACCACGCGGGCGTGAATTATCTTTGAAAGGTTCTTGAGGGTAATCTCCTTGGGCTCGCGGCCCCGAAGCCCTGGAATGCTTACGATTTCGTTATCCTTATTTTCCCCCGGCCAAGCCGATCCGAACTTTATCTTGAGTAGTTCGGCCTGTTTTTCGATAATGCTACACCCTTCCTTGATGTCTTCGGTAATAACATTTCCGCCGAAAGGGATCACGGCGGTATGGCGAATGATACCGTCCTTGAAAATGGCGAGGTCGGTGGTACCGCCCCCAATATCGATAAGGGCAACGCCAGCCTCCTTCTCCTCACGGCTTAACACCGCATTGGCAGATGCCAACGGCTCTAGGGTAATGCCCGACAGCTGCAAACCCGAACTTTTTACACAGCGGCCAATATTGCGAATGGAGGATACCTGGCCAACAACTACGTGGAAATTCGCCTCAAGACGGCCGCCGTACATTCCCTTGGGCTCCGTAATCTCGGCCTGCCCGTCGACCTTATAATCCTGCGGAAGCACGTGGATAATCTCCTCGCCCGGCAGCATCACCAATTTATGAACCTGATTGCACAGACGGTCAATGTCATCTTCATCGATGACCTCATCACTATTGGCACGGGTAATGTAATCGCTATGCTGAAGGCTTCGAATATGTTGCCCTGCAATGCCCACGACCACTTCCTCTATCTTCATTCCGGAAGAGGTTTCGGCATCCTGCACCGCTTGCTGTATGGATTGGATGGTCTGTGTTATGTTGTTCACTACCCCGCGGTGCACGCCAAGGCTCTTCGCCTTGCCGATACCCAAGATTTCCATTTTACCGTAATCGTTTCGTTTACCGATCATCGCAACGATCTTGGTGGTACCTATGTCCAATCCTACCGCAATATTATCGTGTTCCATCGCTCATTTTTTTAGTGGCCACTACTTGATTTCCAAAGGTGAGGTTAATTTGTTCGTAGCCGGTAAGCCTCTTATCTTCTTTTGCTTTTTTATAAAACGCCTTAAAATACTGGAACTTCTGGGGTATCTGTTCCGGTCTGCCAAATTCTACTGTTCCGTCGTAATTCCGAAGGCGCATTAACACCTTACCATTTCGTTGCACGTGCAGTCCCACAACACTGTTCTTCATAAACGGATCTGTATCTATTGCTACCAACAAAGGCGTAATCTCCGTAAATTTCTTAGCTGATGTGCCCGTAATCAACGGGACTCTCGCCGCATACACTTGCGACAGTGGCATTGGCTTTCCGTCAGCATCAACATAATAATCTGGTGTCGCCGAAACCCGCCCCAAGGGGTTTCGCTGCTCGATTCGTGCCCCCAAAATACCGTCTACGGTTATATATACCTGAGCGTCACGCACCATATCATGTGCTAGCAAGCGAGACTCCATCTCCTTCAAAACTACGGTATCTTTGGGCAAGCCCGTAATGGCCTCATGATTTTGTATCAACAATTTATTAACGGTTGGAAGGGTAACGAAAGGGTTGTTGTCGTCTACGAACGTGACCTCTATTTTCTTTAGTTTTCGCTGTTCGTTTCGCTGTTGCGTAAAGCCGAACAAAAACCCCAGAAGGCCCAGCAGCAGTACGAATTTTATGTATATCCAGCTACGCTTCATCGAGTAAATATTTTGTTATCATTTTCACCTCGGCCCCTATGTCGCCCGCTCCTACCAATAACTTGATACGGCAGGTCGATCTTTTAATTTCAGCTGCCAGTTGCGACTTGTCCATTAATTTCTTGGAGCCTGCCTTAACCTGGCTTAAAAGCCACTGCGAGGTTATGCCCTTAATTGGCTCCTCTCGAGCGGGGTAAATATCCAACAGCAAGACTTCATCGAATTTCGAGAGACTCTCGGCAAAGCCCGATGCAAAATCCCTGGTTCGGCTAAAGAGGTGCGGTTGGAATACCACCAACTTTCGGTCATTTGGGTACATTTCCGATACTGCCTGAAACAGGGCATCGATTTCAGTGGGATGGTGGGCATAATCATCGATTAGCACCAAATCATCTCTTTTAATTCGGTAACTAAAACGGCGCTCGACCCCTTCAAAGCTGAATAAAGCCTGGGGCAGTCGATCGGCCGGGGTACCGGCCAAAATAGCCATGCCCAAGGCCGTGACGGCATTTTGTAAGTTATGGTGCCCTGGCAACTGAAACCGGAGGTTCCGCAAAGTTTCGGTTGGCGTGGTTAAATCGAAATGGTACACGCCATCTTCAATTCGGATATTTTGCGCGGCATAGTCTGCCTGTTCATCAACGGCAACAGATTTTCCTTCGAGCGGAAGCCCTTTTTTGTACAAAAGCTTGTCGCGCGAAGGCAATAACGCCGCAAATTCCTGAAAAGCGGATGTGATGGTCTCCTCGTTTCCGTAGATGTCCAGATGATCGGCATCCATTGAGGTAACACACGCAATATCGGGCTGAAGTGTTAAGAATGACCTATCGAACTCATCGGCCTCCACGACCGAAATAGACGTGCCATTGCTGATAAAATTACTTTTATAATTTTCGGCTATACCGCCAAGGAAGGCGGTTACCGGCATATTGCAAGCTGCTAGCAAATGACCCAAAATAGCTGAGGTAGTCGTTTTTCCGTGGGTTCCGGCCACGGCTAGGCACAAGGTATTTTCGGTAACATCGGCCAACAGCCTTGCCCGCTTGATCATTTTAAAACCGTTGGCCCCAAACCAATTTAATAATGTATTTTTCTTCGGAATTGCCGGCGTGTAGACCACCAAGGTTGTTTCATGGTCCTGCGCTGCTGAAGGAATCTCGCCTATAGCGTCTACAAACGTAACCGGAATTCCCTCACTGATCAACGTATCGGTCAGATCGCTCGGGGTCCTGTCGTATCCAAACACGTGCTTTCCGTGCAACTTACAGTAGCGTGCAAGGGCACTCATGCCAATACCGCCAATACCGATAAAATAAATGGTTTGTATGTGCGCGTGTTGCTTCACTGGTTCGCTATTAGTTTTTCGATTTCGTCAACAATATGTCTAGTAGCATTTGGTTTTGCCAATTTCCGGATGTTCTGCGATAAGCGTTGTTGCATTTTTTCGCTCTGCATCAGGTCCGTGAAAATATCTTGAAAGCTTTCGAGCGCGGCGGATTCCTTGAGGAGAATCGCCGCATCCTTATCGGTAATGGAAAGGGCGTTCTTGGTTTGATGATCCTCCGCTACATTGGGCGAGGGTATGAAAATAACCGGTTTACCCACCAGGCAAAGTTCTGATACAGACAGGGCCCCAGCCCTAGATATAATAAAATCGGCCGCCGCATAGGCTAAATCCATTCGGTTCACGTACGTATGCACTTGAATGCGTTCGCCACCCCGGCCACCATAGGTGTTTTCGTATAATTTCCCACATTGCCAGATAACCTGTATATCCGATTTCCTGAAAAAGCCAAGGTGCGCCTCAACTAGTTCGTTAATTTTCTTGGCGCCCAAACTCCCGCCCAAGACCAAAAGTGTTTTCTTAGTTGGGTCTAATGCGAAGAATTTAACGGCCTCGTCTCGTTTTTCCGCTACAAAAAGTATATCCTGGCGCACGGGGTTGCCGGTAATCCTTACTTTTTCCTTCGGAAAAAATTGTTCCATACCCTCGTAGGCCACGCAAATTCGATCCGCGTTGCCGGCTAGCCATTTATTGGTTATGCCCGCGTGGCTATTCTGCTCCTGGATAAGGGCGGGAACGCCCTTGGCAGAAGCCATTCGCAATAAGGGCGCGCTGGCATAGCCCCCAGTACCAATGGCAACGTGCGGCCTAAATCTTTCTATAATCTTTCTGGACTTCCACAAACTGGAAATCAACTTAAAGGGAAACATCAGGTTTTTCATGCTAAGCTTGCGTTGGAGACCCGAAATCCAGAGACCGGTAATCTCGTAGCCTGCCTTCGGCACCATTTCCATTTCCATACGATCTTCGGCTCCAACGAAGAGAAATTGCGCCGATGGGTACCGGAGCTTCAGTTCATCGGCGATGGCAATGGCAGGATAAATATGTCCGCCGGTACCCCCGCCGCTAATTATGAATCGATATGTTGTGTTCGTTTTGATAATTTTTCTGTTTTAAATCGCTTCGCTAAGAATATCTAGTGGATTCTCCTCGTTTGTTGATTTTGTTTCCTCGTCGGTCTTGGATAGTCCGCGCTTGGCGCTTACGCTCAGCACCATCCCAAGCGCTAGGCAGGTCATCCAAATGCTCGTCCCGCCGCTACTGATTAATGGGAGCGTTTGCCCCGTTACGGGGAATAGCTCTACCGCTACCGCCATATTTATAAAGGCCTGAAATACAATAGGCAGCCCCACGCCAATTACCAGCAATTTTCCGAACATCGACTCACTCTTGTGCGCGACAACCACTAACCGGAAAAGCAGCAGCATATACAAGAACATGAGCGTTAAGGCGCCAATTACCCCAAATTCTTCCACGATAATGGCATAAATAAAATCGGAAGAGGACTGCGGGAGAAAGTTTTTCTGAACGCTCTTGCCAGGACCGAGACCGGTTAATCCACCAGATGCAATGGCAATCTTCGCCTTTTCAATCTGATAGTCTCCCTCAGTATCGGTGTCATCCACAAAATTGTCAATACGGCTCATCCAGGTATCGACCCTATTGGGGAAAACCCCGGGAAAGGCCTTCGCAGTAAGTACAAAAAGGGTAAGCGCTACCAGGCCAGTGCCCAGAATAATTCCCAAATATTTCAGGGGATACCCCCCAACGAAAACCAACACGGTAATCATTGCGAAAATAATTGCCGTTGTCGAGAAATTGGCAGGTAAGATCAATGCTAGGATAATAAATACGGGGGTCCACAATGGCAATAGTGTTTCCTTGAAGGTAACGGTCTTGTCTTTTATTCGCGACAGGTATCGCGCCACGTAGGTCATCAGGATTACCGCTGCGAAGGTGGAAGTTTGAAACGTGACGCCCACCAACGGAACCCTGATCCACCTGCTGGCATTGGCACCGTCGATAGTTGTTCCCTGTGCCATGGTTACAATCAACAATAAAAGGACAAAGGGCAGGAACAGAATGGAAAGTCCGCGAAAATAATGGTAGGGTATCTTATGGATTCCATATAAAATGGCGAACCCGAGCAACAAGTGCGCTAGGTGCTTGAAGAAGTAGGGCAAGGTGCTTCCGTCGCCATACAGGTACGCGAGGTTACTGCTCGCGCTGTACACCGGCAAAAAGGAGAATACCGCCAAAACCCCGGCTATCGCCCAAATGGCCTTATCTCCCTGTATTTTCTTGAAAATACCTCGCATTCCTTGTTTTCTTTCTTTCTAAATTAATTTTACCCTTCCGCAGGATAAGTTTCCTTTTCCTATAATTGCCTAACAGCTTCCTTAAATTGTCTTCCGCGATCTTCGTAATTTTGGAAAAGATCGAAACTCGCACAGGCAGGGCTAAGCAACACGGTGTCTCCCCGCTCGGCGATGCGGTAGGCCAATTGTACGGCCTCGTTCATAGACTGGGTTTCCACAACAGTATCTACCACGTTTGCGAATTGCCTCACTATCTTTTCGTTATCGACCCCCAGACAAATGATGGCCTTTACCTTCTCGTTCACCAGTGGCAACAGTTCATGGTAATCGTTCCCCTTGTCTACGCCGCCCACGATCCAGACCGTGGGGCTGCCCATGCTATCGAGGGCGTAAAAGGTAGCATTGACATTCGTGGCCTTGCTATCGTTAACATACATTACGTTATTTATTTTAAGCACTTTCTCCAACCTGTGCTCCACTCCCTGAAAATTGGAAAGTGACTCCCTGATTGTGGCTTTCCGTATCTTCAGCAAGGTGGCTACCGTCGCGGCCGCCATGGCATTTTTTGTATTGTGTTCTCCTTGTAACCCTAGTGTTGCAATTGGCATAGTAAATTGGTTATTATCAATCGTTAGTATTATCTCGTTATTCTGTATGTAAGCTCCCCGTTCCAGTTTCCGTTTCGTAGAAAAAGGCAGCAATTTTGATTTTATGGGATTTTCCTCCAAATGTTTCGAAATGACCTCATCATCTGCATTGTAAATGAAAAAATCACTTTCGGTTTGATTCAGGGCAATCCTGAATTTAGCCGAAACATATTTCTGAAAATCGTATTCGTATCGATCGAGATGGTCTGGCGTAATATTGGTCAAGACCGCAATATGGGGCCTGAAGGTCTCTATTCCATCTAACTGAAAACTGCTCAGCTCCAGGACATAGTTTTCATGGGCACCCTCTGCCACCAATTGCGCAAAGCTCTTACCTATGTTGCCGCCCAGGGCCACATTCGCGCCTCCATGTTGCAGCACTTCGTGGGTAAGGGTGGCCGTCGTGGTTTTTCCGTTACTGCCGGTAATGCCTACGATTACCGCATTGGTATAGGCCGCGGCAAACTCAATTTCAGAAATTACCCGTACCCCGTTAGTTTTTAGCTCTTGAACCACGGGTGCCTTATCAGGAATACCCGGGCTCTTCATCACCACGTCGGCAGTTAGCACCAGCTCTTCTGTATGGCCCTGCTCTTCCCAATCAATCGCATTATGTATAAGAACTTCCTTGTAGCTATCCTTTATTTTTCCGAAATCGGAAACGAATATCTCGAACCCGTGTTTCAATCCCAATAGTGCCGTACCCACGCCACTTTCACCTGCCCCCAAAACGACCAATCGTTGCTTCATAACACCTATCTAATTTTCAGCGTTACGATGGTTAAAATCGCTAGGAAGATCCCGACAATCCAAAACCGGGTTACGATCTTACTTTCATGGAACCCCTTTACCTGGTAATGATGGTGCAAGGGCGACATTCTGAAAATACGTCGGCCTTCGCCGAATTTCTTCCGGGTATATTTGAACCAACTTACCTGCAGCACGACCGATAGGTTCTCCACGAGGAAAATTCCGCATAGAATTGGTATTAGTAATTCCTTTCGCACAGCAATGGCAATTACCGCGATGATGCCCCCAATGGTCAAACTGCCCGTATCGCCCATAAATACCTGTGCGGGATAGGCGTTGTACCACAGGAACCCAATGAGCGACCCTACGAAGGCCGTAATGAAAATGGTCATTTCGCCCGTATTGGGCAGGTACATTATATTGAGGTAGTCACTGAAAATAACGTTGCCCGATACCCAAGCGAACAGTGCCAGGGTGAGCCCGATGATGGCCGACGAGCCAGCTGCTAGCCCGTCGATACCATCGGTGAGGTTGGCTCCGTTGGAAACTGCCGTAATAATAAATATTACGATGGGGATAAAAATGAGCCAGATATATTGTGATGCCTCCTCGCCCGCCCAAGCAATGAGGGTTTCGTAATTAAATTCGTTCTGCTTCACGAACGGAATGGTGGTAAGCAATGTCTTTTCCTCGGGATAAAATTCACGCTCTGCATTGGGAATCACAATTTCCGTAGTAACATCATCGGCCACCTCGCGCTTCACCGTTACATCGGGGTGAAAGTACATGGTCACCCCCACGAAAATTCCGAGGCCAATTTGGCCAATAATCTTGAACTTCCCGGGCAGGCCGGCCTTGTCATTCTTGAATTTTTTCAGGTAATCGTCAATAAAGCCAATGGTGCCCATCCAAACGGTGGTTACGATGAGCATGATCACGTAAATATTCTCCAGTTTCGCGAACAGCAATACGGGAATCAGGGTTGCCAAAATTATTATGATACCTCCCATTGTAGGTGTACCCGCCTTCTCATTCTGTCCTTCCAGTCCCAGGTCGCGAATTTGCTCGCCCATTTGCTGTCGCTTTAGGTACGAGATAATTTTCTTTCCATAGACCGTAGCGATAAATAGTGAAAAGATAACTGCCAATGCTGCCCGAAAGGTGATGAACCCAAATAGACTGGCCCCGGGAAACTCGTAGTATCTCTCTAAATATTCGAACAGGTAGTACAGCATATTATTTGTTCAGTTCGGTTAGCAATTGGTTCACAATCTTAAAGTCGTCAAACTCGAAACGTTCTCCCTTAATTTCCTGATAGGTCTCATGCCCCTTACCCGCAATCAAGATTATGTCGTTCGCACTTGCCATTTGGCAGGCGGTTTTAATGGCTTGCTTTCTATTGGTTACAGATAGGGTTTTCTTAAAATGTTCGCCGGGTACGCCCGCTTCCATTTCGGAAATGATAACATCGGGATCTTCAGACCGGGGGTTATCGCTCGTAAATATCACTTTCGAGCTGTACCGCGCGGCAATTTCGCCCATCTTGGGCCTTTTTGAGACATCCCGGTCGCCGCCGCAACCCACCACGGTTATTAGCCCCTCATTTCCGGTACGAATGCTGTTTATGGTCGAGATTACATTCTGAAGCGCATCGGGCGTATGGGCGTAATCCACTATAGCGGTAATTTTTTCCTTGGCGGAGATCGCGAACTGAAACCTTCCGTCTACGCTTTGTAGCGTGCTCATTAACTGCAACACCTCTAGGCTCTCTAAGCCCAACCTCTGTGTCGTGGCATAAATGGCCAGCAAATTGTAGGCATTGAATGCGCCAATGAGCTTTACCCACAATTCGTTATTGTCTATCTTGAGCAACAGGCCGGTAAATTGGTTTTCGAGTACCTGCGCACGGTAGTCTGCATACGATTTTAACGCATAGGTCACCTTCTTTGCCCGCGTATTCTGGAGCATTATGTTTCCGTTCTTATCGTCTACGTTAGTCAAGGCAAAGGCTGATGGCGGCAATTGATCGAAGAAGCGCTTTTTTACATCGCGGTATTCCTTGAACGATTTGTGGTAGTCTAAATGATCGTGCGACAGGTTGGTGAAGATCCCACCGGCAAAGTGGAGGCCTTCCGTTCTTTTTTGGTGAATGCCGTGGCTGCTCACCTCCATGAAACAATATTCAACGCCGGCCTCGGCCATTTCGCGCAGAAACCGATTGATGGTGAGCGAATCGGGTGTGGTGTGCGTCGCCTTATGCTCGGTGGTGCCTACCACTATCTTTACAGTTGAAAGCAACCCGCAAACATAGCCTGCCTTGGTAAACAACTGGTGCAGCAATGTAGATACGGTAGTCTTCCCATTGGTACCCGTAACACCAACCAATTGCAGCGCTTGCGATGGCTGCCCGTAAAAATTGGACGCCATGACCGCGAGCGCGCTTTGGGCATCGCTCACTTGCACATATGTAATACCGTTCACGGTTTCCTTCGGAATTTCCTCGCAGATAATTGCAATGGCACCTTTGTCTAACGCCATTTTTACGAAATCGTGCCCATCGGAAACGGTACCGCGAATCGCCACGAAAACGTCATTCAATTGTACCTCGCGGGAATCGAAATGGATATCGCGAATGGCCACATGTGTACTGCCCACCACCTTTTCAATAGGCACCGTATAGAGTATGTCCTTTACCAGTATCACGATAGCTTCAATGTTATATTCGTACCTTTTGTTAGGGCGGTGCCCGACTCTACCGATTGCTCCACCACTTTCCCATTGCCCACAACCTCCACCTTTAACCCTAAGTTTTCCAATAGCGAGACGGCATCCATCCCTGCCATGCCACGAACGTTCGGAATTTTGGAATGATGCTTCCGGGCTTCTAGGTAATAGTTCTCATACGCCTTTTCGAGCGATGGATCTACTTTATTTATTTCAGAAACTTCGGCAATTAGGGGCGAATCTGTAAAAATCTTCTGGGCAATGCGTTTAAAGACCGGACCCGTTACGTCGGCCCCGTAATATCCCTTTTTTGTACTTGGCTTGTGAATAACCACGATACAGGAATACTTGGGATTATCTGCCGGGAAATATCCTGCAAAAGAGGAAATGTAGCGAGGGTTTTTCGCCCAGTCCTCTTTCCAGTACTCGGTACGGGCCGTTCCCGTTTTGCCTGCCATCGAGAAATATTCGGAATAAAGCGACTTGCCCGTGCCGCGTTTCACGATGTTCTTTAAAATATCCCGAATTTGCGCCAGGGTTTCTTCCGAAGCGATTTTCCCGTTCACGATTTCGGTATCGAACACCTTTACTGGCTCATTCCACGCTCGTATTTCCTTGATGAACTTTGGCCGCACCATAACCCCGTTGTTGGCAATGGCGTTGTAAAAAGTAAGCACCTGCAAGGGCGTCATCTTAAGGTTGTATCCGTAGGCCATCGAGGGGAGGGCATTGCGGCTCCAGAGTTCATGCCCCGGCTCGGGTATTACGGGCGCACCTTCGCCCAGAATGCGAATGCCCACTTTATTGTGTAGCTTCCAATCGCGAAGTTTGTCGGTAAATTTTTTCGGGTCCGCGGAATAGTTCTCATCAATTACGGTAGCCAGCCCAATGTTGGAGGAAACCTCGAGCGCCCTCGCCACCGAAATTTCGCCATAGCCGCGCGTATCGGTAATGCTCCTACCGTAAAACTGCTTGCTTCCCAACCTGGTGTCGACCACCGTAGCGGTATCGACCACCTTATCTTCCAACGCCGCCATGAGCGCCATCACCTTAAAGGTGGAGCCCGGCTCGTGGCTCTCGCCAATGGCGTAGTTCAGTTTTTCGTAATACGTACCCGCCGTGGTGCGGCCCAGGTTGGCCACCGCCTTAATTTCGCCCGTATTTACCTCCATCACGATAACGCTGCCGTGCTCGGCCTCGTAATATTCCATTTGCTTCAAGAGGGCGTGGTGGGCAATGTCCTGAATATTTACGTCGATGGTGGAAATCACGTCCAGCCCATCCTTTGGCTCGACCTCATTTTCATCGAACACGGGCTTCCACTGGCCCTTCGCTATTTTTTGCTTAAGCCGCCGCCCTTCCTTGCCGCGCAGGTAATCGTCGAAAGCGCCTTCAAGGCCCACTTCATATTTTCCGGGGGAATCCCACTGCTCGTTACCCACAAGCCGCTCGGCAATTTTCCCGAGCGGGTGTTCGCGCACGGTACGCTGCTCTACGATGATGCCGCCACGGTACGGACCTTTGTTGAATAGCGGAAAGTTTTTTACCCTGATATAATCGGAATAGCCCAAATTCTTTGCTACCAATAGATATCGGTTCTTGTTGGCGCGCGCCTTTCTGAAGACATTTTGGTAATAGGAAGCCTGACGGCCGAACAGTTTCGAAAGTTCATTCGACAGGGGTACAAGCTGGGCCTCGAAGTCTTCCGAAGAAACCGTTACCGCGTCGAAACGAATATCGTACTTTGGAACCGAGGTAGCCAGAAGGCTGCCATCATCGGCATAGACATTTCCGCGGTTGGCGGGTATCACGAAATTCTTGGTGGTATTCCTCAGGGCCAGGTCACGGTACTTGTCGCCCTCCACAAACTGGATATTCAGCAGCTTGACGGCTATGGCTATCGCGAAGATGAACATACATCCGGCGATAAAGTAGAGGCGGTTTAGTATGTCTTTCTCTTCAATTGCCACCGCGTTACCTATTTTTAGAGTTTACCCGTATTACCTGGGGAGGCGTCATCGACGGCTGCAGCCCCCGCTGTGCCATCGCTGCCGTAATCCTGCTTTCCATTTTGGACTGCATGAGCCGTTTCCGAACGTCTAAGTATTCGCTTTTCAGCTCCTTTACCTCATTGCTGAGCTGTGCAATGCGATGCACCTTGGTATCGGCCGTATGCGAACTACCAATCATGATAAGGGCCAGCACCGATAAAAACAGTATGAAGCGCCAGTTTTTGAACGCATCATCGCTTACCAGAAACTTACCTTTAATGAGATCGTAAAAGTTCTTCTTCAAAACGAGCTTATATTTTTTCGGCCACGCGCAGTTTTGCGCTGCGGGCCCTGTTATTATCTACAATTTCCGCTTCGGAAGGAACGCTAAACTTCCCCACCGGCTTAAAGGGAACCTCAACCCTTCCAAAAACATCCTTCTCGGGCTGTCCCTCAAATTGTCCGTCGCGCATATAGCGCTTAACCAGCCGGTCCTCCAGCGAGTGGTAGCTAATCAAGCTCAAGCGGCCTCCCGGCCGAACTACTTCCTGGGTTTGCAGCAAAAACTCCTTCAATGCCTCTAGCTCCTGGTTTACTTCTATGCGAATGGCCTGGTACACTTGCGCAAGGATTTTATTCTCCTTGTGCTGCGGCAGGAAACGGCCCAGTGCCCGCTTTAGCTGCTCACTGGTTCTTATGGGCCCGTGGCTGCGCGCTTCGACAATGACCCTGGCCATGCCCGCGGCAGTGCGCAGTTCTCCATATTGCGAAAGCACCTTACGGAGCTTTTTCTCCTCATAATTGTTCACCACATCGAAGGCTGAAAACTGGCTTTTCTGGTTCATCCGCATATCTAGATTGGCTTCGAAACGTGTACTGAACCCACGCTCCGCCACATCGAATTGATGGGACGAAACCCCGAAATCGCCCAAAATGCCGTCTACTTGGTTATGCCCGTAGAAGCGCAGAAAGCGCTTCAAAAACCTGAAATTTTCATTGATCAGCATAAACCTCGGGTCATCGATGGCATTTTCAAGCGCATCGGTATCTTGGTCGAAAGCGATCAATTTCCCAGATTCCCCAAGGTGCCTCAATATTTCCCGGGAGTGCCCGCCGCCGCCGAAGGTAACGTCCACATACACTCCATCGGGTTGCATGTTGAGTCCCTCTACCGTTTCGGTAAGCAGTACGGGTTTATGATAGTCCATCGCGAGCGTCGTTGGTGTCGCCCATTACCTCCTCTGCCAAGTCTGCAAAATCGTTGGCAGCATCGTTAATGGCCTGTTCGTATTTCTCCTTATCCCAAATCTCCACGATGTTAATCGCGGAGGAAATGACAATTTCCTTTTCCACGCCCGCAAAGGAGGCGAGGTCGTTTGGTATGTTCAACCGGCCGGTTGCATCCAATTCAACCGTCCTTACCCCCGCCGTAAAACGGCGTATAAAGTCATTATTTTTGCGGTTGAAACGGTTCAGCTTTCCCATTTTTTCCATCAGGGCGTTCCACTCCTCCATGGGGTAAAGCTCCAGGCACGGCTGAAAAACAGCACGCTTGATTACGAAGCCATTGGGCGCCACGGCAGCCAACTGCTTTTTGAGCGCAGACGGCAACATGACCCGTCCCTTTACGTCAGCCTTGCATTCGTATGTACCTATTAAATTGAGCATTAGGGGATTGGTTTTCTACCTTGTTTGATTCAAATATAAATAAGTTTTACCACTTTCTACCACATTTTACCACTTTGTTGATAAGTTTTACCACCGTAAACCCACGCCCCCCAGCCAATCGCCTTAGACGACTGATCTGATAAGCGTTTTGCAAATGCAGGCCTGCCCTTTATCAACAATAGGGTGCCCTCATTTATTTCGGCAAAAAAAGTGTATTTTTGTTTCTGTTAATATTCGACTGAATGACCAACCACCTACACGAAGAAGGGAAATTTACATACTTAAAACTGGGCGAGGGCACACCAATCGTGGTGCTTCACGGATTGATGGGAGGCCTTAGCAATTTTGACGGCGTGTCTGAGTTTTTCCCTCCCAAGGGCTATCAGATTCTTATTCCGGAGCTACCCATTTACCAGATGCCGTTGCTAAAGACAACAGTGAAGCGTTTTGCCGAGTATGTTTCAGACTTTATCGACCATATGGGCTTCGAGAAGGTCATTTTACTCGGAAATTCACTTGGTGGACATATTGGGCTTCTGTGCACGAAATTGTTCCCCAATAAGATTCAGGCACTGGTAATTACCGGAAGTTCCGGTTTGTACGAGAGCGCCATGGGGGAGAGCTACCCAAAGCGGGGGGACCGGGATTATATACGGAAAAAGGCGGAAAATGTCTTCTATGACCCTCAGGT
>NZQO01000087.1 GCA_002693605.1 Flavobacteriaceae bacterium
ATTTTGCCGAAGCTTATTAATCTTGTTTTTCTTGATTACCTTATAATCTTGGTAGTCGTTAGACTCATCGACTACCTCGTTAAACTGGTCTTCAATGGTGTTGGTGAATACCTGTACGGTTCCGGTTTGTTCCTCTTGGGCCGATAGGGATAGAATACAGCAATGGAGAAAAAGGAGGGTGACAATTTTTATTTTCATGATATGGGAGTTAGGTTTGTTCGCGTACGCAACATGCAAGGGTATAAAAATTGTGCAAAAGGCCCTAAAATTACAAGCGAATTAAACTTTATTTAACAGTTTAGGCGAAGTTATTCTCCTTGTATTGAAGGGCTCCCGAAGGGCATTTCTTTATTTGCCGAATAATTCTCTGGGCATTTGATGCGTCTAGATTGATCCATGGAATCACAGTGGTCCTAAAAACTTCGGAAAGTCCCTTGGCGCATTTTTCGGCGTGGATGCACTTGCAGGGTTCATAGGTAACCGTAATCTCGCCGTTAGTAAAAACATTTTTATAGGTTTCCATAAGCTTACATTTGGGGGTTATGTAACTACTTTAGTATCAAAAACATCGATAAATATATATAAAAATCAGATAAAGTGTAATTTAAACAGAATAATCCTACAATTATTATTGTACCGCAGCTTTATAAGTATCTAGTGCACGTTCGCGCGCTTCCTTGTGATCTACCATTTTTTCTGGATATGCATCACTTCCGTATTCCTTCACCCATTTCTTGATATATTTCCTATCCTTATCAAATTTATCAATCTGGGTCGTTGGGTTGAAAATACGGAAGTAGGGTTGTGCATCGACTCCGCTACCAGCGGCCCATTGCCAATTACCCACATTGCTGGATTGTTCATAATCTAACAATTTTTCGGCAAAATACGCCTCGCCCCAGCGCCAATCTATCAAGAGATGCTTGCATAGAAAACTGGCCACAACCATGCGTACCCGATTGTGCATGTAGCCCGATTCGTTTAGCTGACGCATACCGGCATCGACCAGCGGATATCCCGTTTTGCCCGTTTTCCATTTCTCGAAATCATCCTTATTATTGCGCCATTCCACGCGATCGTATTTTTTTCGAAAGGCATTCTCAACCGTTTCCGGGAAATGCCACAATATTTGCATAAAAAACTCGCGCCAAATGAGTTCCTCCCAGAAGGTGTCGTTCTTTGAGGCAATGGCTTTTTTCATCATTTTCCGCACGCTTACGGTACCAAACCGAAGGTGTGGCCCTAGGCGCGAAGTTCCTTGCTGTGCCGGAAAGTTTCGGGTGTCTTCATACTCCGCTATGGTAGTTGGGGTTACGTCGTATTCTGGAACCTTTAAGGACGCTGTCTTAAAACCCATATCCGTCAAAGACAGGTTCGGTAATCTACTGTTCTGAAGCAGGTTATCCATTTGCCCGCTTGTGTAATAAATGGTAAGATGGGTCTCGGGGTCGAATTTTTCCTTCCATTTCTTCATATAAGGCGTATAGACCACGTATGGGTCGCCATCGTCCTTAACCACGTCATCCTTTTCAAAAATTACCTGGTCCTTGTAGGTATAAAAACCAATATCCTTTTCTCCTAAAAAAGTCTTTATCTGCTGATCGCGTTCGGTTGCGTAGGGTTCGTAATCGTGATTTGTAATTACGTTCTGAACATTGAATTCTGAAATTAATTTCTGAAACACCTCTGTCGGTGTACCGTGATAGATTGCCAGGCCACTACCGTGCTCTTGAAGGGTATCCCTCATTTTTTGAAGCGTATCGTAAATAAAGGTAACTCTGGCGTCATCTTCGGGAAGCTCATCGAGTATTTCCAAATCAAAGATAAATAGTGGTAGAACGGGATGTTTCCCTTGAAGCGCCTTATAAAACCCTATATTATCATCTAGCCGAAGGTCTCTCCGAAACCAAAATACATTTACTCCATCAGCCATATTAATTTAGGTTTATCGTAGAAAGTCCGCCATCTACGCCCAGCACCTGCCCGGTAATCCAATTTGCCTCATCGCTCATGAGAAATGCGGCGGTGGCCGCAATATCCTCTTTGGTTCCAACGCGCTTGAGCGGATGGCGCTCTGCCATTTTTTCCCGTTTAGAGTCATTGTTTAGCAATTTGGAGGCCAATGGCGTATCGGTAAGGGAAGGGGCGATGACGTTCACCCTGAAATTGGGAGCATATTCTGCCGCCAGGGCCTTGGCGAAGCCCTCTATGGCACCCTTGGCTGCTGCCACGCTGGTATGGAAGGGCATTCCCACTTTTACCGCAACGGTGCTGAAAAACACTAAGCTGGCTTGTTCTGCTTTCTTTAAGTTTGGCAATAAGCCATGGACGGCCTTTGCCAGCGAAAGGAAATTGAGCTGCATATCCTCTTCAAAAATTTTCGGATTCATCATCTTAAATGGTTTCAAGTTAATACTTCCGGGACAGTAAATAAGCCCGTGGAGCGTATCGGGCAGTTCGAGCTGCGCAATGTCATCGTCCAAAACGTCGAAGGTATGATGGGTGACGCCATCGGGCAGGTTATCGTTGCTTCTTGAGGCAATATGGACATTGTGGGATGTTGCCAATTTTGTGGCAATAGCGGCACCGATTCCGTAGGAACCACCAATGAGTAGAATGTTCTTTTTCATAGCAAGGGGTTATAGTTCGCCAAAAAGCGCGATGAGCTTCTTCCGGCGGTAGTCAAAAATTTCGTCTAATTTTGGCTTTACGAGATAGGGATGCACAGCCTGGCCAAGCAGGCCGAATGGAAGCTTGTAATGGATAATGTCCTCCATTTCAACACCTCCCTCAATTTCCTTCAGAAAATGTTTGTGGTGCCACAGTGCGTAGGGGCCATATCGTTGTTCGTCTACAAAATACTTACCTTCTAGGCTATGCGTAATTTCGGTGACCCATTTTGTCTTTATACCCAAAAGCGGGGTAACGATATATTCGATTATTTGCCCTGGATACATGGGCCTATCGGCTCCCGATTGAATGTAAAACCCCATATATTCAGGGGTAATGACCTTCAGGTTCTTTGGGTCTGAAAGAAATTGCCAAGCTTCGCTTTTGGAAATAGGAAGTCGTTGCGCAGTGCGCAGGGTATAAATTTTCATTTAGCGGGCGTAGTTATCTTCTCTTGTATGAAAGTTTGCGGTTCATGCGTGCCAACCGGTACATTTCATTTCGGAGGAGATTTTTCCTTCTGCCCAGACTCAGTAAATTTCTTAAAAATGTAAGCATTTTCTTTTTTTTCTTAAAAATAAGACTGTTTTTCGAAATATAAAATACTTTAAACTATCATTAACAGTTACTTAAACTAAGTTAAGATAAAAAGGAAGTGCTGATAACCACGATAACCCCCCTTATAAGGGTTGGCAAATGGGAAAACTATGTGTTTCTTCGAGATAATTTCCTGAACTGATTTTATGTTTTTGTTAACATTTTAGCACTTATGCTGTTGTAACTTAGTACTTCAAAATATTATCTTAAAAAAAACCGAAACGATTTCTATGAAAAACACTTTTTTACTCGTCTTTGCCGCTTTAGCCACGCTGGGCGTAACTGCTCAAATTAAAACCCCGGCGCCTAGCCCTGCCCAAACCATTGAACAGACCGTTGGGCTAACCGATATTAACGTTGAATATTCCCGCCCGGCAATGCGGGGCCGTACGATTTTTGGCGACTTGGTACCTTATGGCGCAATGTGGCGCACCGGCGCCAATGCCAATACCAAGATCAGCTTTAGCCAACCCGTTGAAATAGGAGGCTCTACCGTAAAAGCCGGCGATTACGCGATCTTTACGAAACCCGGTGCTAAGGAATGGGAGGTTTACTTCTATACAGATACCAATAACTGGGGTACCCCTCAAAATTGGGACGAAGGCAAGGTAGCAGCCAAGGCAACGGTGCCCACATACCCAATGCCGATGGATATCGAATCGTTTACCCTATCATTCGACGATGTAACCCACGACTCCACGACCTTGGGCATTCTCTGGGAAAACACGTATGTGGGCGTTCCTATTAAGGTGATGACCGACAAGCAGGTGTCTGCCAATATTGACCGGGTTATGAACGGACCGGCCGCTGCCGATTACTACGCAGCTGCGGTTTATTACCTTGAAACCGGAAAGGATATTAACCAAGCGAAAACCTGGATTGACAAGGCCTTGGAAATGGCCGAAGAGCCAGCATTCTGGCAGTACAGACAGCAGTCGTTGATTTATGCCAAGGCAGGCGATAAGAAAGGCGCCATCAAGGCAGCACAGAAATCGCTGGAATTGGCCAAGCAAGCGAACAATTCTGACTATGTTGCCCTTAACGAAAAATCATTGAAGGAATGGGGAGCAATGTAAGCACTGCCACTATTTCAGAAACTATACGCCTCCCTAATCTTGGGAGGCGTTTTTTGTTGGTAGTAGCAGCCCTTGTAATATCACCGCCAAGCCCATTACCAACCCACAGCCCACAACGTTAAGCCATAGGTAGGGCATAAGGTCAATCCACCAGATATAAATGATAATTACTTGTGTGAGTAAGGCAGCGATGAAGGTAGCTTTGCTTTTCACGAATTTTACGAAGAAGGCGAGTAGGAATATACCCAACACATTTCCGTAGAAAATGGAGCCGATAATATTTACCAACTGAATTAGATTGTCGAAAAGGTTCGCGATGCTAGCAACGCCAATGGCAATTAGACCCCACAATAAGGTAAACCACTTGCTCGCATATACGTAATGCCGCTCGGACTTCACGCCCACGTTCCGCTTATAAAGGTCAATCGCGGTAGTGCTACCCAGCGCGTTCAGCTCAGAAGCCGTGCTCGACATAGCCGCGCTCAGGATTACGGCCAGTAATAGTCCTATAAGGCCGCGCGGCAGATTGTTCAGGATAAAATGGATAAATACATAATCCTTGTCGTTTGTCTCGGCCTCCGGATTTGCCTTTGAAATAAGGGTTCGGGCCTCTTCCCGTAAGGATTCTTCAGTGGCATTGATCGTTTTGATCTCTTCTAACAGCAATTGTCGCTCCGAAGTAGATTGCGCTTCAGAATAAGATAGCTGCTTCGAAATTAATTGTTTATCTAGCTTAAGTTTTTTTTCAGAAAGATCGTTATAAGCAGATGCGTAGGTGGAGTTCTGCACATCGCTCACCGCGGCCGGGTTGAAATGTACGGGCGAGGCGTTGAACTGGTAAAACACGAAGACCATAATACCCACTAACAGAATAAAGAACTGCATGGGCACCTTTAGTAAGCCGTTCATGATGAGGCCCATTTGACTTTGTTTCAATGACCGTCCCGAGAGGTAACGCTGCACTTGGCTTTGGTCAGTTCCGAAATAGGAGAGGGCCAAAAACGAGCCGCCAATAATCCCGCTCCAAAAGGTATAACGGTTTTCAAAATCGAATGAAAAATCGAGTATGTCCAATTTTCCATTGGCACCGGCAATTTCTAGCGCATCGGTAAAGGAGATATCAAGGGGAAGGTAATTCAGTATCAATAAAAAGGCGATGAACATTCCGCCGAAAATAACGGCCATTTGTTGCTTTTGGGTAACGCTAACTGCTTTGGTCCCGCCGCTCACAGTATATATAATTACGAGAATTCCAATACCAATGTTCAGGTAGAGTAGGTTCCAACCCAAGACGGCCGAAAGGATAATGGCCGGGGCGAAAATGGTGATTCCGGCGGCAAGTCCGCGCTGAATAAGAAAGAGGATGGCGGTAAGCGTTCGCGTTTTTCGGTCGAATCTACTTTCAAGGTATTCATAGGCGGTGAAAACCTTCAATCGATGATAGATTGGGATAAACACCCAACATATAATTACCATGGCAATGGGTAGGCCAAAATAGAATTGAACAAAGCCCATTCCGTCGTGAAAGGCCTGCCCTGGCGTAGACAAGAAGGTAATGGCACTCGCCTGGGTGGCCATAACGCTCAGGCCAATGGTCCACCAGTTCGCGTCGTTTCCTCCCTTAAGGTAATCCGTTACATCCTTGTTCTTCCGTGTCTTCCATGTTCCATAGCCTACGATAAAAGTAAGGGTGCCCAATAAAATAATCCAATCTATCTGTTCCATTAGGTGAAGTGTTGCATAAAATAATAGAACAGGACGATATAGATTGCATTAACCACAATGATGGCAGCGAATGTCCATTTTTTAACCGAAGTGTCCCTATCTTTTTCCATATTAATTGCCCAATGAGAGTAGATTCGCAAATAATCGATAGGCTCCTGGGACACCCGCTGGCAATTCCCTAAAAAAGCTTAGGCCGGTATATATATAATAGCCCTTTCCATAAGGGGCAACTAGTAGCGCCCCCTTAGTGATTGGCTCGCCTGGATCGCTCATGCCCAGAATAGGAGTAAACGATTCCCCCCAGGCATCTGGGAAGTAAAGCCCGCGTTCCTGAACCCATCCAGAAAAATCACTATCGGTAATGGTATTTGGTTCGTTGAGCACAGGATGTTCAGGCGCGAGAAACAGCACATCGCTATTTTCATTAGTGACCCGATCTCGAGATAAAGAAAGGGAGTAAGGCGCCAGATTATCGGTTACGAGCCCCCGGTTGGTATTATATTGAACGAGCAAGGTCCCGCCCTCGGCAACGTATTGATGAAGCACGTTTTGCTTGAACGCAAGTTCAGGGAGGGTATTGTAAGCTCTAATACCTACTACGACGGCATCAAAATTTTTGAGATTTTTCAGGGAAATTTGATCGGTTGACAGGGAGGTGACGTGATACCCAATTTGCCGTAAGCTCTCCGGTATGGCATCTCCAGCTCCTTCAATATATCCGATTTTCTCACCTTCTTTCTCCAAATCGATACGCACGATTTTTGCCTGAGATGGTAACAAGACTCTTTGATAGGGAATATGTTCGTAATCTATCATGGTAAGTTCCCTATCGTAAAAATTATCGCCCACTACCACAAGCGGTTTCAAAAGCCCCTCGCTATTATCCTTTGGGGGGGTAACGGTAAATACTACGGTCCTTGTTTCACCAGCATTTGAAATCTCGAAGGTGTGCTGTGCGGGGGAAATTTGCCATCCCGCTGGATGGTTAAGTTGAATGAAACCATTTAGGTTGGCTCGATTGGCTTGTATGGTTACCGAAATCGTTCTACTATCCTTGTTGGAAAAAATTACAACCTTGTCGTTTATTCGGGAGGTCGCGGCCGGCAACACTTCCAGCGGTTGGTAAACTTCCCCTTTCACCGGATCATTATACTTATAAATCACATTTCGCGAAATATCCATTGTGCTCTGTCCTAACTGAAGGTTAAAAATAATTTGTTGTGGCGCAGGAGATTCCGGAAGGCCAATAAGATGTTCTGGAGCCTGGTACATACCTAAGGACCCTTCATCGTTCAGCCAATACGGCGTCGAAAAGGTCGTGCTTTTCGATTCAATTTCGGTACTAAGTTGCCAAGGCTGGTTGGGGACTAATGACACTGGCGAATCGAGAAGAATGGTCCCCACGCCTGTTTTAATAGATTGGATTGAAACCGGAAATGTACCTCGGTTAATTACCTCCAATGTAACATTGTACGTCCCTCCAGGATTAATCGCGTTTACGTCGGCCACCGCTTCCAGGAAAATTCCGCCGGCATCTAAAATGAGTTCTTCCAGTTGACGTGACTTTATACTTCGCCAATGGGTGTCCTCCAATTGCACGACCAAATCGTACGCCTGTAGCAACGGGCGCAGCATCGTGGATGGGTTCTTAAAATCGAATTCGTCTTCCAACGGGTATAGAATGCCTCCTATTACCTCGCCACCCGGAATGCGCGACCAGCTGGTATCGATACCGGCAAATAGGTTGTCCTTTTCCGGCCGATTCCCCTTCAGGAACTCTAGCCATTCGGTTTGCGTACCTCGGGATCCGGTGCTGCCAAACCCCTGCGATTTGTGCATGCTTCTGCTCAACGAGGCAATTTCACCGTTGGAGAGACCTAGGGATGGGTAGTAATTTCCTGTCTCTAATTCAAATAAATTTGTTTTATCTGCAGCCTCAAATTTTTCCTGACTTCCGTAGAACCACCACGAAGTGTTGAAAAATAGGCTACTTGGCTGCCACGTGCCGAAAGTACTCGCGCTTTTTGTATATTTTGAAGCGTCGTTGGCAAGATCGAAGGCGGCCATACTCAGCATGGCCGAAGAGGTGTGGTGCCCGTGGGTGCTGCCCGCACTACGATGATCAAACCGGTTAATGATAATATCCGGCTTAAATTTTCGGATGGCGCGAACCACGTCACCCAGAACGGCTTCTTCATTCCAAATTTCCAGCGTTTCGTCGGGGTGTTTCGAATATCCGAAGTCATTGGCTCGGGTAAATAGTTGCTCGCCTCCGTCCACGTTTCGCGCTGCCACAAGCTCCTGGGTACGGATAACGCCCAACAATTCCCTGATTTCGGGTCCCACCAAATTTTGTCCGCCATCGCCACGGGTTAATGACAAATAGGCCGTTCTTGCCTTAACATCGTTTACCAGGTAGGAGATAAGTCTCGTGTTCTCATCGTCTGGATGTGCCGCAATGTACATGGCAGAACCCAAAAAATTGAGTTTTTGAAGGTCGTGGTAAATTTCGGAAGCGGTAGGTTTTTTGGGTGCTTGGGCAAATGAAAACGTGCTGGCGCAGAGGAAAAGCGACAGCGCAATAATTTTAAGAGGTATTTTCACGGAAGGATCTATTTTTGACGTGCGAACCAAAGATATCGAAAAATGGCGCATCGGAAAGGTGGATAGGCATTCTTTAACAATAATAAGAGCGGTCAATCTTCGGGATGCTCCTTAACATTCTTATCTTCTCCCTCATGTTGCTCCAGATACAAATCCAATTCCTCCGGTTTCACTACGGTAACACCCTTCTGGAGCATCATACTATTGGGGTAGGTTATAATCTCGCCCGCTGTGGTTCTAATTATTATCTGAAACGCCTTAATGTCCTCAATAATCCCTTCATATGGGTATTCTTTATCGTGAATCTTTATATAATCGCCTATTTTATAGGGAAATGTGAAAAACATGATAATGCCACTGGTAATGTTGCTTAAAATAGACCATTGGGCGAAAAAGCCTACGCCTATTACAGCGAATACCGACGAGAGGACAACCCCCAGATCTTTTATCTCTACGCCCCATATTAGTATGAGGCCAAGTATTATCAAAAAAATAACGCCAAAGTCGATATGCTTGATAATGAGCCCCGTGCGATGTTCCACTCGTTCAGATTTAAGGGAGAACTGCTTAACGGTACGGGCAAGGATGTAGCGGAGAATTAACAGTACGACGATTACCGATACCGATTTAACTATTTGAAAAAGAAGATAATCTGACATACTAATTTTAATTTAGGCCCAACGAGTCGCGCAGCGCGATATCGACATTCTTGTTTTTACCCCAATAGGTACTTTTTATTCGCTTTAAGCGCTGTGCTGTAGTTTTGAGCGAGGTGGTGTCTCTACCTACAGAAGCATTAATCTCTTCCCACTTTTCAATTTCATAGGGAAACGCACTGTGAAACCAAATAGTAAGCTGTCGCTGTAGGGTGGGGTAATTGATCGTATACGTACTAAGGGAATCCCCTTGCTTAAAGCTGGCGAAACTTTCATATGGCTGTAAGTCCTTGTGGTGCAACCTAACACATTCTATTGATGGGACCATGGCCAATTCTCCGGTAGGGAGCGTCTCTGGCGCTATGCGTATTAGGCTCCAAATTTCGTCTTCGAGCCACGTTTTCTCCAACGAAAACTCCATATCGGCCTCGCCTTCGAAATAGGAATGCGAAACTACATCATAGTCCTTTCGGTTGTTCAATTGCGTGTAGGTTTGTCCGCACCATTCCTGGGTGGAATTAGTGACTTTTATTGCGTGACCATTTCTATCGAGTGGACTAAATACGCTGGTCATGATGTGATACGGATAGATCCCGGTTACAAAATCCTTGGTAAGGTTCAGTTTCAGGACGGTTTCATTGGTGTCGTTAGCAGCGTTGGCCTTTACTTGCACATCCGGCAGAAAATCTTCCGTGACGAAAATGGTGACTGCCGTGCCCTGCCGAAGTTCGCCATAGCGTTCCTGTTGCAACTGATAGCTGGTAAGTTCGGCCTTGCCGGAAAACCAATACTCCTTAAACGGTTGGGAAAGCTCTCGAGGCTCGGTTTCCGAAGCATCGTTTATCGCCACGTCGCTACTAGGGATTAGATTTTTCTCGGAATCCTGGCAACTTAGAAAAACCCCCGAAACAATTAGGGCCAATCCGCATTTTAGTACAGCTTCGTTAACTAGCATGGACACAATTTTGTTACGTAAAATTACTTAAATTTCAATGGTTTGCCAGTTCCATTAACGTTTTATATACGAGGCGCGTAGGCAAGCCCATAACATTGAAGAAAGACCCCTCAATGGCATCTACGCCAATATAGCCAATCCATTCCTGAATGCCATAGCTACCGGCCTTATCGAATGGCGTGTAGGTGGTTATATAGTGCGTAATTTCCTCTTCGGAAAGAGTACCGAACCACACCTTGGTCGTTTCGTTCACCGTTTTTTGCAGGTCGTGCATCGTGAAGCACACCGAGGTAATTACCTCGTGAAAAGCCCCGCTGAGTTCGGAGAGCATTTGGCGAGCATCGGCTTCATCTTTCGGTTTTTCGATAGCGCGACCGTCTTTCCAAACTATGGTATCACTGGTGATTACAATCTGGTTTTCAGAAATATCCGTAAAAGCAGACGCTTTCTTTTGCGATAGGAAATCGGTAATTTCCGAACCGCTTAAATGCGAGGGGAAGATTTCTTCTACGGGACGGACATCGATTGAAAACGGAAGGCCCATTTCAGAAAAAAAATGATGGCGCCGGGGTGACCCCGAAGCGAGCACAATTTCAAAGTTCGAGAGTTTTTTTGCGAGCATAGTTAGTTTTTAAGGAAGACCTTCTAGTGGATACAGCCATAAGGAACTGAGTCCCGTTAAAAATATGATTTTTGCCACGATAGCCAATTGGGCAAACTCAGCTTTTCGCTTGGCACCATAACATTTTACGCAAAAGTAGAGAAGTGGCGCGACAACCAAAAATAGGAAGTACAGCACCAGTGTTTGCCGTGCGTAAATTTCACCATACATATAGGTAAGTACGCCAATTACATGCAGCACGGCCAACCCCCATACAAACGTTACCGTACGGCTTCGCCCAATGGCTATGGGCAATGTATTCCTTCCGCCATTTTTATCTCCGTCAATATCCTGCAGGTCCTTGACGATTTCGCGTATAAAATTCAAGCCAAATGCAAAGGCCGCATAATAAAGCAAGAGTATAAAAACTTCTTGGTGAAGTGCTTGGTTCAGCACATTGGTTACGGGCAGTAAATCGAAAATAGGAACGATCAATAACCCGAGCGAAACTAACATTGAAATTGCGATATTCCCAACGAGTAGAATGGACTTTAAGTAGGAAGTATAGATGTATAGAGCCGCCGCAATGACCACAAATATTGACGCGAACCCCGGCTTGTCTATGGCGTGCGAGACATAAAACCCGAGCACGACTCCCAGTCCCGTTAGAACTATGTAAAATTGCGTGGCCCTTCTTTCGGAGACGGCCATGCCGATCCAAACGCGGTTCGGTTTATTTATTCGGTCGATTTCCCTATCGTAAATATCATTTATTACATAGCCCCCAGCCGCAATGGATAATGTGGCCAATACAAGAATGGAAAACTGAAAATTCGGAAGTAGCCCCGTAACGCCAAACGCGGGGAACACGGAGTATTTAATGAGAAGTTGGGCATAGGCCAACAGCAGTAAATTTAGCGGGCGAATACTTCGCAAATAGGCCATAAAAAAATCTGTTGGAAAGTATAGGTTAATCATATTTGGCGCTGGTGGCCGTCGCGTCTAGCCACTTGCCTTGTACTTTCAGCACCTGTTCAATGATATCGCGTACACAGCCCTTGCCGCCCTCCTTGTGCGATACGTATTTGGAAATCGCCTTTATCTCCGGCACTGCGTCTTGTGGGCAGCAGGCGAGGCCCACCGTCTTCATTACATATAGGTCAGGGATATCGTCTCCCATATAGAGTGTTTCCTCGGCTTTTATATTGTAAACATCAAAGTATTCCTCTAAAGTGTCGGTTTTATGGTGCGCACCCAAATAGATGTCGGTTATCCCAAGTCCGCGCAGCCTAGAACGCACACCCTCGTTGGTGCCTCCACTAATAATGCATACATTGAACCCCTGTTCAAGCGCGGTTTTAAGCGCATAACCGTCCTTGGTGTGCATGGTGCGGTACATTTCGCCTTCGGTGGTAATGCTAATACTTCCGTCGGTAAGGACGCCATCTACGTCAAAGACGAAGGTGGTAATTTGGCTAAGGTATTCTTTATAACTTTTTTCCATAGGTGTTCTGAATGGCTTCGGTCACTAAAATGTAAAGTTCCCTCGTGGTTCCTTCTGGGAGCAAATGTAAGTGTTTTTCTATCGTTTTGCGGTCGTTTCGCCTGGCGGGCCCCGTTTGGGCAGCGTAGGGCGAGAGCGAAATCGCCTTTTCGGCCGTTTCTCGAATTAACGGTCTTAAGAGTTCGAAATCGAGGTTTTTTTCCTGAAGGAGGGCGTGAGAGACCTGGTACAGGTAATTTCCGAAGTTATTCACGAACACCGCCGCAAGGTGCACTATACGGCGCTCTTCCGAGGAAATTTCCGTAACCTTAGGCGATATCGCCTCGCTCAATTCTCGCAGTAGGCGCAAATCGGTTGGCGTTTCTGCCTCAATACAAATTGGGATTTCGGAAAAATCTACGGTACGATCTTTCGAGAACGTCTGTAAAGGATAGAAAACGCCCCTCCGGTCGGTATTCGAGATTTCCTGCAGCGAGACGCTGCCGGAAGTGTGCACGGTAAGCCTGTCTTTAAACGGGAGCTGCGCCGATACTCCTGAAATCGCATCGTCCGGCACGCCAATTATATATACATCGGCCTCCATTATTTCGGAAAAATCCTGAGTTCTCGGTATGGGTACGGCATTCACCACTGGGGCAATCGCGCTGCGGTTGTAAATTTGAACAACGTTGACCGTTGCGCTATGCTGCAATGCGTTGCAAAGCTGTTGGTTTACGTTGCCAAACCCAATAAAAACGACTCGAACCATACGGCTAAGGTACGTAAGCCCTGCCGATTATAAAACCCCTTTATTTATCTATTTTAAACCGTCAATTTTAGTTATTTTTGCACAAAAATTTGCCCTATGCAAAAGAAATTGGCTGCCGTTCTTTTTTCTACCCGATTAACCGCTGTCCTGTTCCTAGTTTTCGCCGCCGCTATGGCCATTGGAACGTTTATGGACGCCTCACAGGAAACCTCACCAACTCCCTACACCCGTGAGCTTATTTACAACGCTTGGTGGTTTGAGGCCATAATGGGCCTATTCGTGGTTAATTTCGTGGGAAATATTTCCAAATACAAATTACTTCGGAAGGAAAAATGGGCCACGCTGTTGCTTCACGTCTCCTTCATCTTGATAATCGTTGGCGCCTTCGTTACGCGCTACATTGGGTATGAAGGGGTAATGCACATTCGTGAGGGACAGACCGAGAATACCATGCTCTCGGAAGATACCTACCTGAACATCTTTATAGATGGCGATTTCGAAATTGATGGTGTGCCGCAACGACGCAAGGTGCCGCCCACCCAATTGCGCCTCAGCGAACGGTTGGACAATAACTTTACCGTTAATACCGACTATAACAACCAACCGGTTACCGTTTCGTTCGAAAAATTTATCAAGAACGCGCAGGAGGGACTCATAGAAACACCTGATGGCAATGAGTACCTAAAAATAGTGGAGGCTGGCGACGGCAATCGGCACGACCATTGGATAAAGGTGGGCGAGGTTGAGAACATTCACAATATTCTCTTTGCCGTTAATAAGCCCACCGAGGGCGCGGTGAACATTAATTATAACGAGGATGGCAGTTATAGCATACAATCACCGTTCAAGGGTAGTTTTATGCGAATGGCAGACCAACTGCAAGGAGAGGTCGTGGG
>NZQO01000088.1 GCA_002693605.1 Flavobacteriaceae bacterium
CCTTCCTGCGGCAGAACAACTGGATGCACCGCAACCTGATTATCGCCGGTAACTTCAACATGACCAATACCAATGAGCTTTTCAATAATTTGATAAAGCTCGGAATGCACCCCAAGGAAAAGGCCGACACCATTACCGTGATGGAAAAAATAGGCCACTTTCTCGACGAGGGCGTTCGCAAATTGTACAAGCGGGCAAAAAAGGCAGGCATGTCAAAAATGGAAGCTTCCCCCTATATCATGGAACATCTGGACCTTGCGAAAATCCTGAAGAAATCGGCCCGGGATTGGGACGGAGGCTATGCAATGGCCGGATTGCTGGGTCATGGCGATGCATTTGTGCTTCGCGACCCTGCGGGAATTCGACCCGCCTATTTTTACCAGGATGATGAGGTGGTGGTGGTAGCCTCAGAACGACCTGCCATACAGACCGTTTTTAACGTTCCCTTCGAGGATATTGAGGAAATTAAGCCCGGCCACGCCGTGATTATCGAAAAGGACGGAACCCTAAGCCAAAAGAAAATTCTCGAACCGTTAGAGCGAAAATCGTGCTCCTTCGAGCGAATTTACTTTTCTCGAGGAAGCGATGCCGAAATTTACCAAGAGCGAAAGGAACTGGGCCGCCTCGTGATGCCCAAGGTGCTCAAGGCCATTGAATACGATACTATCAATACCGTTTTCAGCTTTATTCCCAATACCGCCGAGACCTCGTTCTACGGAATGCTGGACGCTGCACAAAACGAGCTGAACAAGCAGAAAAACGAAGCCATCCTTAAGGAAGAGGGTCACCTGACCACCCAGCGCCTAGAAGAAATACAGGCCCATAAGATCAGGACCGAGAAAATCGCCATAAAGGACGTAAAGCTACGTACCTTCATTACCGAAGACAGTAGTCGTGATGACCTAGTGGCGCACGTATACGACGTTACCTATGGCGTGGTGAAAAAAAATGACAACCTAGTTATCATTGACGATAGTATCGTTCGTGGTACGACATTGAAGAAGAGCATCCTCAAAATGTTAGATCGCCTGCAGCCAAGAAAAATTGTCGTGGTATCTTCGGCACCGCAAATTCGATATCCCGACTGTTACGGCATCGATATGGCGCGCTTGGAAGACCTCGTCGCGTTTCAGGCCGCACTGGCACTTCATAAGGAACGTGGTACGTATTCGGTAATCGAGGAAATTTATCACAAGGCAAAGGCCGAAATCGAAAAGAAAGAAGGAGAGCGCGTGAACCACGTGAAGGAATTGTACGCACCCTTTTCCGACGAGGAAATTTCAGACAAGATCGCTGAGATTATAAGTACCGAAGATATTCAGGCCGAGGTAAAGTTAATATTCCAATCGGTAGACGACCTACACGTAGCGTGTCCGAAAAACTTGGGCGACTGGTACTTTACAGGCAATTATCCTACCGACGGTGGAAAGAAAGTGGTAAATAGAGCCTATGTGCATTTCTTTGAGGGAAATCCGGAGCGGGCGTATTAAGGAAATTATAAAATACGCCATGTGCTTACCGTTTATCGGTTTTTAAAACCACTTTGTCTAAAAGTAGGAAAACCCTTAAATGCTTCTGAAAATTTTAATTTATATTTGGCCCATACCATAGCATAAGTAGGTTAAGTTTATGGTAAGATTTGGGGCAAAAAAGGTAAACGCTTGTTTACCTTTTTTTTGCTTTAACGTGAATTGTGCCTTTATTAGAAAACCAGATTTTCTTCTTCGTTGTAGTTTCACACCCCCATGAAAGTTTCAGAAGCTATTGTTTCTGAATATTTTAGCTGCGCAGTACACGGAAATATGTCTGGCTGCAGTTTTCACAGAAACTTTTCATTTCTCGAAACCATCGCTCCAAAAGTGTAGTCCTTGTGCCGGTAGTGGCAGGATGTAGCGAGCACTCCAGTTCGCCCAGCTTTCTCTCAAGCTCGGAAGGCGTACTCATGATATACATTTTCTTGGTTTTCTTGGTTCCCTTGCGCTTCCAGCTGCTCTTGGACTGCAGGCCTACCTCAGCATATTTGATCTTTACTTGATATACATTTGTCCCATCTCGTTCCATAACACACAAATAGTTGAATCTTTAAATGTACAAAAAAATCGCTACATAACCTAAATTTTACATTGGCGTAACACTATGGTAACATTGAGGTTTGTGATTAGAGCTAATTCATGGAAAAACACTATGTAATCTTAAATCACTCCACAATTTTTACATTTTAACGAAAAAACCGGGATTTTGTCTAAAAGTTTAACAGGCTAAGCAATAATAATTTACCTTTGAATCATACCATAGCATAAGTAGGTTAAGTTCATGGTAGATTTGGGGCAAAAAAAGGTAAACTTCCGTTTACCTTTTTTTATGCCCAAAAGTGAACACAATCGGTACAGCCAAGCTCCCATGTCATCTTATTAATTACCAATCAACACTTTTCTGCTGCCCTCATCTTGACAAAAGATTCTCCAATTAATACGATTTAAAAAAATGTAATTCTACCCCGAGGCCGGGTTAATTAGGACTATACACTAAAAAAATCCCCAGACGTTGCCGTGTGGGGATTTTCATTTCTTCAAGGGAAATATGCTTACTTATTATTCGCGTATCGTTTTGATACTTCCTCCCAATCAATTACGTTGAAAAAAGCACCAACATAATCAGGTCTCTTATTTTGGTATTTTAAGTAATAGGCATGTTCCCAGACATCAAGCCCCAATATTGGGGTTCCACCGCATCCCACACCAGGCATCAACGGATTATCTTGGTTGGTGGTAGAGCAAATTTCTACTTTCCCACCTTCTTGTACACACAGCCAGGCCCATCCAGAACCGAATTGTCCCTTTGCGGCTTCAGAGAACTTTTCCTTAAAATCTTCAAAACTTCCATAGGCACTATTGATGGCGTTTTCCAAATCGCCCGAGGGTTTTCCACCGCCATTGGGCGACATAACCTCCCAGAATAAACGGTGGTTGTAATAGCCGCCGCCATTGTTGCGTACCGCTTTGTTATCCAAATCCAAATTCTTTAGGATATTTTCAATTGTCTTGCCTTCTTTGTCGGTTCCCTTGATGGCATCGTTCAGTTTGTCGGTATACCCTTGGTGGTGCTTGGTATGGTGTATTTCCATAGTCCTGGCATCGATATTGGGTTCTAGGGCATCGTAGTCGTATTTAAGTTTAGGTAATTCAAAAGCCATAATTCTTTTCTTTTTTGGTTATCTTAATTATTAACTATCTCAAAGATACGGATTAGCACCCCTATAAAATGTTATAGAACTGATAAGATTTCTATACCCGAATAGATTATTTTGATACGCTATTTCCCCTTTCGCCAAATTTGGTATTTTTATAAAAAACTGACCGTTGAGCACGTCCACCCCTTTTACGATTTACAACGCCTCCGCCGGGAGCGGAAAAACCTTTACCCTAGTAAAGGAATACCTGAAGAAGATCTTTTCATCGAGCAACCCCGGGTACTACCGGAATTTATTGGCCATTACCTTTACCAACAAGGCCGTTGCCGAGATGAAGCAGCGCATCGTTACCACCTTGGTGGCATTTGCGAACGATGAACTACTGCCCGCCTCGCGCGTGATGCAAGAAGAAATAATTTCTGAAACGGGACTCTCCCCTACCGAGCTCCAACAGCGGGCCAAGGCTATTTTGAAACACTTGCTGCACCATTATTCCAGTTTCAACGTGGAAACCATAGATCGCTTCAACCACCAGTTAATTCGAACCTTTGCGCGCGACTTGAAACTGTCATCCGACTTTGAAGTGACCTTGGACACTGACGCGCTACTTGCCGAGGCGGTGGAGAAACTTATTGGCAGGGCGGGTACCGAAAAGCAAATCACTCAAACCCTACTCAGCTTTGCTCTCGAAAAGACCGACGACGACAAATCGTGGGATATTTCAAACGATATTGCCACGACTTCGAAACTACTTACTACGGAGACCGACGCACCGCATCTGGGAACACTTAAACAATTCACGCTTACCGATTTTGAGGTTTTCAAGGAAAAGCTTCTTCGGCAAAAGCACTCGCTCATAACGAAATTAACAGCTGCCGCACAGCAGGCGGTAGATTTAATAGAGCGTAATCACTTAACTGAGGAGGATTTTTATAAACAAAACCTATTCGCGTACCTTCACAAATTGGGAGAGGGAAATTATGCCTCCGTTGGATTCGATAAAAAGTGGCAGGAAACCTTGGAGGAAAAGCCACTATATCCAAAGAAAACGAAACCGCCCAAAAGCACTACTATAGACAGCTTGGCTCCAGAATTAATTCGGGTGTATTTTACTACTGAAGAATTGATTCATCAGGTATATCTACTCGACGCGATTTTAAGGAACCTCACGCCGCTCTCGGTGATTGCCCTGGTGCAAAAGGAGCTAGATCAGATTAAGCTGGAGCGCAATTTAGTGCCCATCTCCGAATTCAACTCACTAATAAACAAGGAAATTAAAAACCAACCGGCACCGTTTATCTATGAGCGCCTTGGCGAGAAATATCGCCATTTTTTCGTAGACGAGCATCAGGACACCTCTTTGCTGCAATGGGAAAATTTGATTCCGCTAATAGAAAATGCCCTGGTACAGGCCCAACTCGAGCAGGGGTCGTTATTGCTCGTGGGCGACGCCAAGCAATCCATCTATCGGTGGCGGGGCGGTCTGCCCGAGCAATTCATGGGGCTGTACGAGAACAACAATCCGTTTCCTGTTCAAAAAAGAGTGGAAAATCTGGGCGTTAACTTCCGAAGCAAGCGGGAGATAATAGATTTCAACAACCAGTTTTTCCAGCACATTTCTAATTTCTTCGGAGATAATACGCACGAAAATCTGTATAAAATTGGCAACCGGCAGGAGTCTCAATCGAGTGAGGGCGGTTTTGTCCACCTCGAATTTCTGGATCGGGAAAATACGACCGCCAAAGAGGATGCCTATGCCGAGCGGGTACTGCAAACCATTGCCGAACTAAAGAGCGATGGCTACCGCGAGGCCGATATTTGCATTCTTACCCGAAAACGGGAAGATGGCGTTAAACTCAGCGAAGCCCTTTTAGCCGAGGGAATTTCGGTGGTTTCCACCGAAACGTTATTACTGGAAAATTCGCCCAAGGTCCAATTTTTAATTTCGCTTTTAACCCTTACCGCCTATCCGGATCGCGATGAGGCGAAGATAAAGGTGCTCGATTTTATACACGATCAGGGAGCCATTTCGATGGAAAAACATTCCTTTTTCGAATCGGCCCTGCGCGATTCCACCCAGACGCTTTCCGAACTGTTCGCCGCACATGAACTGGAGTTTTCCATAGAGAAGGCCAATTCGCTTCCGCTATACCAGGCATTCGAATATGCGATAGAGACCTTTCAGCTTTACGAAGCGCCAAACGCTTTTCTTTTCGGGTTTATGGACCTGGTCTTCGATTATACCCAGCAGCGGCACGCCTCGACCGTAGGGTTTTTCGAATTTTGGGAAACCAAGCGCGAAAAGGCCGCCCTCTCGGTTGGTGAGAGTGCCGACGCCGTGCAGTTAATGACAATCCATAAGGCCAAGGGACTCGAATTTCCAGTGGTATTGTACCCCTATGCCAACTCGAAAATATACGGTGATTTAAATCCGAAAACCTGGTACGAGCTAGAAGCCGGGCCAGATACAATTTCGCCGGTATGGCTAAACCTCAACCAACAGTTATCAACGCTAAGCGAGCAAGGGCTGGAACTGTACAACGAAAGCCAGAACACCCAGGAGCTGGACGCCATCAATGTACTTTATGTAACTCTAACTAGGGCGGTAGAACGCCTGTATATTTTTACGGAAAAACCAGCATCTAAAAAAACGGCAGATTTTAAGCAGTACGGCGAGCTGTTTCAAAACTTTTTGGAGCACAGGAACGAATGGAGCGATGCACGGTTGGAATATTCCTTCGGAACAAAACAAGCACCCGCGGCACAAAAAACGCATAGTGCTATGGCAACGAAAGCGCCAACCTATTGGGTTTCGCGACCCGAAAGCCATACGTTGACACTGGTAACCAAAGATGCACTGCTGTGGGGAAAATACGCCCAGGAGGCTATAGATACCGGTACCCTCCTGCACGATACGATGGCCAGGATCAAAACTCAAGCCGATATTGAACCCACAATTTCCAGCTTGCGGAAATGGGCTCTTTACGCGCCGGAGGTTGTACGTTTGCTGCATACTTCAGTAGAGATTATAGTCGCGCACCCACATTTAAAAGAGCTCTTTTCGGCCAAAGATAAGGTGATGAATGAACGGGACATCGTGACCAACAGCGGCACGATACTAAGACCCGACAGAATAAATATCCACGAGAGCGGTGACGTTACGATTGTAGACTACAAAACCGGGGGTGCAAATTCGCACCACACGGAGCAAGTTCATAGTTATGCCCAAAGCCTTGCGGATATGGGATATAAAATTCGCCAACGGTTATTGGTTTATATAAATGAAGAAGGAATAGTGGTAAATAAAGTATAATTTTGTCACGATTCAGAAAAAAATAAAATCAGAAACATCATGTACGGAAAAATAAAGGAACATCTGAAACAGGAATTGCAAGAGATAAAAGAGAACGGCCTCTACAAAAAGGAGCGCATAATTACCTCTCCGCAAGATGCCGTCATAAAAATTTCTACAGGCGAGGAAGTTATCAACTTCTGCGCGAACAACTACCTGGGCCTCTCGAACCATCCAGACGTGGTCAAGGCCGCAAAAGACACGCTAGACAGTCACGGTTTTGGGATGTCATCAGTTCGTTTTATCTGTGGAACACAGGACATTCACAAACAGCTGGAGCAGAAGATTGCCGATTTCTACAAGACCGAGGACACGATTCTATACGCCGCCTGTTTTGACGCCAACGGAGGTATTTTTGAACCGCTCCTTACCAATGAGGACGCCATCATCTCCGATTCGCTTAACCACGCCTCTATTATCGACGGTGTACGTCTTTGCAAGGCAGCGCGATATCGCTATGAGAACAGCAATATGGACGATCTGGAGAAACAGCTTATCGCCGCTAACGAGAATGGCGCACGCTTTAAGCTCATCGTTTCGGACGGCGTGTTCTCAATGGACGGCCTGGTGGCCCCATTGGATAAGATATGTGACTTGGCCGATAAATACGACGCACTCGTAATGATAGATGAATGCCACGCAACCGGTTTTATTGGCGAAACGGGACGCGGCACACTGGAGGAAAAAAACGTCATGGACCGTATAGACATAATTACAGGTACCCTGGGCAAGGCCCTTGGGGGCGCAATGGGCGGCTACACGACCGGAAAGAAGGAAATTATTGAAATGCTCCGGCAGCGCTCCCGTCCTTATTTATTCTCAAATTCACTGGCCCCCGCTATCGTTGGCGCCTCTATCAAGGTTTTTGATATGTTGGAGAACGACACCACGCTACGCGATAAACTGGAGGAGAATACCCGATACTTCAAACGGGAAATGAAAAACGCCGGGTTCGATATTATCGATGGCGATTCGGCCATAGTGCCGGTAATGCTCTACGATGCGAAGCTTTCGCAAAAAATGGCAGACATGCTTTTGGAGGAGGGAATTTACGTCATCGGCTTTTTCTATCCGGTAGTCCCAAAAGGCAAGGCCCGCATACGGGTTCAACTTTCTGCGGCACATGAAAAAGAGCACCTCGATAAGGCCATTTCTGCCTTTAAAAAGGTAGGGGAAAAACTTCAAATAATCGAGCAATAACGCGGTTTATTGAGGCATTTTCAGCGTTGCATTTGTGAAAATTTTAATAGATTTGCTTTTGTTTATAAGTTTTAACAACTTACTTTTGCTCTAATTAACACTTAAAAATTAAACAATCGAATATGAAACATCTTAACAGTATTTTAGTTGCTGCACTCTTGCTTTTCAGTGTGGGAGCGGCAAATGCACAAGACGAAAACAACCCTTGGGCAATCAGTATCGATGTCAACGCTGTTGACACGTACCCTGTAGGTATTGATGACGAAGGGCGACTTCCTGAAGCAGCCAAAGGCGAACTTTTTGATGAGTACTTTAACGCAAACGATCACTGGAACATTTTACCATCTGTTTCTAGATTGTCTATTGGTCGTTACATTGGCAGTGGCTTTACCTTTGCCGCTGTAGGTTCTATCAACCGTATCGACAAGGTAGGTGACATCGCTGTAGATGATCTAACCTATTATGCTGCTGACGGTGAAATCAAGTATAGCTTGAGAGACCTTATCAACGGTCCTGGAGGTTGGTTTGACCCATCTCTTGGTATTGGTGGTGGTTACACTTGGGTAGATGATATTGGTTTTGGTACTGCTAACGCATTGGCAAACGTACGTTTCTGGGTTGGTGAGAACATCGCCCTTAACTTCCAGTCTACTTACAAGCATGCATTTGAGGATTCTTACGGAATCCAGCACTTTCAACACTCTGCTGGTATCGTGTTCAAATTCGGTGGAAAAGATACTGACGGTGACGGCATCTACGACGTAAACGACGAATGTCCTGAAACTCCAGGTCTTCCTGAATTCAACGGATGTCCTGATACTGACGGTGATGGCATCGAAGACAGAAACGACGCATGTCCTAACACTCCAGGTCTTCCTGAATTCAACGGATGTCCTGATACTGACGGTGATGGTATTCCAGACCCACAAGATGCTTGTCCTACTGTAGCTGGTCTTGCAGCCCTTAACGGTTGTCCAGATGCAGACGGTGACGGTATTGCCGATGGTGAAGATGCTTGTCCTAACGAGGCTGGTCCTAGAGCTAACAACGGTTGTCCTTACGAAGATCGTGACGGCGATGGTGTACTAGACAAAGATGACGCTTGTCCAGACGTACCTGGAACTGTAGCGAACAATGGATGTCCAGAAGTAACTGTTGAAGTTATCAAGGAAATCAATGAGTACTCTAAGACTATCCTATTCGACTACGATAAGGCTACGATTCGTCAAGAGTCTTACTCTGCACTACAGAGCATAGCTGACATTATGAAGGAGTATCCTAACACCGTGTTCCATATTCAAGGCCACACAGATAGCCGTGGTAGCGATGCGTATAACATGAAGCTTTCTAAAGAAAGAGCCGCTTCTGTGATGGATTATCTTACCACTATCGGAATGCCTGCTAACCGCTTAACCTCTGAAGGTTACGGTGAAGAGCGTCCAATTGCAACTAATAACACTGCAGCTGGAAGACAACAGAACCGTCGTGTGGAGATTTCACTTCAGAAAGATCAGAACTAAGAATCGATTAGCACACAAATAATTTGAAAAGCGCCTCCGAAATTCGGAGGCGTTTTTTATTTTTAGGGAATGCGAACATTCCTGAACGAAACCCTGGAGAGCCTACTTCAAGACCACCAAGACCTCTCTACCTTAACGCTAATATTACCTAGCAAGCGCGCCGGCGGATTCTTAAAAAACGAAATTCGGCAACGCGCTGGCAAAACCCAGTTTGCCCCGCGCGTTATCAGTATCGAGGAATACATTGAAGAACTATCCGGCCTGCAAATTATCGAGCCGATAGAACTTCTATTCCGTAGCTTTGAAGCCTATCAGAAAACCGAGGGCATTTCAGAAAAGGAAGATTTCGACACCTATGCCAGCTGGGGCCAAACTCTACTCAACGATTTCAATGAGATTGACCGGTATCTAGTAGATACCCAAGCCTTCTTTACCTATCTAAGCAGTATCAAAACCCTAGAGCGTTGGAACTTGACCGGGGAAACTACCTCCATGGTGCAAAATTTCCTCTCCTTCTGGAGCCACTTACCCGCTTTATACGCAAACCTACAGTCGCTACTGCGTGAACATTCCCTAGGCTACCAAGGAATGGTCTACCGGGAGGCAGCGAACAAGGTGAACGATTATGCGAATCAAAATTTTGATGAGACTTTCATATTTATAGGTTTTAACGCCTTAAACCATGCCGAACAGGCGATCATAACCACACTATTGGAGGCCGGCAGGGCAGAAATTTATTGGGATATCGACACCCATTTCCTGAACGATACCCAACACGGTGCCTCACTCTTCCTTAGACAATACTTGAAAGGTTGGAAGTATTATGAAAAAAATTCACCTAAGGGCATAGGTTCATACTACCAGGACCAAAAGCAACTTCAAATAGTAGCTGCCCAAAAAAATGTAGCTCAGGCCAAGTACGTGGGTGATATCTTAAATGGCTATTCCGAGGAAAAATTGACCAAGACTGCAATCGTGCTGGCCGATGAACACTTGCTTATGCCAGTGCTGCAATCACTGCCTCCCAACGTCAAGTCGGTAAACGTTACCATGGGGGCAGTCCTAAAGCAATACCCGGCAAGCGTGTTTTTCGAGCTCTTGTTCAACCTACACCTGCAGGGCGGCACATCCTATTATTTCAAGGATGTGCTGGCGCTATTGAATCATAACTTCGGCAGAAGCCTACTTTCCAATTCCGGAAAAATGGCAGCAACCATCCAATCCCAGAACAAATCGCATTTAAGTTGGGAAGAGATCAAGGCGCTTGC
>NZQO01000089.1 GCA_002693605.1 Flavobacteriaceae bacterium
AAGATGGCGTTATTGCAGATTTTGATGCCAGTGAGAAAATGATTAGTATGTTCATAAAGGACATCCCTGCCCTGAAGAAAAAGTGGCTTACGCCCTCATTACGCATGGTGGTCTGTATTCCCAGCGGTATTACCGAGGTGGAGATGCGCGCCGTTAAGGAAAGTGCAGAACGCGTAAATGGAAAGGAAGTATACCTCATCCACGAACCAATGGCCGCCGCAATAGGTATAGGGGTGGACATCATGCAGCCCAAGGGGAACATGGTCGTCGACATTGGCGGTGGAACTACCGAAATCGCGGTAATTGCATTGGGCGGTATCGTATGCGATAAATCGATTAAAATTGCTGGCGACGTATTTACCAATGATATCGTTTATTATATGCGCACACAGCACAACTTATATGTGGGTGAACGCACTGCCGAAAAAATTAAAATACAAATTGGTGCCGCTACCGAAGACCTAGAGCTTCCGCCCGATGAGATGGACGTTCAAGGCCGTGATTTGCTTACGGGCAAACCGAAACAGGTACAAACTTCCTATAGGGAAATAGCAAAGGCGCTAGACAAGTCTATCCTGCGCATTGAGGATGCCGTAATGGAAACACTATCTCAAACCCCACCCGAGCTTGCTGCCGATATTTATAATACCGGTATCTATCTTGCCGGGGGAGGCTCTATGCTGCGCGGGCTCGATAAACGACTGTCGCAAAAAACCGACTTGCCGGTCTATATCGCCGAAGATCCCTTGCGCGCCGTGGTGCGCGGCACGGGTATCTGCCTCAAGAACATAAACAAGTACAAAAGTGTCTTGATTAAATAAGAAATAGCGGCACATGCAACAGATTATCTTTTTCTTCATAAGGAATAAAAACTTCCTGTTGTTCGCCCTGTTGTTTCTTATTTCGGTGCACCTTACCATCCAGACACATTCATTCCATTCCAACACCTATGTAAGTTCAGCCAACGTCGTGACTGGCGGTGTCTATTCGGTCCGCAATGACATTACCGATTATTTCGGTCTTGAAAATGAGAACGAGCGCCTCGCCAACGAAAATATACGCCTACACACGCAAATTGAGAGGTTACGGAATGCGACACCCGTGCCTCCACCCGACAGTTCCTTGCTTCCCACAAAATTTCAGTTCCGAGGGGCGAAGGTTATTAACAATACCTATTCCCGTTCAAAGAATTACCTAACGCTCAACAAGGGAATCAGCGATGGCCTAAAAATAGATATGGGGGTAATTGCCTCTAATGGTATCGTGGGCATCGTAAACAATGTTTCCTCGCGCTATGCCACCGTACAGTCTATTTTGAATACTGAAAGCCAGATCAACGTTAAGCTGAAAAAATCGAATCACTTTGGCAGTTTGGTGTGGAACACCAAAGAGCCCAACACAGCCCAACTTATTGATGTAAACCGCCTAGCCCCGGTACAGTTTGGCGATACCATCGTTACCGGAGGAAAGTCAACCATTTTCCCCGAAGGGATAATGGTAGGCACCATAATTGACTTCAAGGTGGGCGAAAACGATAGCTACCAGATCGATGTGAAATTATCAAACGACATGACCAGCCTAGACCACGTCTATATTATAGAAAACCTGGATGTAACCGAAATACGCTCACTGGAAAAAGAGGTGTACAATGCAGAACAGTGATTTTCTCTTAAATACAGTACGCTTTATACTCTTGGTGCTGGTACAGGTACTGGTGCTTAACCATGTCAATTTTCTGGGATATGTGAACCCCTATCTCTACGTGCTTTTCATACTGGTGTTTCCGTTAGATGGCAATAAAACTTTGCTCTTACTCTTAAGCTTTATTTTAGGGCTTACCATCGATATTTTCTCTAATTCGGGAGGGGTGCACGCTGCAGCGAGTATCACCATTGCGTACATACGCCCAGTAGTGCTGAAATTCGCATTCGGAGTTAGTTACGAGTACAATATGGTGAAGATTAATAAAGTACCTGCCAATGAACGCCTTACCTATATTGTAGTATTAGTTGTTTTACATCATTTAGTACTATTTTCCTTGGAAATTTTCAGTTTTTCGCATATATTATTGATACTGAAATCGACCCTCTTCTCTGGTATTTTCAGTACTATTTTGGTGTTTTGCACGTTGTTGTTATTCAGTAGAAAAAATCAATGAGAAAAGTATTGTTACTTGGCATAGTCTTGATTACCGGCGTTGTTTTTGCGGGCAGGCTATTCTATCTGCAGATTTTAGACACGTCCTTTCAAAAGCTTTCACAGAACAATGCCGTAAAGGTACTTTATGATTACCCGCAGCGCGGCTACCTCTTCGATAGAAACGGCAAGTTATTGGTCTCCAACCAACCCTCCTACGACGTTATGGTAATACCCAGGGAGGTAAAACCCCTGGACACAATGGAGTTCTGCAACTTGCTAAAAATCTCGAAGGGCCGTTTTGACACGCTAATGCAAAAGGCGAAAATCTATTCCCCCCGACTCCCGTCGCCCATCCTACCCCAACTCACCAAGGCAGAGTACGCTTATCTTTCTGAGAAAATGTATAAGTACGAAGGATTTTATATACAAAAGCGCTCGCTACGCGATTACCAGGTGAACCACTCGGCCAACGTGTTAGGCTACATTGCCGAGGCTAGTCCCCGTATTATCGAGGAAAATCCCTATTATCAAATGGGGGAGCTTATTGGCATGCAAGGCGTAGAAAAACAGTACGAAGAAGCGCTGCGCGGTGTAAAGGGCGTCAAATATATCCAGAAGGACCGTTTCAATAGAGATATAGGACCCTATAAGGACGGGATTTTCGACACCCTGCCAAAACGTGGAAAGGACCTTACCTTGACTATAGATGCCATCCTACAGAAATATGGAGAGGAGCTCATGGTTAATAAGCGCGGCGGAATCGTTGCTTTAGAACCCGCCACCGGCGAAATTTTAGCACTTATTACGGCGCCTAACTACGATCCAGCCTTGTTGGTTGGACGTGATAGATCGAGAAATTTCACCGAACTGTATTATGATTCGATCGCCAAGCCTCTGTTCGACCGAGGACTGCAAGGCGAATACCCGCCGGGATCACCATTTAAGACGCTCACGGGACTTATTGGGCTTCAGGAGGAAATTATCGATACGCGCGAATCGGTTTCCTGTTATGGCGGCTATGTGTACGGCAGAGGGCAAAAGCTAGGGTGTCACCGACATCCAAGTCCGTTGGCGATGATCGGCGGAATTGCGAATTCCTGCAACGCCTATTTTTGTACCGTTTATAGACGTGTAATCGAGAAATATCCTACGCCGCAAGAAGGTATCGACAACTGGCACCGGCATTTAAAAAGTTTCGGTCTGGGTGATTATCTGGGCTACGATTTACCTGTAGGGAAAAAGGGTTTAATTCCCACTTCCGAATTTTATAACCGTTGGTATGAATATCCGAAGTACAAATGGTATGCTACCGCAACGATTTCGAATGCTATTGGGCAGGGGGAAGTACTTATGACCCCAATGCAAATGGCCAACTTTACCGCTGCAATTGCCAATAGGGGATACTATTACAAGCCGCACATTATAAAGAAGATTGAGGAGGAAAACTCAATACCTGATGAGTACACAAAGAAAAATATTACTACCGTCCATCCCAAATATTTCGAGCCAGTGGTAGAGGGAATGCACGACGTGTACCGCTACGGAACCGCCTCTATGCTCCAGGTGCCAGATATCGAAATCTGCGGAAAAACTGGAACGGCCGAAAATTACATTCGGGTAGAGGGAAAACGGATGCAGTTGACAGACCATTCCATTTTCGTAGCTTTCGCCCCCAAAGACGACCCTAAAATTGCCATTGCCGTTTTCGTGGAGAACGGATATTGGGGTTCCCGCTGGGCCGGTAGGATAGCCAGCTTAATGATCGAAAAATACATTAAGGGTGAAATTACCCGTACCGATATGGAAGAATATGTCCTTAACGGAAGCCTGCAGGACGAGTACGCCAAACCCTACAGCGGGGAACCCTTTAAAATAAATCGTTAATGGCAATTGGCAAAAGCAGCGGTCGGTTAGACTGGCTTACAATCTTTTTGTTTCTAGCCTTGGTGAGTATTGGATGGGTAAATATCTACTCGGCCTCCCTCAGCGATTCGACAGAAGGATTTTTCGACATGGGTCAGATATATACCAAGCAACTGCTGTTTATCATTCTAAGCGTTCTCTTAATTGTATTCATACTGGCCATTGAGGCGAAATTCTACGAACGGTTCTCGAGCATCATATACATTGTCTCCCTCCTTTCGTTACTAGGGTTATTTGTCTTCGGAAAAACCATTTCCGGGGCCACCTCTTGGTACGCCTTCGGAAGTTTCAGCCTGCAGCCCAGTGAGTTCGCGAAAGCGGCAACGGCCCTCGCCCTCGCTAAATTCGTGAGCGATATACAAACCAATTTAAAGGAATTTAAGTACCAATTGGGGGCGTTTCTTATTATCCTGATACCGGCGATTATTATCGTTCCGCAGCCCGATCCTGGCAGTGCCTTGATTTACGCCGCCTTCATTTTTCCGCTTTACAGGGAAGGACTTCACTTCGCGTATTTGCTTCTGGGCTTTTTCGCCGCGGCTTTGTTCGTCTCTACACTCGCATTTGGCATTGTTTGGGTAGCTCTCGGGGTAATTTTAATCGCGGGGATTTTCTTTTTCCGAAACCGGAAAAAAAGGCCTAGCCTATTCAAGTACATCGTTATCGTTTCGGCCTGTATCGGTTTCGCCTTTTCGGTGAATTACATATTCAACAACTTATTCGAACAGCGACACCGCGACCGTTTCAACATTGTATTGGGCAAGGAAATTGATGCCAAGGGAATTGGATACAACACCAACCAGAGTGAAATCGCGATTGGCAGCGGTGGCTGGACTGGCAAGGGCTGGACCCAAGGTACGCAGACCAAGGGTAATTTTGTACCAGAGCAACATACCGATTATATTTTTAGCACTGTAGGCGAAGAATGGGGATTCGTGGGAAGCTTTATAGTAATCGCGCTTTTTGTAGGGCTCGTGGTACGATTGGTAATTATGGCAGAAAGGCAAAAAAACCAGTTTTCGCGCGTGTATGGCTATAGTGTGGCCTCCATTATATTTTTGCACTTTTTCGTAAACGTAGGGATGGTAACCGGGCTATTTCCCACTGTGGGGATACCGCTTCCATTTTTTAGCTATGGTGGCTCGGGCCTTTGGGGCTTCACTATTTTACTCTTTATATTTGTAAGGTTGGATGCCGCTAACTCCTATTACAGCCGATCGTAATAAACTACCTCCAAAAGGACAGATCGAGATCACGTTCTAGTGGTGACTCCACATCCTCGGGTAGGGTGGGAAAAAAATCGATTCCGGTTTGTGCTTCTACGAAATCGATGGGCACGGCAAATTCAAAATACGATTCACTACTGGAAGCGTTGGGAATCAAGAATGCTACGGCTTTAAGGTTGTCCTTCTCTTTGGCAAGAACGATCTTATAGAACTCTCGGGGAACAGACACCCCCTCATACCCTATCCCAGTTAAATTCTCGGTGAGCACTCCCCCCGTGACAACGTACACTCCGTTGTATTTCTTCGCCCAGCGACGAACTTTCTGCTCTAACCGGTTCCATATTCCACTATTGAAACCGTGGTCCTGCGGACTAATATTACTTGTCAGGAAAGTTTCGTGGTAAGCATCGAAGGAAAAACGCCTGTCTCCCGCAGGGCACAAATGGCCCCTGTCGTAACCACTATTCTTGTAATTACGCCAATCTGCCGATTTAGTAGAAACGCTCCTGTCTTCCACAAAATAAGGCCGCTCAAATCGGTTATCAGAAATATGCTCCGGCAGTAAGGAATAGGCCACCCACTCAGCCTGTTCGTGTTCTTCGGAATACGATAACGTATACGTTCCATGGGAAATTACTTGCTGGGAGGTAGAACTTGGCAAATAGGTATCATCAAACTTTGAGTGATCTCTCTGGACCGAACTCGTATCTGGATACGGTTCCTGAAGCCGATCGACATATTTTTCGGCAAAGTAGATCGCGGCGGTAGTAAGTGCCACGGCAAGAGCATATTGAAATTTTCTATCCACGAAGTGGTGTTTTATGAAGCTTTAACATCTAGTGCATCGCGCAGGGCGTTTCCTATAAGCATAAAGGCGGTAACCAAGCTCATGATAGCAAGTCCTGGAATAATAGCCAGGTAGGGTTTTCCCAAGATAATATAGGCGTAATGGTCTTTTATAATTCCACCCCAACTGGGCGTGGGCGGTTGTGCCCCGATGCCCAGAAAGCTTAGCCCGCTCTCAATCAAGATGGCACCCGCGAAATTGGCGGCCGAAATTATAATTACCGGCGCCATGGCGTTGGGCAGGATGTGCTTGGTAATGATTCGCATATCCCTATACCCAAGTGCGCGCGCAGCCGTCACAAATTGCATTTGCTTTACCCCCATAACCTGACCCCGCACCACGCGGGCCACCTCTACCCACATGGTAAGGCCCACAGCGATAAATACTTGCCAAAAGCCCTTGCCGAGCGCCAAGGTTATTGCGATAACCAATAACAAGGTGGGTATGGACCACGTCACGTTTATGACCCACATTATTGCCGCATCAACTTTCCCGCCAAAATAGCCGGCCAGGGCGCCCAAGGTGATACCGATCACCAAGCTAATAAAAACCGCCACAAAACCGATTGAAAGGGAAATACGGATGCCAACGAGCATCCGGCTCAACAAATCCCTACCGTACTTGTCGGTGCCCAACAAAAAAGTCTGTTTGGAAATATAATGATTCGGTATTTCCGAAACACGACTGGCCTTCGGAAATTGGTCCAGCGAGTAGTTCTTTGACAGTCCATTGCCCTCTTCCGAGAAAAGGGTGACCTCTAATTGAGACCCGGAGAGGGTATAATCGGAAATTGGGACCTCGGTTGCGGTGTTCTCCTTTCCGAAGAAAAAAATCGCGAGTTCATTCTCCCTTGTGCTTTCCACCGTATTGGGAACGGTGAGCATGGGTACCGTAAAACCGGGTGGCTTACTATGGATGGAAAGGTGCATTTGGTTGGCATTCTCAGAATTATCTGGAGCCAGTGCATAGGCAAATAGCGCAACGAGCACACAGATAACGAGAAAGATAAAACTAAAAACGCCCCAAAAGTTCCGTTTGAACTTTTGAAGCGCTATGCTAGTTAATGAGGTTGCCTGTTCCACCCCACAAATGTATGTGAAAATTAATTTTTTATATTCGCCATCTTGGCTTTTTTGATATTGTTAAGCTTCAGGTCCTCGAGCACATTTACCGCCTCCTCTACATAAATATCCTGGCTCAGGTTTTTGTGCCAACGCTTGCGCTTTTCACGAAGCGTGGTGTCCTGTGTCATCAATGCAATTTCATTGGGCAGCGAACGGTAGCTTAGTTTATTATCGTACTCTTCAATAGCCTCAAATTTTTTAGTTTCCTTCTTACGCTTCTCTATTTCGGCGGAATACTCCTCAAAATTGAGTGAAACATCCATCTCGTCTCGACGCGCTTTTATATATCGGGCGTTTTCGTCGATCAGGGCGAGCTGGTCGCTTTTCGACATTCGCTCCTTGCTCTTCTCGATGGTTTCCTCGAAATCGATATATCCGTCCCAAATATCATAATCGGCTGGGCTTATCTTATCATACGGCAACGGATTGTCATAATCGCGCTCCCCTACGTCTATATAACTATATCGATCTGGCATGACCACGTCACTCTTAACTCCCTCTAACTGGGTAGAGCCACCATTTACGCGATAAAATTTCTGAATGGTCACCTTTAAGGCACCCATATCGCCCAAGTCATTCTTACGCAACCATTGGTTCAGGTCAATCATTCGCTGTACCGTCCCTTTTCCGTAGGTTTGCTCACTCCCTATAATTACGGCACGTTTGTAATCCTGCATTGCTGCCGCCAGTATCTCGGAAGCAGAGGCTGAAATCTCGTTCACCAAAATTACGAGCGGACCATCCCAAAGGATAGAGTCATCGTTATCTTCCAATATCTCTTTCTTATTACCGCTACTTGCAACCTGTACCACGGGACCTTCCTTTATGAACAATCCGGCAATATCCACCGCAGCGGTCAACGAACCACCGCCGTTCCCGCGCAGATCGAGGACCAGGCCTTCCATGCCTTCCTTCTTAAGGCGAATAATCTCCTCCTTCACGTCATTTGCGGCGTTCCGCTTTTGATAGTTTTCCATATCAAAGTAGAACTGCGGCAAGTTGATGAAACCGTAGGTACGGTCGTCCTTCTCAATCACTGCAGATTTCGCATAGGTTTCCTCGAGCTCCACCACATCGCGCGTAATAGTTTCTTCCTCGATAGTTCCATCTACACGCTTTACGGTTAACGTAACCTTGGTGCCCTTTGGGCCCTTGATTAGCTTCACGGCGTCGTCAATTCGCATTCCTACAACGCTCACCGGTTTTTCCTCATCTACCTGCTTAACCTTTAAAATTTGGTCGCCCACCTCGATATGCTCTCCGCGCCATGCGGGACCACCGCTTATCACTTCCATCACATTAATGTAATCGTTCTTTTTCTGAAGTCGGGCGCCAATACCTTCCAACTTCCCGCTCATGTATTGGTCAAAGCGGTCGCGGTCTGGCGGATCGTAGTAATTAGTGTGGGGATCGAACTCCTCGACGATTGTCTTCAGAAAAACAGCAAAGTAATCCTTGCGCTCCAAATCGTCGGTTAGGTCGAAATATTCGTTCAAGCTGGTAAGTGAAGTCTCGCGTGCCTTGGCTTCCAGGGCTTCCTCGGTCTTTGCCTCATACTCTTCTTCCGTTTCTAATTTCGATTTTTGTTCTTCCAGTAAATCGTAATAAGTGCCGATGGTGGATAGCTTGAGTTGCTTGCGCCAGCGCATCTTGAGTTCCTCAACCGAAGAGGCATACTCCAGTTTATCGTAATCGACGTTGATACTTTCCGCTTCAGAATAATCGAACGGTTGTTCCATTACCGTCACATACATTTTCTCCACTTCGGCCTGACGCTGCATAAACCGCTCGTATACCAAATTGAAGAAGGTGAGGTCCTTGGACTTAATCTGGTCGTCGATCTGCGTTTTATACTTGCTGAACTCCGCTACGTCCGAAGCCAGAAAATAGCGCTTCAGGGGGTCCAGCCCGGAAAGAAAGTCTTCATAGACATTTTCCGAAAAGGTATCGTCCATTTCCGCAGGGCTATAGTGGCCCTTTTCCAACACGTAGGTAATAAGGTCTATGAGAAGCTTATCCTTCTCGGGGTCATTGAAATCCTTGGTCGTGAAGCTGCACGAGGCAGCAGCCACAAATACCGCAAGAAACAGTATTTTTAAATTCTTCTTCATAATGCGCATAGCTATCAACTTATATTTTTTTCTAAAGTATATAAAAAACCGTGCCACGGGTCTGTAATGATACTAATTTTTTGTTAAACAGTACCGTGAACGGCAGCCTACTAATAAGACGGTGGAAATAGTAGACCGTTACAGTCTTTCCACGGAAAAACTTGGCCCGCCCAAACTTTTAACGTCACATTATTAATTGTATTTTAGCTTTTTAAAAGAATTAACATGCCGCAGAAGAAGCCCCTCATTTTAGTGACCAATGATGATGGAATTACAGCTCCCGGAATTCGCGCCCTCATCGAGGTTATGAATACTATTGGGGAGGTATACGTAGTAGCTCCCGATTCGCCCCAGAGCGCTACCGGCCATGCAATTACGATAAACGATACGCTCTACTGTGACAAACTGAAAGTGCACGAGGGCGAAGTACAAAAAGAGTATAGCTGTAGCGGCACGCCGGTCGATTCGGTGAAGCTCGCCATCAATGAAATCTTGAAGCGCAAACCCGATTTGTGCGTAAGTGGGGTTAACCACGGCAGCAATTCATCTATCAACGTCATTTACAGCGGAACGATGAGCGCCGCAGTCGAGGCCGGCACGTTGGGTATTCCGGCCATTGGGTTTTCCCTACTCGATTACTCGTGGGATGCCGATTTTGAGCCGTGCAAGCCGTTTATCGAAAAACTGGCGAAGCAGTGCCTGCAAAACGGGTTACCCAAGGGGGTGGTGCTAAACGTAAATATTCCGAAATTGTCCAGTAGCGAGCTCAAGGGCATCAAGGTATGCCGCCAGGCCAATGCGCACTGGGAAGAAAATTTCGATAAGCGTGTAAATCCGCTGGGAAGGGAATATTATTGGCTTACGGGCGAGTTCGTAAATGAGGACAAGGGCGAGGATACCGATGAATGGGCATTGGCCAACGGTTATGTTTCGGTGGTTCCCGTGCAGTTCGACCTCACGGCGCACCACGCCATTAAGGACATCAATACTTGGGAATTACAATGAAACGTCCCGTGCGAGAAGTGATAATAGGATTGCTGGTAGGATTGGCCGCCAATGCCACCGGCACCTATCTTTACCTGTTCTTTTTTTCTGAATATCCGCTTGAGGAAAGCATAAAACTGGCCCTTCAGGAAGATATCTTGGGCAGCCTGATTGCCTTGGGTGCCCTGCTAAACTTGGGCGCATTTTTTATATTTCTGAAGAAAAAACAATATTACCGCGCCCGTGGCGTGGTACTGGCAACCGTATTGGCGGCATTGGCCGTCTTGGTCTCAAAATTTTATTAGGTACGTAGCATGAAATATTACCTTATAGCGGGCGAGGCATCGGGCGATTTGCACGGGGCCAACCTTATCAAGTCGTTGAAAGAGAAAGACCCCCACGCCGATATTCGCGCATGGGGCGGCGATTTGATGGAAGCGGCCGGTGCACAGATCGTGAAGCATTACCGCGACCTTGCGTTTATGGGGTTTGCCGAGGTGGTGATGAACCTGCGTACCATTTTTAGGAATATTTCCTTCTGCAAACAGGATATCCTAGAGTTCCAGCCCGATGTAATCGTCTTTATCGATTATCCCGGCTTTAACCTTCGTATTGCCAAATGGGCGAAGCGTCACGACTTCAAAACCCACTATTACATTTCGCCACAAATTTGGGCGTGGAAGGAAAACAGGATTAAGGCCATTAAGCGCGATATAGACGCGATGTACGTTATTCTTCCCTTCGAGAAGGAGTTCTACGAACAAAAGCACGATTTTCCCGTTACCTTCGTGGGCCATCCGCTTATCGACGCCATTTTCGACCGTCCACAGGTAAACCCAAACCATTTCAGGAAACAATTTGGGCTCGAGGAAAAGCCCATTATCGCGCTTTTGCCGGGTAGCCGAAAGCAGGAAATTTCAAAGATGCTGAGCGTTATGTTAGCCGTGGTAGACGATTTTCCCGAGTACCAATTTGTAATTGCGGGAGCGCCCAGCCAAGAAGCCGAATTCTATAAGCCCTATATAAAAAAGAATAACGTACACCTGCTGCTCGATAAAACTTATGATTTGCTTAGCATTTCGACCGCGGCTTTGGTAACCTCCGGGACCGCGACCTTAGAAACCGCACTTTTCAAGGTTCCGCAGGTGGTGTGCTACAAGGGCAATCGCATCTCGTATGAAATTGCCAAGCGAGTTATCAATTTGAAGTATATCTCGCTGGTCAATTTGATTTTGGATAAGGAAGTGGTTACTGAACTCATTCAAACCGAGTTTGAGCCTGGCCTACTGCGCGAGGCGCTCGCGGAAATTTTAGATCCGTATCACCGGGCAAAATTATTCCTGGAATATTACGATCTCGAGAAAAAGCTTGGCGGAAAGGGGGCCAGTGCCACCACCGCACAACTCATTTTTGAATGCGCTGGCAAAGATTGAAAAAAATCTATTATTTTTAGACAGTAGAAAAAAGCAATAGCCCTATGAAAAAGTTTTTTCTCATCGCCCTTCTCCCTTTGTTCCTTGCCTCCTGTGGAAGTTCCAAAACCGTGCATAGCGATGCAACACGTAGCCTCCCAGACAAGGGCACGACTCGGGTAAGTTCGGCGACTGCCGAAAATATCGTTAATTACGCAATGACATTCGAGGGAACAAAGTATAAATTTGGAGGTACTTCCAAAAAGGGAATGGATTGCTCTGGGCTAATTTACACCGCCTTTAACAAGGAAAAGGTTTGGCTTCCGCGCATCTCGCGCGATATGGCACGCGAGGGAAAGAGCATCCCCCTGAGGCAGACCGATGTGGGCGATTTGCTGTTTTTCCAAACCAATAAGAGCAGTCGGGTAATAAACCATGTAGGATTGGTGGTTGAATCTCTTGGCGGCGCTATAAAGTTTATCCATTCCACTACTTCGCGTGGTGTAATCATATCATCGCTGGACGAGCGCTATTGGAACGACGCGTTCGTTGAGGTCAGGCGAATGATGTAATACCATTTACTCCCCAATAAGCAAGGCATTCTTAATTAACTAAGGATGAAGTTTGTCAATTTTATTGTCGTTAGACTGGCAGTATTGGTGGCCATGGGTATTTTGGCGGCGCATTATTTGCCCGTGTCACATTCCGCATTTCCAACCCTTATCGGGCTCTGCGGCCTTCTATTTCTCACATGGCGCCTTGTTCAGCAACGATGGCAACTTTCCCCTTTATTTGGTCTGCTAACCTATCTCGCTTTTTTTGTGCTGGGATATTACAGTTATCAGATTAAACTGCCCGAATTTCAGCCTACACACTATAGCCATTTTGTAGTAGTAGGGACACCGCAACTATTTCA
>NZQO01000090.1 GCA_002693605.1 Flavobacteriaceae bacterium
CGCCTTGGCAATAACGCTTTCAATACGCGTGCTATTGGCGGTAATTACAGTGTCAAAGTGAGGTTTTGCGGCTGCTGCCGTAGTTTTGCCAATGCATACGGCCTTGGTTTCTCTATATTTTGACGCGTTCGCATTTATAAAACTTTCTACACCACTGGGACTGAAAAACAGAATTCCATCGAAATTTTGGTGAAATTGCCTAAATTTTAGGCTGGTTTCGTATGTTTTTATTTCGAAAAGTGAAATTCCTGCCTCCTTTAGGGTTTCGGGAATAACATCCCTTCTTTTATTTCCGCAGAAGAAATGAAATTCTTCGCTTTTGTGGTTTTTTACAATAAAATTGGCCAATTCATCCCCATAATTGGCAGTTTTGACTATTTTCTGACCTTTTTTCCGAAGCAGTTCGCTAGTTCTTTCACCCACACAAAAAATAGAAGTAAGACTGCCTTTCGAAGTTTGAAGCGTAACATCCTCATCTGGAAAAACAGCATTTACGGCATTTTTACTCGAAAAAATGGCGTTTTCAACCGTTTTGGGCATCGAAAATGGAATATTTTCGGTTTTTAAGGCATTATATTCAATAAGGGCAATCCCTGCGTTCAATATCAGGTCTTTTTGGTTTATTTTCAATTTCTTGGTAGAAAGCAGGCGCGCCATCCCTATTTTTTCATTTGTGATTTAATGTCGGCCATTAGCTCGGTTCCGCCATTGGCGAGAATTTCCTCGCCGGCCTTTTTCCCAAAACCGCTATATTCTGAAACGGGGATGGAATTTGCCACTTCCAGCTTGGTTTTTCCGTCTAATGAAAAGAGACATCCCTTAAATTTGATCGCGTTACCAACTATTTGTGCGAGGGCTCCAATGGGTGCTGTACAGCCCCCTTCCAGGGTGCGGAGGAATTGCCTCTCTATATGGGTGCAGATATCCGATGGTTTATGGTTTAGCTGCGCAGTTGCCTCTACGCAAAAGTCATCCCGCTCTAGGGCGACCACGACCATTGCGCCCTGTGCGGGGGCGGGCACCATCCAGTCCAGTATTTCGAAGGTTTCGGGAAGGACATTTATGCGCTTCAGCCCTGCCTTTGCGAAAATGGCACCCGCCCATTCGTTCTCCTCTAATTTTTGAAGTCTCGTGTTTACGTTTCCGCGCAAATCAACTACGCGGTGGTGTGGGTACCGGTGCAGCCACTGGGCCTTGCGGCGCAAGCTTCCCGTGGCAATGGTGCAAGGATCTATCGGGTTGAATGCATTTTTAGTGACAAGTATATCTTCGGAAGTGGCACGCTCCAAAACGGCTGTTTGCACGATTCCCTTGGGAAGTCGCGTGGGCACATCCTTCATGCTGTGTACTGCGATATCTACCGAGCCGTTGAGCATGGCAATATCTAGGGTTTTGGTAAAAATTCCGGTAATACCGAGTTCGTACAAGGGTTTATCCAGCAATAAATCGCCAGTAGCCTTGACGGGAACGAGCGTTGTACTGTATCCCAGGGTTTCCAGGTGTGTCTGTACGGTCTTTGCCTGCCACAGCGCGAGTTCGCTGTCCCTCGTTCCAATGCGTATGGTCTTACTCACTTTTGGAAGTTTCAAGTTGAAACATCTTTTCAAGCAATTCCAGGTGCAATTCCGTACTGCCATTGGCCTGTTTCAAATGATTTACGACCTGGGTGGTTATTTTATGGATGATGCGATCGCTCAATATCTCTGCCTGTTCCTCGTTGAAATCGGTCAACTTTTTGCGATGGTAGTCAATTTCGCCTGATTTTATTTCTGAAAGTTTTGCCTTTAGCGCTTTTACCGTTGGTACAAAATGGCGATGCTGCGCCCAATTGTTGAATTCCTCTTCCACCTCGGCGATAATGGCCTTTGCCATAGGTAGGTGTTCTGCACGCTGTTCGAGGGTCTGGTTGGTTACCGATGACAGTTCATCTAAATGAACCAAGGTAACGAATGGATTTTCCCTCACATCGTCCGACACGTTCTTCGGAATGGAAAGGTCGAGTACGAGCAAGGGTTTTTTAAGAAACAAGAGTTCCTTCGAAATCGTTGGCTGCTGTGCGCCCGTCGCAACGATCAGGACATCTGTTTGTGCTATTTCCGACTGTATGTCGGCATAATCCTTTACCAAGAGGTTGAATTTTCCAGCGACTTTCTCGGCCGTGGCCTTGGTGCGGTTTATCAGGGTAATATGTTCGTTCTTGGTGTGCTTAATGAGATTTTCACAAGTATTTCGGCCAATCTTGCCAGTACCGAAGAGCAGGATATTTTTTTGCGAAACGTAAGGAACGTGCGCCATAATATATTGTACGGCGGCAAAACTTACCGACGTGGCACCGGTCGAGATGTCGGTCTCGTTCTTAATACGCTTGCTCGCCTGAATCACCGCATTGGCCAAGCGTTCCATATAGGCGTTGAGCATGCCCATTTTCTTGGAGCGGCGAAAGCCGTTTCGCAGTTGGCTAATAATTTCGAAATCACCCAATATTTGGCTATCAAGGCCGGTCGCCACCTGAAAGAGATGGGAGACGGCGGCGGTATTTTTATGGATATAGGCTACCTTCTCAAACTCCTCGACCGTGCCGTGGGTATGTTCGCACAGTAGCTTGATAAGCTGAAAGGGATGCTTTGCCACACCGTACATCTCGGTGCGGTTGCAGGTAGAGATAACCGATAGTGACGGAATGCCCTCACGCTTTGCCGCATCGAGTATGTGCTGCTGCGCGGTCTCGCTTATGCTAAAGTGCCCGCGAATTTCCGCATCGGCCTTTTTATAGTTTAAGCCTATGGCGTAGAATGTTCCGTCCAATGGGGTATGGGGTATTTGGTTTGAATGATTCATTTACAGACGAGACAAAAGTATAGATTGTCTATTTTAAAAAATAACGCTATCGGTATCAATTGTATCGAAGAGCGTTAAAAACGGTCTAAAAATGACATTTATCATATAATTGCCCTAATTTAGCTACTTGTGAGATGGTAAATGAGCCGTTAGTTTAGAACAATTCTAAATAATCGATAAAAATTAGAGTATGATTTCCGAAGAAAATGTCGCTGAAGGTTTTTATGGTGAAACCACGGTTTCCGTTGGGTTCCTAATTTTGAAATTCAACAATGAAACCGATGATACACAGCACTATAAACGCGAAATTGGGAGTGCCTTCCTACAGTTTCATTTTTGCGTAAAGGGGTCGGTAACGTTTGTGTTCAACGATGGCAACTATTTGTTGCCTTTGCGTGAGGAAAACTCGCTGCTATTGTACAACCCCGAAAAGGAATTGCCCTTACACCTTAGCGTTCCGGCGCAATCGTGGGTGCTTTCGGTGCTCATATCTATCGAGAAATTCCACGCGCTGTTCTCTTCCGAAGCGAATTATATTACCTTTTTGAGCGATGAGAATAAGGACCGGAAATATTATAAGGACGCGCCCATTTCGCCATCGATGGCAATTGTGCTAAATCAGTTGATGAACTACAATCTCCATCCATCGGTTAAGGCCCTATACTTTAAGGGGAAGGCATATGAATTGCTGAGCCTCTATTTCAATAGACCGGCCGATATGGACGTGGAGCAATGCCCTTTTCTGGCCGATGAGGACAATGTCGCGAAGCTAAAAAGGGCGAAGCAGATTATTATCGCGAGGATGGCCGAGCCGCCTACGCTGCAGGAACTGGCCGACGAAATCAACCTTCCGCTAAACCGGTTGAAGGAAGGATTCAAGCAGGTATATGGTGATAGCGTTTTTAGCTTCTTGTTCGACTATAAAATGGAGGTTGCCCGGCAATTGTTGGCCACCGGCGCGCACAATGTTAATGAGGTGGGTCTTAAGGTAGGGTATAGCACGGCAAGTCATTTTATAGCCGCTTTCAAGAAAAAATTTGGCACCACCCCCAAAAAATACCTAATGAGCCTTTCGGCATAGGGCTTTCTTATAATACGATTGAGTTTTGTTCGGCTCTGTCTTTGAGCCTTCTTTTTAAAAGCGGTATTTTTGCGCACATAAACACGCGCGCTATGAAAAAAGGAGTCCTTCTGGTTAACTTGGGAAGCCCCGACAGCACCTCTCCAAAAGATGTTAAGAAATACCTGGATGAATTTTTGATGGACCCACGGGTAATCGATGTGCCCTATTGGCTTCGCACATTCTTGGTGCGCGGAATTATCCTGAATACCCGCCCGAAAAAATCGGCAGCGGCATACGAGAAAATTTGGTGGGAGGAAGGATCGCCCCTCATCGTTATTTCAGAGCGGCTTCAGGAGAAAATTCAGGAAAAGGTAACGGTTCCCGTGGCATTGGCAATGCGCTACGGAAGTATGACGCTACGGAAAGGGCTTCAGCAATTGGTAGACCAACAGGTGGATGAGGTATTGCTCATGCCGCTGTACCCCCAGTTTGCAATGGCCACGACCGAAACGATTACGGTAAAGGTAGCCGAACTGCAGGAGCAGTTCTTTCCGCAGTTGAAAATTACGTCCCTTCCGGCTTTTTACGACCGGCCAGATTATATTGAGGTGCTTTCCCAGAGCATTTCAGAAAGCATTCAGAACCTAGACTACGAACATTTACTGTTTAGTTACCACGGGGTGCCGGAGCGGCACATTCGGAAAAGCGACATTACCAACGGACACTGTAAGATAGACGGGCAATGCTGTATAACGCCCTCTCCGGCTCACCAGTTTTGCTATCGCCACCAATGCTATGAAACGACGCGACTCGTAGCCGAGAAATTACAATTGAAGGAAAATACCTATTCAACGTCATTCCAATCACGATTGGGCTTCGACCCATGGCTACAGCCCTATACCGACCGTAGCATTGAGCGCCTGGGGAAGGCGGGTATCAAGAAAATGGCCATCGTAACCCCTGCCTTCGTGAGCGACTGTCTTGAGACCTTGGAAGAAATTGCCATGGAAGGCGAGGAAATTTTCCACGAAAGTGGCGGCAGCGAGTTTACCACAATACCCTGTCTAAACGATCGGGATGATTTTGTGCAGATTTTGGTGAATTGGATCGAAAAATGGCGCATCGTTGATCTTGATAAAGCCATTGCTTAATGGCAAAAACCAATCGATCGGCTTCCCTGGGCACGCGACCCATAAATAAATTGCTTATCCAACAGGCGGTGCCCGCCTCGATTGGAATCTTGGTCATGTCCCTCAACATGATCGTCGACACCATTTTCGTAGGACGGTGGATTGGCCCGTTGGCCATTTCGGCAATTACGGTGGTCATCCCCGTAACCTTTTTCATAGGTGCCATTGGTCTCGCTGTGGGAATTGGCGGGAGCTCGGTGCTCTCGCGTGCCCTTGGGGCGGGCGACGACGCCAAGGCGGTGAAAGTTTTCGGAAATCAAATAACGCTTACGTTGCTTACCTCGGGCCTATTGGCCGCGCTGGGACTGCTGTTCCAAGATTATTTAATTGAATTTTTCGGGGCCGACGAGTCGTTTAAGGATTTGGCACTGCTGTACTATAGAATTGTGCTGTACGGTATCGTCATGCTCGCTATGTGCATGATGGGCAACAATGTTATTCGCGCCGAGGGAAAGCCGAAATTCGCAATGTACGCCATGATGCTGCCCGCGGTGGGGAATATCTTTATGGACTACTTGCTCATAAGCGTTTTTGATTTTGGGATGCACGGTGCCGCGTGGGCTACCTTTATAAGTTATGCCATTTGCTTTCTCTTCATTATCTGGTTTTTTATCGCAAAAAGCGAATTGCGCATTACGGCGCGGTGCTTGCGCCTTCAACGGAATATCGTTTCGGAAATTAGCAGTCTCAGTTCGGTTACGTTGGCGCGGCAGGGCGTTATCAGCATTTTTACCATATTGATCAATAACGTGCTTATCGATACGGGCGATGCGCTAGATGTTGCCACATATGGTATTATTAGCCGCATGCTCATGTTCGCGCTTTTTCCCGTTATTGGCGTAAATCAGGGCTTTTTGCCCATCGCCGGCTACAATTATGGCGCCGAACAGTACCAGCGTGTGCGAAAGAGTATCAATATCTCTATTTTATATTCCGGCGGATTGGCAGTCTTGATTTTTATCGTCATTATGCTCTTTCCTTCAGAAATCGTCTCCATTTTTGTTAGCAGTCGTGAAGGCCTCGATGCCGAGACCGTGGCCAACAACGCCGAGATCTTGGAACGTACCCCATCGGCCCTTCGCTGGGTTTTCGCGGCCACGCCCGTAATTGCGGTGCAGTTGATAGGTTCATCATATTTCCAGGCCATAGGCAAGGCGGTGCCCGCACTGTTGCTTAGCCTTACCAAGCAGGGATTCTTCTTGATTCCGCTAATATTGATTCTGCCTAAGTTCTACGGCGTATGGGGCGTGTGGATCTCGTTCCCCATTGCCGACGTGCTCTCTACCATCGTTACGGGGTATTACCTGAATAGGGAGGTTAAAAGAACTTTGGCAAATCAGTAAAAAGATTTCATATCTTTAGACGGAACGAATCGAGGCCGTTATGAAAAAGAATCTGCTAATTTTTCTCGCTTGCCTATTGCCACTGTGCACCATTGCCCAAGAACAGGGAATGTTAGATGCTACTTGGTATGTAAGGTACATCAGTATTGACAATGACGTAAGTTACAGTCCCTTTGATGAAAATTTCAATCTCCAATTCTCCGGAAGCAACGGGGCATACGCGGCTGATGCCAGCGGGGTTGTAAATTCCTTGCAAGGGCAGCTTCTTTTCGATGCATTCAATGAAACTATCGAATTTACAGATGTGGCCATCACGCCCTTGGCGTGTGATGTTGATAATTGTGACTTCGAAGCCCTATACTTCCACGAATTTCTAACGCAACCTACGGCCTTTTTGAAAACCTTCGAGTACGACTATTATGAAAACAGCGACGGAACCAAGATGTTACGTCTTACCGATGCCGTTGGCAATATTGCATTTTATAGGGATTACCCCATACCAGGGCCTGATACAGAGTTGTTCCAAACGTGGTATCTCTATTCGGAATTTGTGGACCTAGGCGGCACCCAATATTTCTATGGCCCAGATGTGCCGCAAATTACCATCAACGAAGACCTGTCCTTTACCGCGATAGATAACTGCTGGGAAATCTCTGGAGAATTTGAGTACATGGAAGATTCCGCGTACGATTTCGCCCTTATTACAAAAAATTATCAGGAAGACTGTGTGTTGGGAGGGAGTAATGGCTATTTACTCAAGACGGTATTGATCGAGAATTATCCCGTGGGCGGGTTTCTAATATCTGGGGCTATATCGGAGCTGGAACTGCACGCTGCCGCGTATTTTGGGCTAGGCTTTAGAAACGAAATCACCCTCTCCTCACCCGACAACAATTTAGAAGAGGTAACCCTCGCTCCCAATCCAGCTAGCGATTCCATTGCAATTCAAGGCCTACTCGACAATACTGCCGCAATAACCATATACGGCGTTTCCGGGTCGGTAATGCGGAAACAGCAGCTAAATGTTGATACCCTCTTGGATATCTCACTCTTGGAAACGGGGCTGTATTTTGCCGAAATTACTTCCAACGGACAAACCACCGTTGAAAAATTTATTAAAAAATAGCGCCGGTTACTACGAAGCATTTTAATTTTCTGAATTTATATTGAAAGTTTATCTTTAGGCAAACTTTTCAATTCAGAATGTATGAAACGCTTTCAATTTCTCTGCGCGGTACTCTGCGCTATTCTCTTTTTAGGATTTTCTTCTGAAAATGCAAACGCCCAAACCTACGACGAAACACTTTACGATGCCCTGGAATACAGGTTGGTGGGGCCTTTTCGTGGCGGGCGAAGTGCCGCAGTAACCGGTGTGCCGGGCAATCCAAATCTATTTTACTTTGGCGCAACGGGCGGCGGGGTATGGCGCACTAAGGACGGTGGTCGTAGTTGGGAGAATATCTCCGACGGGTATTTCGGCGGAAGTATAGGTGCCATCGAAGTGGCCGAGAGCGACCACAACGTAATCTATGTGGGAGGTGGCGAGAAAACCGTTCGCGGTAACGTCTCCTCTGGCTATGGAATGTGGAAGACCGAGGACGCCGGAAAAACCTGGCAGTCTGCCGGATTGGATGAAACTCGCCATATACCGCGTATTGCCGTGCACCCCAAAGACTATAACACCGTGTACGCAGCCGTATTGGGAAATATCTACAAGCCAACCCAAGAGCGCGGCGTCTATAAGAGTACCGATGGTGGAAAAACTTGGGAGCGCAAATTGTTTGCAAACGAAAATGCCGGGGCGGTCGATTTGATTATGGACCCCAACAACCCTCGAATTTTATATGCATCTACCTGGAATGTGCGCCGCACGCCTTACAGCCTTAGTAGTGGTGGCGATGGGTCCGCACTTTGGAAAAGTACCGATAGCGGGGAGACCTGGAAGGAGATTTCAAATAACAAAGGATTCCCTACCGACACCTTGGGTATTATTGGTGTAACCGTATCCCCCGTAAACAGTGAGCGCGTTTGGGCCATTGTGGAGAACAAGGAAAAAGGCGGCGTATACCGAAGCGATGATGGTGGCGAAACGTGGAAACAAATTAACGATGACCGTAACCTACGACAGCGTGCATGGTACTATACGCGTATTTATGCCGACTCTAAGGATGAGGATGTCGTGTATGTATTAAATGTACGTTACCACAAAAGCACCGATGGCGGCAAGACGTACGAAACGTACAACGCCCCTCATGGCGACCACCACGATTTATGGATTGCCCCAGAAAACCCAGATAGGATGATTATTGGCGATGACGGTGGGGCCCAGGTCACCTACGATGGTGGCGAAACCTGGAGCACATATCACAACCAGCCAACCTCGCAGTTTTATAGGGTAACGACCGACAATGCGTTTCCGTACCGCATCTATGCCGCCCAACAGGATAACAGCACCGTGCGCATTGCACATAGAACCGAAGGTTGGAACATAGGCGAGGAAGACTGGGAGTCAACTGCAGGGGGCGAAAGTGCCCACATTGCGGTTGATCCGGAAAATCCGGAAATCGTTTATGGCGGAAGTTACGATGGTTTCCTAACCCGTTACAATCACGATAAGAACACGGTTCGCAGTATCTCGGTATGGCCCGATAATCCCATGGGTCACGGTGCCGAAGGTGCGAAATTCCGTTTTCAATGGAATTTTCCAATATTTTTCTCACCGCACGACCCCAATAAGCTCTACACGGCCTCGAACCATTTGCACGTAACTACCAACGAAGGCGAGAGCTGGGAAACTATTAGTCCAGATCTTACGCGCGACGTGCCAGAAATGCAGAAATCATCTGGCGGACCAATTACACAGGACAACACTTCGGTTGAATATTATAATACCATCTTCGCCGCCGCAGAAAGTCCCGTGACCCCCGGATTGCTGTGGGTTGGAAGCGATGATGGTCTAATTCATGTGTCGCGAGACGGTGGAAAGAACTGGAATGATGTTACTCCAAAGGGAATGCCCGAGTGGATGATGATTAACAGCATTGAACCCTCGGCCTACGACGCCGGAACTGCGTACGTTGCCGGAACCCGTTACAAATTGGGCGATTTTGCGCCGTACCTCTACAAGACCACCGATTACGGCAAAAGTTGGAAAAAGATCACCGATGGCATCCCCGCCGAGCATTTTACGCGCGTGCTACGGGAAGACCCAAAGAAAAAAGGATTACTCTATGCCGGTACCGAAACCGGAATGTATATCTCATTTAACGACGGTGCCTCCTGGAAACCGTTCCAGCTAAATTTGCCTATCGTTCCAATTACCGATTTGGCGCTTAAAGACAACAATCTTATTGTGGCCACCCAAGGCCGTAGTCTTTGGATGATCGATGACCTCACGGTATTGCATCAATTGGCTTCTGTCGATAAAGCTAAAAACCATCTATTTGCGCCCAAGGACACTTACCGTATGGGAGGAAATTCGCAAAAAGGATCGTTGACAACCGGCACCAATCACCCAAGCGGTGTAATGACCTACTTCTATTTAAAGAACAAGCCCGAAGAGGAGGTTTCGCTTAGCTACCTTAGCATGCAGAACGATACCATTCAGAAATTTTCCACCAAAGGAGCCAAGGATAAAAAGCTAGAGGTGAAGGAAGGCGCCAATTACCATACGTGGGATATGCGCGGCGAGGGTGCCGAGCGCTTAGATGGAATGATTCTCTGGTGGGCAAGTACCGAAGCGCCACAGGCAGTGCCAGGACAGTACAAGGTGGTGCTAGAAGTGGGCGATGAGGTCCTGTCGAAAACTTTCACGATTCTGCCCGACGGAAATGCCGAAACCGATGTAGCAGGGATGCAGCGGCAGTACGATTTTATTTCGGA
>NZQO01000091.1 GCA_002693605.1 Flavobacteriaceae bacterium
ACCTGCTTGCCGTTATCGACCGCCTTGAAAGCCGCTCGAATGGCAACTTCGGTTTTCCCGAAGCCCACGTCGCCACATACCAAGCGATCCATTGGGCGCTCATGTTCCATATCGCGCTTTACCTCCTCGGTGGCCTTGCTCTGGTCTGGGGTATCTTCGTACATAAATGATGATTCCAGCTCGAGCTGTAGGTAGCTGTCGGGGTCGAAAGAGAACCCTTTCTTCAATCGGCGCTTGGCATACAGTTCAATTAGGTTGAAGGCAATTTGCTTAACCCGTGTCTTGGTTTTCTGTTTCAGCTTTTTCCAGGCGGCGCTCCCCAGCTTGTAAATTTTCGGCTCCTTGCCATCCTTTCCGTTATACTTCGTGATTTTGTGAAGGGAGTGTATGCTGAGGTACAGGATATCGCGTTCGCCGTAAATGAGCTTGATGGCTTCCTGTTTCTTCCCTTCCACGTCAATTTTCTGAAGGCCGCCAAATTTGCCAATCCCGTGGTCTATGTGCGTTACGTAATCTCCCACCTCCAAATTGGTCAGTTCCTTTAAGGTGATGGCCTGCTTCTTGGCATAGCCATTTTTCAGCTGAAATTTATGGTACCTGTCAAATAGCTGATGGTCTGTATAACAGACCAGTTTCTGGTCGTCATCGATAAACCCCTGGTACAGGGGGAATACCACCGTTTCATACTGTGCTACGCGCTGTTGGGCGTCCTCGAAAATGTCGTGGAAGCGCTTGGCCTGTTGCTCGCTGCTACAGAAAATATAGTTCTTGTACCCGTTTTCGGTATTGGCGTTCAAGTTTTCGATTAGCAGGTCGAATTGTTTATTGAACGAGGGTTGCGGCTTTGTGTGGAAGTCAATTTGGGTGGCAACTTCCGCTTTCTCCGTGGCCTTACTTCCCTGGTTCAGGGTAACCGTGGTGAACTGGGTTAATTGATGGGTAAGTTCCGAAGCGGTACAGAAAAGCTCGGAAGGTTCGGCCTGCTTGACCTCGCCCTTAACGGTGCCAAATGCCTGCGTAGCCTTTTTGAAAAGGGCGTCAATACTGCTGCTTAACAATTCTTCATTCTTCAGAAAAACTACCGTTTTGGGCGCTATGTACTTTAGAAAGCTCTCTCGCGTTTCCTCTAGGCGCTTATTTTCCACATTGGGCATGATTGATATCTTCTTCAGTTGTTCCGAAGAAAGTTGCGTTTCCACATCGAACGTCCTGATGCTCTCCACCTCATCGCCAAAAAATTCGATTCGGTACGGCTCGTCGTGACTATAGCTGAATACGTCCAAAATGCCGCCGCGCACCGAAAACTCGCCGGGTTCGGTCACGAAATCGGTTCGCTTAAAGTGATACTCGAAGAGCACTTCGTTCACGAAATCGATAGACACCTGTTCGCCCACCTTGATTTTCAGGGTATTTCGCTCCAGCTCCTTACGGGTTACCACCTTTTCGAAAAGTGCCTCGGGGTAGGTAACGATAAGCGCCGGCTTGCGGCGCGAATTGATTCGGTTCAATACCTCGCTGCGCAACAGTACGTTTGCATTATCCGTTTCCTCAATTTGATACGGTCGCCGGTAGCTCCCGGGATAAAAAAGTACGTTGTCGTCGCCCAACAAGTTTTCCAGGTCGTTTAGGTGATACGCGGCCTCTTCCTTGTCATTCAGAATAACCAAAAAGGGAAGTTCCTGCGATTTGAACACATTCGCGATTACCAGCGAAACCGCCGAGCCTACCAAACCTGCGAGGGCTACCGGTTGTTCGGGACGTGCAATGGAATTTTGCAAGGCTGCCGATTTTGCAGACTTGGAGAACAGGGTTTGTACTACGGTTTTAGACATGGAGTGCAAAAATAGAGCAAACCCGTAAGGTTTGGAAAAGGAGGAGCTAATTTTTCGGCAACTTTACCATTTTCCTAACACAAAGCGGGGGCCAATTTGACTATTTTCCGAGAATGGGAATAGAACATTTTGATGTATTCGTGATTGGTACGGGCACCGCAGGTAAAAGCGTAGCGTACGATTGCGCGGCCGATGGGATGAAAGTCGCCATAGCAGACAACCGAGAATTCGGCGGCACATGTGCTAACCGCGGTTGCGACCCCAAGAAGGTCCTGGTAGGCATTACCGAGGTACTGCACAAGGCAAGAAATTTAAAGGGGAAAGGTATTTCGCAATTACCCGAGATAAACTGGGCCGCCCTTCAAAAATTTAAGGAAACGTTCACAAATGCGGTACCCGCCGTAACCGAGAAAAAGCTAAAGAAAGCAGGCATTTCACTCTACCACCAATCACCGCAATTTATAGATGAAACCACGCTCTCGGTAGAAGGGAAAACGGTAAAGGCGAACAAGATTGTAATCGCAACAGGCCAACGACCAATGGAACTGAAAATCCCTGGACGCGAGCACTTGCTGCATAGTGAAGATTTTCTAGATTTGCCGGCCTTGCCGAAGTCAATTGTCTTTGTCGGTGCCGGGTATGTAGGTATGGAATTTGCGCACATAGCCGCGCGCTGCGGGGCCGAGGTTACCGTGATTGAAATGACCGAGCGACCCCTTGGCACGTTTGACAAGGATATCGTGGCCCATCTTATCCAAGCTTCTGAGGAATTAGGGGTTAAATTTCTGTTTAACGCATCCATCACTTCGGTAGAAAAATTGCGGAAAAACTATCGCGTACTGTTTACTCAAAAAGGAAAGACACAGTCCTTAGATACCGTTATGGTATTTAATACTGCCGGACGAATACCCAACATAGAGGCGCTCAATCTGGAAAAGGGAAACGTTGCATTTGAAAACGGAGGCATTTCAGTCAACGAATTCTTACAGAGTCCTACGAATCCTGCGGTATATGCCTGTGGCGATGTATCTGCGAGCGGCAGTCTGCCCCTAACACCTACCTCTTCGCAAGAAGGGAGGGTGGTATCCAAGAATTTGAGAAAAGGCAACCATTTGAAGATGGACTTTCCTCCAGTTCCTTCCGTGGTCTTCACCTTGCCCCAAATGGCCGCCATTGGTCTTACCGAAGATGAAGCGCGCCGGCAAGGCTATCAATTTACAATTGAATATAAAAGCGTGCCCGAATGGTACAATGCCAAACGAATTAACGAAGGTTACTATGCCTACAAAACCTTGGTTGAAAAAGAGACCAACCTTATTTTGGGTGCGCATATCCTCGCGCCACAGGCGGGTGAAATGATCAATCTCTTCGTGCTCGCTATGTGCGGAAAGTTAAAATGCCGCGACCTAAAGGCAATGATCTTTGCCTACCCGACCTGGGGAAACGATATCAAGGGAATGGTATAGCCGTTATGAGACCAAACAGGCTACCAATTTCTCTAGCTCGGCTCGTGTATTGTACACGTTGGGCGACACCCGAATGGCATCGCCGCGATACGAAACGGCAATCTTCTCTCGCTTGAGTTTTATCTTTATCGCTTCGAGATTATCGTTCTGCATTGGATAAATTCCGAAGAGATGGTGCCCCCTAAAATCGGGCGATTCCACATAATACCCTTTCTCTTCCAATGTACGTAAGGCCAATTCGGTAATGGAACGGCAGTATTGCTGAATCGCTTCGGGGGTCCACTCCAACAATTGCCGTATCGCTTCAGAGAGCATATTGGTAAGGATAAAGTTGCTCGACTCGCCCACGTTGTACCGTTCGGCCATTGGCTTGAAATTTTCGTTGTATTTAGACAAAGTGGCAAAATCTTCGGCGCCCTCGTGGTTCATCCAATTATTTTCAAGGGGCCTGCCCCCATCAAATCGCTCACCAAAATAGGCAACGCCTAGCCCGTAACCGCCCATAAGCCATTTATAGCCCCCGCAGATCAACGCATCGGGCCTAATTTCATCGACAGAAAACGGCATTGCGCCCACGCTCTGGGTACCATCGATAATTAAATACGCCCCAACTTCGTCGCACCGATTCTTTACTGCCTTGAGGTCGAACCAGGTGCCATCGGCCCAGTGCACCTGTGGCATCGCGACCGCCTTGGTGCGGTGGTTGATTGCTGCGAGCACCGCATCGTTCCATGCTGCGCCGCGACCCTTGGCAAGGGGTGGAGCCTTCACCGTGACCACCGTAACGCCCGTTTCGCGCTCGAGTTGTTTCCAGGCGTAATAGTTGCTAGGAAACTGTTCTTCAAGGACTACGATTTCATCTTTTTTCTGAAAGGGAATGTTTTGCACGGCAGTGGCAATTCCGTAGGAAACCGAAGGGATTATGGCAATTCGTTGATGGGTTTCGGCCGCGATTAATTGGGCAAATCGTTGTTTCAACAGAAGGCGCCCACCGAAGAAATCGGAATCGTCCATCTTTGACGGATCTCCCTTTTTGCGAAGATTTTCAATTCCTATTTGCGCTACCGATTTTAGCTGTGGGGACATATACGCTCCGTTCAGAAAAACGATGTCGTCCGGCAGTTCGAAAAATTCTTTTTTATGTGTCTCCATTAGCGGTTAAAGTACTCCTTTAATTTTTGCCCCGGATTCGTATCTTGATTTAAGTAGCCGTGATAGGCACTGCTTATAAATAAGATGGCGGCCACCACCAGGGCGACATAAGATACTAGCGCGTTAGAACCGCCCCATTGGTTAATGCTTATGGCAAAAAGTCCCCAGGCACCCACGAACGCAAACTCGCGCATATTTCTGCGCCATGTAACGGCAAGGTTAATGAGCCCGGCAATAACAATGAGTGCTACGGCCCAGATGCTGGGCGATATACCCCAGCCTGACCAATTGATGCTGGTAAGGTAAGCCGCTACGTTTACAATACTGGCAACGGTAATCCAGCCACTGTAAAATACGAAGGGCCACCACAAGAAGACAATTACAGAAATGGGCGCGTCCCACAATTCCATGCGATTGTTCATTACGATCTTCAGCAGGGAATATAAGAGCACGAAAATAGCCAGGACAGAAAAACTGAAATAACCGTACAGCCAAAATATAACCCACAGCATATTCGCGGTACACGACAGTACGAACCACCAACCCGTCTTTAAAATAAAGGCATCGTCCCGGACGGTGGTAAAGAGGCTCCTAGCCTGGTACACAACAAAACCGAGAAGGAGCAGGTAGATAAGGCCCCAAATGGAAAACGCGTAGCCCGCCGGGGTAAGTAGGTTGTCGAGGTTCTCGGAAACCTCGCCTATGGTAATATTGTTAATAGCACCAGTATTGGAGCCGTAGTTTACCAAGAGGGTAGCTATAAATACGAGAATATTGGCAATTTGCAGTGTCTTTTTCATAGGCTGGGGTGTCTTTGGTCCAGGGTTCAATTTTTATTTTAAAGATAGCGAATGCGAATCCTACTTCCAAATGCGCTAAATGACATGTATTCAGGAGTTAGGCCATGCTTAATGTAGTTTGGTAACTTCTTGGTCTACAATGGCGTACACAACGTCCTCTTCGGTAGGTTTCAGGATATAGTTTCCGGTGAAGGTGCCAAAGGCAGGCAAGATCATCTGGTTTTTCCTTCGGAAGAAACAAGGAAGTTTAATCGTTTGGCGTCCTACTCCTTGAAGTCGGACCCCTGGATGGATATGCCCGGCGAGGTTAAAGAGCGGTTGCGTATCCGATGGGTGATGCGACAGATGGAATCCTTCCAACGTAAGGTCATCAATTACCTCGATGTCGAGGTCTGTATATCTCGTGGCGGCGATGATATCGTGATTTCCCGCTACCAATACAATATTCCCAGTGGTGTAGTGCACCCATTGGGTGAAATCTTCCCACTCTTGGTTCAGGTCGCTATGGAAGAGATCGCCAAGAAAACAAATCGTCTTGGGGGAAAAATCGTTCACGACCTGGGTAAGTTTTTCCAGGTTCCTGAAGCTTGCGTGTATCGGTACGGCGGCGCCGTGTTTCCGGAAGTGCGACACCTTTCCTAGGTGCACGTCGGCTATTAACAGCATTTGTTGTTGTTGCCAAAAGGCCGCCCCGCTGGGGTGCAGTATGAAAGATTGGTTCGCTATTTCTACGGTAAGGGACACGCTGGGTGCAAAGTTCTTCTTTTATTTCTCCAACTGCAAGGTCATTTTTTTAATGCGGTCCTTCAATTTTTCAGAAGAGAGTTTCTCGCGCAGCCTGTCGGTTATTATGGGAAAACTGAACGGCGTCGGCTTCTCGCATCGCTTCCAGCTGATTTGCTGGGTGGCTATTCGCTCCAACGCCAGGCGCAGGCGGCCCTCTTCCAATTGGTGCTCGTAGGTCTCCCGGAATGCCTGTAGGTACAGGAGGTTGTCGGGCTCAAAATCGCGAAATACATCAAACAGTAACTGGCTGCTGCTCTGCAGGTGCTTGGTCTTCACCATTTTATTTGGATAGCCTTGAAAAACCAATCCGCTAATCACCGATATATCCCGAAACTTGCGTCGCGCCAGCTCTGTGCTATTTAAACTTTTCTGAAGGTCGTCAAACAGATAGTCGGTAGAGAGTAAGTTGTTGTCCAATACCTGCTGTATATCTAGCGGTTGGTCGCTCAGTAATTCAAACCCGTAGTCGTTATAGGCGAGTGAAAACGTTATTGGAAGCAGCAGGCTAATTCGGTACGCTAACAGACCGCTCATTGCCTCGTGCACGAAGCGTCCCTCGAACGGATAGAAAAGTGCGTGGTACCCTTCGCGCGTTTCAAAGGTTTCAATTAAAAATTCGCTTTCCTTCGGCACGATGCTCTCGCGCTGCTGTCGCTCAAATAATTGCCCCAGCGCCTTTAATTCTGGCGTATTTCTTTTATGTTCGGCTTCGCTCTGCAACTCTTCACGCAAGAGTTCGCTCATTTGCGACGAAAGCGTCATGCGGCCACCCATAAAGCTCACCACGTTGGCCGAGCGCTTATTCGAGCGGCGTACCTGCGCTACCATGTTCCGAAGGCGTACCAATTCTAAGGTGCGGCCTGCAAAGACGAAAGTATCACCGGGTTTCATCTTTCCGATGAAATATTCCTCGATGGTGCCTATAAAGCCGCCGCTGACGTACTTTACCAAAAGCATGCTATCACTTACTATAGTGCCAATGCTAAGGCGGTGCATCATTGCGGTGCGCCTGTTTTCTACCGTGAAGATTCCTTCAGAAGATACGTCAACACGTTTGTACTCGTCGTAGGTCTGCAGACTTTGGCTGCCCATCGTTATAAAATTGAGGCACCACTGCCACTGCTCGTCGGAAATTCCCTGGAAACAGAAGGTATTCCTAATTTCGGGATAAATTTCGGAAGGTTTAAAACCATTGCTTACCGCAAGGGTTACGAGGTATTGTATGAGCACGTCGAAACTGAGCAGATAAGGCAATCGGTCCTCAATAACGTGTTCGGTCA